>DATJKM010000365.1:0-20124 GCA_035491515.1 Candidatus Udaeobacter sp. | reverse complement strand
AGGGCCATAACAGACGGCACATAATTTCCGCGTTCGCGGCGGGGATTGTACACGACACCGATAGCCCGGTGCCCTACCGTCTCCAGGAAAGGCTCAGAGTCATGATCAAACAACAGGATTTTGTCGTACGCTCCTGCCTTGTGCATCAAATCTTCCCAGCTGCCTGATTGTGCTTCCGGTACCTCCATGGATTGCATTTCACCGCCCCACTGATCAGCTGCAATCACGGTGCCTCGATGTGTTCCGAAACCTACAACATATACACGATCATCGCCGTGCTGCTCACGGAGCAGCTGCCCAATGTTCACCATCCCATCTGCTTCCATGTCCGTCGCTCTCGCATCGCCGATATGCGTATTATCCTCCCACACAATTGCCTTGGCATCCGGTCCGTGAAATGCTTTAATCCGATTAAGCGCCTCAACCATATGCCTATCCCGGACATTCCAGGAATCCGGGCCGCCTTGAACCATCGACCGGTAATATCGTTCGGCGTTCACCGCAACCAGTGCATTCAATTCATCACTAAGAGCTGCTTCATCTTCTCCCTTGCTAAGCTGTCGTTTAACTTGAAGATCGGTCAATAGCTTGACTACCTCTTCCTCGCAGCTTTCAGATAAGAAAGCTGCCGAAACCCCATAAGTTTGAGGATCGCGCTTATAGGGATCAAAACAGTCAAAAGCCTTTTGTGCCGCCTTTAATTCCGGTGATCCCGTTTTCTTCAAATGACTGAGGATTTCATCCATGGACTCCCATAGACTGTATACGTCGATTCCATAAAAACCGATCTTTCTTCCAGCAGAAATATTTTTGTTGAAATCATATAGCCATTCCGCGTAATTCATCACTTCATTATTTGCCCACATCCACGTTGGCCAGCGATTAAAATCTCGGTGAGCTTCTCTGATGTTCGCTGCAGTATTCGGATATTGTTTGATGTAGCGGTTCAATGTGTAGCAGGACGGCCAATCCCCTTCCACGGCGATGAAGGAGAAGTTTTTTTCAAGTATCAAGCGCTTTGATAATTCCGCCCGCAATGTATAAAACTCGGAGGTGCCGTGCGAAGCTTCCCCAAGCAGAACAAAATCAGCATCTCCAATCGCTTGAACGATTATGTCAAGATCATCTGTATTTTCGAGCTTAAAAGCGCGATTCTTAATTTCATCGACTATTTTTTCGCCATACACTTCCGTTCATTCTCCTTAACTTTTTTTTTCAAAGTTCGCTTTTCTTTCCGCTATATCCTTGCCTAGACTATCCTTTATTATGTGATCAAGTGGAATAAATAAGCTTTTCCTTGGCACCGTTAAATACGCCATTCCACATATGAAAAAATGGCGGAAGGATTGTAGAAAAAGACGAAGAATGATCCATCATAACGGAATACACGCATAGGATCTCGAAGGATTACGGATAATAAAAGGTAGCCTATGGGCGAACAACGATTGCGGAGGAATGCAAATGACGACAAGCAGACAACATCAGAAAGCGCATGGAACTGGGCAGATCGAAGAGCAATTAGAGCAGCAAATCCAAGCCGCTAAACAGATACAAGGCGAGAGCAAGTTAGATCAGGAAATCAAGGCTGCCGCTAATGAGCATTCGTCGGAATTGGATGAAATTATAGACAAATAAGCATTGAGCGCCTTATGGCGCTCTTATTTTTGTTTATATGTTGTCTACTTATGGGAACAATGAAGTTAAATTTTTATAAAAAAAAACCACTCCGAGGAGTGGTCAGCGCTCATGATGAGTGCTATAGGATTTGGATAGGAGTGGAGAGAAACCATACTGTACCTTTATTATATGTATACGCTTCCAAATTGTCAATAAGCGTTTTCATTTTTATTTATATGAATCTGAAAGCGCTTAATTGCAATAAAAAACGTACACCCGATTAAAGGTGCACGTCGTATCCTTTGGCCGAAAGCAAGACAACCGCCTGATCCAAATATTCCTGGCTCCGGAATGAAAGTCTTAGAACGCCCGGCACGTCCTCCCTGCTTTCGATAATATGAATATTGCTCAGGTTAATAAGGCTGTTCCCGAGCTCGCTCGTAATATTACCGATAATACCCGGATGATCCGGTACATCGACGTAACAATCAAAGGCGGAATGAATCATTCCCTTGCGGCGCTCGGGCATTTTGCTGCGGAATTGTCCGGCTGTTTCGAATGCCTCTGCAATCGCATCGCCATCAGAGCTCTCTAGCATCGCGACGAATTTATCCGTTTCCTTGCGCCAATCGCGAAGCAATTCAAGCAGAACCTTGCGATTATTAATTAATATATCACGCCATAAAATCGGATCGCCTGAGGCAATGCGCGTAATATCGCGAAATCCCCCCGCAGCAAGCGATTCATACAGCTCGTTATTTTCATTGTAGCCCCTTACCTGATTAACAAGCGAAACGGCAATGATATGCGGCAAATGACTGATCGCGCCCGCTATCTCATCATGCTCCTTCGCGTCTACCCTTACGATATTCGCCTTCGTGTGGCTAAGAAGCTCAACTAAACGTTCCACGTCTTCCTCGGGTGTATGCGCGTCCGGCGTCAATACATAGAATGCATTCTCGTATAAATGCGAGGATGCGGCTTCAACTCCCGAACGCTCAGAGCCGGCCATAGGATGTCCGCCAATAAACGTAGCTTGGCCAAAATCAAGCGATTTTGCGCGAGCCATAACTGAAGCCTTCGTACTGCCTGCATCGGTTACAATACAGCCGGGCTTTAATTGAAATTGGCTCAGTTTCTCGATATATTCCTCGATATTTCCGACCGGTACGCAAACGAAAATAAAATCGGCCTGTTCAGCCGCCTCTTGCATCGACGTTGTCGCGTAATCGACTACGCCCCGCTGCACGTATTTCTCAATCTGAGAAGGACGATTCGAATGCCCGATTACGGTAATACCCGGTTTTCCTTTAAAGCAAAGGGCGATCGAACCCCCGATCAGCCCCACCCCAAAAATCGCTACAGTAGTCATAACTTTATCCTTGCACCGCCGATTCCTGCAAAACCTGTTCTAACGCCGCGATAAACTTTTCGTTTTGCTCCCGCGTACCGACCGTAATCCGGATATGATTCGGGTAATACGTCCAGCGTGGTCTCGAGATAATGCCTCTGCGCAGCAAGCCGTCAAACACCTCAGGTGATGAACGCTTCGTATCAACCATGATGAAATTTCCATATGCAGGGAAGTAGGATAAGCCAAGGCGATCAAATTGCTCGGACAAATAGATAAGACCTTGTTTGTTTTGTTCACGGCAGTATTCAATAAAAGCTTTATCAGCTAATGCCGCTTTCGCTGCTGCTTGCGCTGCCCGTGACGTATTGAACGGCTCACGTACCTGATTCGTAAAGCGAATAACGTCAGGATGACCGACGCCATAGCCGATCCGCAGTGCAGCTAAGCCATAAATTTTTGAAAAGGTGCGCAGCACGAGCAAATTGCGGTGCTCGCGCAGCAATTGTATGCCATCCGGAAATTCCGGATCATCAATATATTCGCCATAAGCCTCATCGAGCACGACCAGCACATCGGTAGGCACCTGCTTCAGAAAAGCGGACAATTCCGGCAGCGTCACGATCGTCCCTGTCGGGTTGTTAGGATTGCAAATCCAGATGATTTTCGTACGGCTGTTCACCTTAGCCAGCATGGCCGGCAAATCATGCTTGCCTTCTTTTAGTGGAACCTCTACGATGCGGGCATTCTCGATCTCTGCATTATGTTTGTATTGGGGGAATGTTTCGTCCGCCATAATCGTCTCGTCCCCGGGAACGATAAACGCTCTATTAATCATTAAAATAATTTCGCTTGAGCCTGTGCCGAAAATAATTTGATTCGTGTCTACGCCAAGCTCTTCCGCCAGCGCTGCTGTCAGCTCGACGCTTCCGCCGTCGGGATAAATATTTAAATTGCTTAATTCCTCGATTACTGCAGCTTTAACCTGTTCGGAACAGCCGAACGGATTTTCATTAGATGCCAGCTTGATGACTTCCTTTAATCCCAGCTCCCTCTTGACATCTTCAACCGGCTTTCCAGGTTGATAAACGGGAAGGTGGATGATATTACTTTTGGGCTGCATGAGCCGTTCACCTCTTTTATAATTGACTAGTCTAATTACTTGAACCATTGTCTCATATCTGTTTAAGGTTTTAAAGTTTTTTTACAAGAGAAGAGCCCCTTGCTCGTTGCAAGAGGCTCTTCTTTCACTAACTATATCATTAGCCCTTTAGCTGAGCGACAAAATCGCCGATTTGCTTCAGGCCTGCTTCGCGCTTGTTCGGATCCTGCAGCAGCGGAATAACATCCTCAATCAGACGCACGATGGCGCTGCCTACGATTACACCGTCACACTGCTTTTCAAAGCGAGCCACCTGCTCGCGGCTTGAAATACCGAAACCGACGGCAATCGGCAAATCAGTCGCTTCGCGGACCGTAGAAAGAAACTCGTCTATGCCGGTATGAAAATCAGCTCTCACGCCCGTTACGCCAAGCGAAGAGACGCAATAAACGAAGCCTTTTGCCTTGCGGGATATACGAATAACACGATCCTTCGAGGTAGGAGCAACCAGCGGAATAAGATGGACGTTGGCCGCTTCCGCAAGCTGCCTGACCTCTTCATCCTCTTCGATCGGCAAATCAGGAATAATGAGACCGCTAATGCCTTTGCTCTGTACAAGCTCGAAGAAAGCGTTCAAGCCATATTGATATACCGGATTGTAGTAAGTAAACAAAATAAACGGCATGGTAACTCCTGCTTCACGCGCCTGCTCGGCTACTTGAATACAATCCTTTAAAGTAATGTTGTTATGAAGCAAAGCCCGCTCGGAGGCACGTTGAATGACTGGTCCGTCCGCTAGCGGATCGGAATAAGGAACACCTAGTTCGATCATGTCAGCGCCGGCTTTTTCAAGAGCTTGAATGATCGCGACAGAGGTTTCCAGATTAGGATCCCCCATCGTAAGAAAAGGAATGAGCGCCGTCTTGTTTTCGGCTTTAAGACGTGCAAACGTCGTATCAATGTGATTCATGCTTGTCTACCCCCAAATATCCCATTATCGCCTCAACGTCCTTGTCTCCCCGGCCGGACAAGCTGACAACGACTACTTTGTCTTTATCAAGCGTTGGCGCAAGCTTGATCGTCTGAGCAATCGCATGCGCGGATTCAAGCGCTGGAATAATGCCTTCCGTACGGGACAGCAGCTGCAGCGCTTCGAGCGCCTCGGCATCGGTTACAGGCACATATTCAGCGCGGCCGGAATCCTTCAGGTAAGCATGCTCCGGCCCGATACCCGGATAATCTAGCCCTGCGGAAATCGAATGCGCCGGTTGAACCTGTCCATGCTCATCCTGCAGCACGTAGCTCAACGAGCCTTGGAAAACGCCATGACGTCCTTTGGTCATCGTTGCTGCGTGTTCGTTCGTGTCTACGCCGCGGCCTGCTGCCTCAACACCAAGCAGCTTCACGCCATCATCATTGATGAACGGGTAAAATATGCCCATCGCGTTGCTGCCCCCGCCTACAGCTGCTACCACGTAATCCGGCAATCTGCCTTCATCCGTTAATATTTGCTGACGCGCCTCGTCTCCAATAATGCGCTGGAAATCGCGGACCATCAATGGATAAGGATGCGGACCGGTTGCCGATCCCAAAATGTAGTACGTATCCTCAACATGGCTAACCCAGTAGCGTAGCGTTTCGTTGCAGGCATCCTTGAGCGTTCTTGTGCCAGACAGAACGGGCACCACCTCGGAGCCGAGCAGCTGCATACGGAAGACGTTAAGCTGCTGGCGCTTCATGTCCTCCTCGCCCATAAATACCTTACACTCAAGCCCAAGCAAAGCAGCGATCGTAGCGGATGCTACGCCATGCTGTCCTGCGCCGGTTTCCGCAATAATTTTTGATTTCCCCATACGCTTGGCTAGCACGCCCTGACCAATCGTATTATTAATTTTATGTGCGCCCGTATGGTTCAGGTCTTCGCGTTTTAAGTATATTTTCGCGCCGCCTAGATGCTTGCTTAACCGTTCAGCATAGTACAACGATGTCGGCCGGCCCGAATATTTATACAATAAATAACGAACCTCGTCTTGAAACGCCTGATCCTTCGAATAATGAAGGTAAGCCTCCTCGAGCTCTAATAATGCGTTCATTAACGTTTCCGGCACATATCTACCGCCGAATTTTCCAAAGCGTCCATTCTCATCTGGTACTTGTGTCATGCTTCCATCACCCTTCTTACAAATAATCGGATTTTATCAATATCCTTCCGTCCATCCGTCTCTACACCGCTAGATACGTCAATTCCGCCCGGGGCATACGTCCTCAGCAGCTCCTGGACATTCCCCTCATGCAGACCGCCTGCTACATAAAGCGTTATGCCAAGCTCCTCAGCCGCTTTATTATATTCTTCTATCGCTTGCCAGTCGAAAGTCTGACCAGTTCCCCCGCCGGGCGCATCAATAAGCACCGCATCAACGGCAGATCGATAGGGAGACAGCTGCTCAAACGCCGAGCTTGAATCATTCTTTCCGGCATCCCGCTTAATGGAAAATACTTTCCATACTTGTACATTCAGCTTCTCGCGTACTTCCAAACAAAACTCAGCCGGTTCATTGCCGTGAAGCTGAACAACGTCTAACGGGGCTTCGGCTAAAATAGCCTGCAGGTTCGCAAACGTTTCGTTGACGAAAACGCCTACTGTCTTCGGACGTGCTTCGCCCGCCGCCTTTAAATGTGCGACAGCCTTTATAAGCTGCGCCGCAGTCGTTTTATCTACCTGCCGCTTGCTCGGAGCAAAAACGAAGCCGATTTCGTGAATCGGCAAGCCGTCCATCGCTTCAATCGTTTGGACATCCTTCAGCCCGCAAATTTTAATACGCGGCAGCTGTTTCATCGAACCCCCACCGGACCCATTAGATCGTGAACCGCTTGACCAACATGCTCATGACGCATAAAATGCTCGCCGATCAGCACGCCGTGTGCGCCAATCGATTGCAAGTAATCCATGTCCGCCTTACCCGCAATGCCGCTTTCACTAATAACGGTAACGTTTTTCGGCATAAGTCCGATCAGAGCTTCGGTTGTTTTCAAATCCGTAACGAATGATTTCAAATCACGATTATTAATGCCGATCAGTGTTGCTTTGTTTAGCTCAAGCACGCCTTCGAGCTCTTCCTGGTTATGCACCTCTACAAGCACATCCATACCGATAGACTTTGCAAGATCATGAAATTCTCCCAGCTGCGATGGAGTCAAAATAGCCGCTATGAGCAAAATCGCATCAGCCCCGATTAAGCGGGCCTCATAAATTTGACGATGATCGATCGTAAAATCTTTTCTTAAAAGAGGCACCTTAACCGTCTCTCTTACTGCGCTAAGAAATGAATTAGAGCCTTGGAAGTAATCACGGTCTGTCAATACGGATATGCAATCCGCTCCTGCTGCTTCATAAGCAGCGGCTAGCGTCGTCGGCTCAAAATCTGGGCGGATCAGCCCTTTGGAAGGAGATGCTTTCTTCACCTCTGCAATAAGTCCCATACTGCGGTTGCGGCCAGCAGCTGTTAACGCATGCTCAAAGCCTCTGCACGCCTCAAGCGCTGCGATTTGTTTCTCTGCTTCCGCAAGATTAAAGCGGGCAGCGAGCTCTTCAACCTCCGCCTGTTTCGTTGCTACAATTTTATCCAGAAACATGTGCCAACTCTCCTGTCGTTTGAATAAGGCTGACGAGCTTCCGCTGCGCCTCGCCGGAATCGATAACCTTGGCCGCTATGGCCACGCCCTCACTAAGCGATGCTGCCAAGCCGCCTACGTAGATGCACGCACCGGCATTCGCAAGCACGATATCGCGGTAAGCTCCGTGCTGCTCTCCTGAGAAGATCGCGCGGATAAGCGCTGCGTTCACTTCCGGTTCGCCGCCCATCACCTCTGAGATCGGCCAACGCGAAAGCCCAAGCTCCTCTGGCGTTATATTATAAGTTGTAACCTTTCCGTCCAACAGCTCCGAGATTTGGGTTGGAGCAGAAATACTAATTTCGTCCAGCCCGTCATGGCTGCTCACGACGAGCGCCCGCTTTAGGCCGAGCTCCCCCAGCACCTCAGCAACCGTCGAGGTCCGAGTCCGGTCATACAAGCCAAGCAGCTGTCTATCTGCTCCTGCCGGATTCGTAAGCGGGCCAAGCATGTTAAAGATTGTCCGAATGCCAAGCTCGCGACGCGGAACGGCCGCATGTCGAAGCGATGGATGATACAGCTGCGCGAACATGAAACAAATACCAATTTCCTGCAAGCATTGCGCTGCTTGCTCCGGCGTAATTGTAATTTGCACGCCGAGCGCCTCCAGCACATCGGCACTGCCTGTCTTCCCTGACATCGCACGGTTGCCATGCTTGGCAACCCGAATGCCGGCAGCCGCAGCGATGATGGAGGAAGCCGTTGAGATGTTGAATTTATGAATGCCCGATCCGCCTGTTCCGCACGTATCCAGCAAGCCCTCCTGTTCCGTATGGAGGTGGCTCGAATGCGCGCGCATCGCCTCGGCGAACCCGGTAATTTCATCCTTCGTCTCGCCTTTCATCCGCATGGCGGTGACAACTCCAGCGATTTGTGCCGCCGTAGCTTCGCCGCTCATGATGATGTTCATGACCGCATTAGCCTGCGCTCTTGTGAGATCGGAGCCGCCAATAAGCTGACTTAACGCTTGCTGCATCGTTATCGCTTCAGTTCCCTGCATTATTGACCAAGCCCCTCTCCAGCCTTGACGTAATAATCCATATTAATGGAATTAAAGCTGTCTTGCGGGCTCTTCGGCTGCGCAAAGATCGCTTCCGCGGTGCGAATCGCCTTGAGCATGCCCTTGGCCTTATTCACCGTCTCCATGTATTCGCTCTCCGGCACGGAATCCCATACGATGCCCGCTCCGGCTTGTACATATGCTTTGCCGTGCTTGAAAATAATCGTCCGGATCGTAATGCATGTATCCATGGACCCGCCGAAGCCTAAGTATCCGATAGCGCCAGCGTAGGCGCCGCGCGCTTCATTTTCCAGTTCCGCGATGATTTCCATCGCTCTCAGCTTTGGTGCGCCCGAGACAGTGCCCGCCGGCAGACAGGAAACGAAAGCATCGAAGAAGTCCTTGTCCTTATGAAGCTTGCCGGAAACGTTTGATACGATATGCATAACGTGTGAATATCGCTCGATTTCCATAAATGAATCGCATTTTACCGTACCGAACTCGGACACGCGTCCGATATCATTGCGTCCAAGGTCAACAAGCATCAAATGCTCAGCGCGTTCCTTCTCATCAGCAAGCAGCTCAAGCTCGAGCGCTTTATCCTCTTCAGCCGTTTTGCCGCGCGGTCTAGTGCCTGCAATCGGCCTTGTCTCTACGCGATCGCCGTTTACTTTCACAAGCGCTTCCGGCGACGTCCCGACAATGACCTCCTCGCCCATTTTCAAATAATACATATAAGGGGATGGATTCATCGTCCGGAGCACCCGGTACACATGCAGCGGATCGATATCCGTATCGATGTTGAAGCGCTGTGACAGCACCACCTGGAAAATGTCTCCTGCGCGAATGTACTGCTTCGCCTGCTCAATATTAGAAATGAACTGCTCCTTCGTTACATTCGATTGGATATCTCCCAGCTCGTAATCAACCTGAATGGATCCGCCTGCCGTTACAGGGATAGTCACAGGCTGCTGCAACCGTTCAATCGTCGCTTCAATTTTGGCTGCCGCCGCCTCGTAGCTTTTGGCGATTTCCTTATCCGTAGCACCCTCGGCAATATGAACGTTACCGACAATTTGCAGCTGCTGCTTGAAATGGTCGAACACGATTACTTGATCGCAGAACATAAATTGCATATCGTTCATGTTCAAATCATCAATTCTGTGTGCGGGAAGTTTCTCGTAATATTGCAGCAAATCATAGCCGAAAAATCCGATAGCACCGCCTGTGAACGGAGGCAGCTCTGGAAGCGACGGGCTGCGGAAGGAACGCAAATGAGCCTTTAAAAGCTCGATCGGCTTATCTTTAAGCACATGCTTCTCTCCACTTCGCTCAAGCACCATCTCGCCATTTTTACCGTAAAGCATCATGAACGGATCTGTTCCGATAAACGAATAACGCGCCCATTTCGCTCCACCCTCGACGCTCTCCAGCAGAAAGGCGTGATTCTCCTTTGCAAAATGCTGGAATAGCCGTATTGGTGTTTCAGTATCCGCCATCATGTAGCGAACGATCGGAATTAAATTGTATTGACTGGCAAGACGTGTAACATGCTGCAGCTCATTTGACATCCCGAACAACCTCCCTGTGTAATAATCATTTCTATCCATATGAACAAAAAAAGCTCCTGCAAAAGCAGGAGCGTTGGTTTAGATGATGACGGAAGTGTGTAAGCGGAAAAAGACATAATTGTAGGTAAAGTCAAAAAGCGCTTCTACCCTCCTCCGCACCTATGCGCGCAAGAAAAGTTCAGCTCCTTCAGCAAAACCCGTACAAATAACTGCCTCACTCTGCTTCTCTCAACTAGTCTCGACTCATCTCAACTCAGCTCATAACCTGCTCTGCTCTCTCACTTACGTTACTAAATATACAACAACGAACACCCGTGCGTCAACAAAGGGATTGTTATGATGATGAGCTTAACAAGTGTAAACGGCATTTGCCGTCCAATGACGGCAAATGCCTGCTTTGCTTTGAAATAAAAGCAGCGCACATGATTCAAACGTATAAGAGCTAATATTTGAATGATAGCTTTAAGCTTTGGACAAGTCTGGACGAAGCGCTTTCGCGCCGCTTAAATAAACATGACGTATCTCCGCTTGCGTTTTGTCCGTGTTGATTAACACCATCAGCCTGATGCATCGTTCTAGACTGCCCTTTACCGGAACTTCCAATGCACACATAAGCGGAACAAGCTCCCAGCCGTTCATTTGACGAATCGCACGAGCCGGGAATGTCTCGTCAAGATCGTTCGTAACGGTCACGAATACGCTGCAAATGTCGTCCGGCACAATCTCATTGTCAGCGACGATCGCATTCAGCATCTCGATCGTTGCATTCAAAATCGGCTGCTCTTCATTGACATCAACGGTAATCGCACCGCGAATTCCTCTAACACTCATTACTGCTCCACCTCCTGTTTCAATTGCTCCACAATTTCCCGCACCCATTGCACGGGCACATCGGGTTTTATTTCGACTTCGCCAATGGCTGTTGGAACAACAAATACCATCGTACCCTCTGCAAATTTCTTATCGTGCATCATCGCATCCATAATCTTGTCTACGTCAATATGTTCAGGCAACCGCACGGGCAGCCCGCATTTCGCAAGTACCCGCTTCGTTACCGTGTATACCTCTTCAGGCGCACCATAACGCAGACCGAGTTTCGCCGATCCAATCATGCCGATCGATATCGCTTCGCCATGCATAAATTCGCCGTAACCGGCAACCGCTTCTATGGCATGACCAATCGTATGACCTAAATTCAAGATGGCCCTGAGATCGTTTTCCCGCTCATCCTTCGATACCACGGCCGCTTTCACGCTGCAGCCTTTATACAAAGCATAGCCAAGCGCTTCAGGATCGAGCGCAAGCAGCTTTTCGGAATTGTTCTCACACCAATCAACGAACTGTTCATCCCAAATGAGGCCATGTTTAACCACTTCAGACAAGCCGCCGCTCACGTCTCTTGGAGGCAGCGTCTGAAGCGTATGCAAATCGTACAAGACCAGCTCAGGCTGATGGAAAGCTCCGATAATATTTTTGGCAAGCGGATGATTGACTGCTACTTTGCCGCCTACGCTGCTGTCATGCGCCAATATCGTAGTTGGAACCTGAACGAATTTAATGCCGCGCATATAAGAGGCAGCCACAAAGCCTGCAAGGTCCCCTACAACACCGCCTCCAAGCGCCACGATAGCAGATTTCCTGTCCAGTCCTGCTTCCAACGCTTTCGTAACAAGCGACTCAAGCATCGTCAACGACTTTGAGCTCTCCCCTGAGGGAACGACTACGCTCGACGTCTTGAAGCCTGCGCCCGCCAGCTCTGATTCAAGAGCTTGCAAATGGAGATCGGCTACATGGCTGTCTGTAATGATCAGCAGTGGAGATTTCTTGCTAATTCCGTGCTTTATGAAATAGGAGGAAGCCTCCTGCAGGAGGCCCTCCCCGATGTATATGGGATAAGAACGGTCGCCTAATTCAACTGTAAGCTCACGCATCCTTAGTACCGTCCCAGCTGTTCAAGATAATTGTTCAAGTTAGCGCGAATTTCCTCGATGGAATCGCCGCCGAACTTTTCAAGAAACGCTTTGGCAACTTCCCAAGCGACGACATGCTCCATAACAACGCTGGCAGCAGGCACTGCGCAGCTGTCGGAACGCTCTACTTGCGCGGTAAATGGCTCTTTCGTATCAATATCTACGCTGCGAAGCGGTTTATAGAGCGTCGGAATCGGCTTCATCACGCCGCGTACGACGATTTGCTCACCGTTCGTCATACCGCCCTCGAAGCCGCCAAGGCGATTCGTTGCACGATAATAGCCGCGTTCCGCATTATACATAATTTCATCATGAACTTGCGAGCCGCGAAGCTTAGCCGCTTCGAAGCCAATGCCGATCTCGCAGCCTTTGAATGCATTGATGGATACGACCGCTTGCGCAATACGTCCATCAAGCTTGCGGTCCCACTGCACGTGGCTGCCTAGACCGATTGGGACGCCTTCGATAATGCATTCCACGATGCCGCCGATGGAGTCGCCCTCCGCTTTAATTTGATCGATATAATCCGTCATCTTCTGCTCGGTTTCCTTGTCCACGACACGAACGGAGGATTCCTCCGTCAACCGGATCAACTCATCGACAGGAAGCTGATTAGCTGGCGCTTCAATTTCACCGATACTAATAACTTGTCCGGCTACTTTAATGCCGAATTCCGCAAGCAACTGGCGGGCTACCGCACCGACAGCTACACGGGCAGCCGTTTCGCGGGCGCTTGAGCGCTCCAATACGTTGCGCAAATCCTTCAGATCATATTTCAGACCGCCGTTCAAATCCGCATGACCCGGACGCGGGCGATGAACGCGGCGCTTCTCTTCGTCACTGCCTTCGATTGGTTCAATATTCATAACAGAGGTCCAGTGCTTCCAGTCATTGTTTGCCACGACAAGCGCTACAGGAGCTCCAGTCGTTCTGCCATGACGCACGCCTCCGACAATGTTAGCGGTGTCTTTCTCGATTTGCATCCGACGTCCACGGCCATGACCCTTCTGGCGACGGTGCAGCTGAAAGTTCAATTCCTCGAAATCAATAGTCAAATTGCTTGGCAGTCCTTCAATTATAGCTGTTAATTGGGGACCATGTGTTTCTCCAGCTGTCAAATACCTTAAACTCAACCAAAGCTCCTCCTTCAAAGCAAGCCTATAAGCGCCTGCTATGCTTTACTGCACTAAACATCTTTGCTCATTATAGTACAGCGCATCCGGTTTGACAAGAATTTGAACCCGCCGGGCGCCGCAGTCCGGGCAATAAAAGAGGCCGGAGGAATCGTCCTGTTGAAAGACAATTCCGCCAGCCTGAACCGCTTGCCGCTTATTAACTGTTGACCGATCTTTTCACAAGCAGCGCTTTTCCATCTTTCGTTAGCATCGGATCATTGATAAGTCTCGTCATTTGTCCGCTGTCTACTCCGATAATTTGCGCGCATTCCTGAATCGATATAAAACCACGCCTATAGGCGGCAATAACCTTACGCTTATCCATCGGTTGCTTCATCCTCCAAGTCATTTACGTTATAACTAGTATAGGAGAAGTTAGAAATCGGTATACATGCCCCTTAAACTCGGCGGTAAAAGAAGGTATCTGCGGTTTCAAATCCGTATTGGGCTGGCGAGAAAATCTGCTCCGTGCTTCCAACAAAAAGCAGTCCGCCAGGTTTAAGCGCCTTAGAAAACTTATGATACAGCAGATGCTTTGCTTCTTCCGTGAAGTAGATCATCACGTTCCGGCATACGATTAAATCAAACGAGCTGTCGAAAAGATCATGCAGAAGGTTTTGCTGCTTGAATTGTATGAATTGCTTCAATGAGTCCGAGACTAGATAAGCGCCATCTGCTTGCTTAAAATATTTTTGCCGGTACGCCGGCGGAACGTCGCGCAGCGAGCGCTCCAAATAACTGCCTTCCAGCGCCTTCTGCAGCACATTCGAATCTAAATCCGTCGCCAGCAGTGAGGAACGCTGCAGCACTCCAAGCTCCGATAAAATCATTGCAAGCGTATAAGGCTCCTCTCCCGTAGAGCAAGCCGCACTCCACACCTTTAGGCGGTTTGCAGAACTAAGCATCTCTGGGAAAAAGCGTTTTTGCAAAACCTCCCAACGGGAAGGATTTCTCCAAAATTCGGAAACGTTAATCGTCATTCGATCCAAAAATTCGTTAAGCATACTGCGGTTTTGTTCAATGGCTTTCCAGTAATCCTCGAAATTATGAAATCCATGCTTCATTCGCAATGTGGTCAGCCTGCGCTTCATTTGGGCTTCCTTGTACTGCGACAAATCGATGTCGGTCTTTTGCTTTATCCGAATTATAAATTGTGAGAAATCACGATCTTCAAGCATTGCTTCCTCCATCACTAGTTGCCCTAGAAAATCAAATCCACCGCTGAATCGTATGCTCGTAGTCAACAAGCTCTTCCTTGGAGAAGAAAATACCGATCTCTCTTTCCGCATTGGCTGCCGAATCGGAGCCGTGAATAAGATTGAAATTCGTATGTACCGCTAAGTCGGAACGGATTGTTCCCGGAAAAGCGTCCAGCGCATCGGTCTTGCCAATTAGAGCGCGAGACAGTGCTATAACGTTGTCGCCCTGCCATACCATCGCAAAAACCGGACCTGATACGATGAAATCGAGGAGCGGCTCGTAAAATCCTTTGCCCTTATGCTCTTCATAGTGCCGCTCTGCAAGCTCGCGGCTAATGACCATAAATTTGGCTGCCGACAGCTGCAGTCCCTTTCTTTCAAATCTCGAAACGATCTCGCCAATCAAGCCACGCTGAACGCCATCCGGTTTAATCATCAGAAAAGTTCTCTCCATCTCCAACCATTCCTTTCAAATTTGCATAATTAATAATTACGTTTACCGACAAAATGTGCAATGTCGATCAAGTTCTTTTTCGCTGTCACATTAGGTAATCCCTCTAATGCGTTGAGAGCTTTTTTTATATACCGGTTCGCGAGCTGATCCGCAAGCTCTCCGCCATCGCTTTTCCTTATCATTTCAATAGCACGCCCTGCATCCTTTTTCCCCCCATGCTCTCGAAGCGCCGAGATTTCGCTTAACAGCGGATCGCGCGTTTTCAAGTCCTGCAAAGCGAGAAGAACAGGCAGCGTTATGTTACCTTGACGCATATCGGAGCCGGGCGGCTTGCCGATTTGCTTCTCCGTTCCATAGAGATCAAGCAGGTCGTCACGAATTTGAAACGCCATACCGACATTATAGCCGTACCGATACAAGCGATTAGCCGTCATACGATCGGTATTGGCCGCAACGGCGCCAAGCTGACAGCTTATGGCAATCAATAAAGCCGTTTTGCGCCTTATTCGAAGCAAATAATTACGAATGGATTGCTCCGTATTAAAGAAATCGCGAATTTGCTCCATCTCGCCGATACACATCTGTACAAGCGCATTTGATAATATTTGATGAATTTGCGGATTAGGAAGCTGAGCTGCAATGGATAACGCTTTACCGTGAATAAAATCCCCCGTGTACATCGCGATGCGATTGTCCCACTTGGATTTGACAGTAAGCTGTCCGCGACGAGTATCAGCATCGTCAATGACGTCGTCATGCACAAGCGAAGCCATATGTATAAGTTCAAGAGGTACTGCGACCCGCTTCATCACATCAAGCCGGTAATCGCCGAATTTACCGGCAAGCAGCACGAAGATCGGTCTGATCCGCTTTCCTCCGGCTTTGAGCAGGTGCAAAGAAGCCTCGCCGAGCAGCACATGGTCATCCGACACGCTCCGCTCCAGCTCCTGTTCAATCTGATTTAGGTCGCCTTTCATCTTTGCATACAAGTCTAATAGTTTCATTCTTTCACCTATTGGGCAGATTGGTCTTCAAAAAAAATAAGCTCCACTTCATTCGCCAGCAGTCCAAGCTGCTTGGAATAATCAAAATATAACTTAAGTCCTTCTTGCAGCTTGCTCCCAAAATCATATTGAAGCGAATGAAAGTACATCTCCCAGTACGTCGATACTCCTCCAAGCTGCGAGCAGGCTTGTTCAATTAGCGGACCAAGATGAGCCTTATTATACTGTTTGCTCGCATCCAGCGCCTTATGCACAGTATGTATGGCTTCTGGTGATGCTATAGCTACTTCTTTACGTGCCGCAACTACGGCATACGTCATGCCAAGACCCGTCCACTGATTCCATAATTGTCCTAAGTCAATGACATGCAGCCCATGTTCCCGCCATGAAGCTTGGATTGCAGGATCACCAATTATGAGCGCCGCATCTGAAGTCTCCAGCATTCGATCAAGATCGGGCGCTTCTGTTACATATTCCGGATTGCAATCAAAGTGCAGAGCCATCAAAATTTTCAACAAATTGACGGAAGTCGCCGATGTCGCCGTAACCGCAATCCGATCAGGCCGCTTACGCTCAATCGGCTCCTTCATAAACAAAAGGATTGAGTTTACAATGCCGACTGAGCCGACCGACAATTCCGGAAGCAGTACATACTCAGACGCGTTTTGTCCATAGGAGAAGGACGAAATGGCCGATACGTCTAATTCACCGGTCTTCAGCATCCGGTTTAATTCAGAAGGTACGCGCTTTATCACATTAAAGTTATTCCCATCTGCCCGCTCCTCGAACTGATGAAATAACGGCCAAGCATTCGCGTAATCAATTCTTCCGATGGTGATCGGGCGATTCATGCCCATTCTGTTCATCTCCCCATCTTCTGTACAAATCATGTTCGATTGCCATATTGTCAAGTAGTTTGCCAACCATGAAATCAATCATTTCATCCATCGATTGCGGTTTGTAATAAAAAGCCGGCATTGCCGGAATGATTCTAACACCAAGGCGTGCTAACTTCAGCATATTTTCGAGATGAATAGCATGAAGCGGCGTTTCTCTTGGGATGATAAGCAGCTGCCGGTTCTCTTTAAGCATGACATCCGCAGCTCTAGTCATCAAATCATCGGAAATGCCGTGCGAGATTGACGCAAGCGTCCCCATCGAGCACGGCACAATAACCATTCCTTGAACGCGGTAAGAACCGCTTGCTATGCTTGCGCCAATATCCGCATTCGGATGGAACACAAGCCTTTTGTCGGCAACAGCATCGCCGAAGCGCTGTTCAAGCGCCGCTGAGCGACGAGTCGTCTCCCAGCCGAGCTCTTCCTTCAGGACACGCCAGCCTGCTTCCGTAACGACCAAATGAACCTCGTAATTCATCTGGAGAAGCACTTCGATGAGCCGGATGCCGTAAATGGAACCGCTGGCTCCTGTAATACCGACCACCCATCGATTCTTCCACCCGGGTACATATACGTCATTGCTGCCGGCTACCATTGGTGAATCACCAACAAATCAACGATTGAAAATATAAACAGCACGACGCTAAGTGTACCGTTCATTCCAAAAAACGCAGTTTGGACGCGTGACAAATCGTTAGGGCGAACAAGCCAGTGCTGGTAGAACAACAACGAAATGGAGATTAACGTTCCCAGCAAATACATCCAGCTCAGGTCCGTTAGCCAAAACAACGTAACAAAGCCGATTGCCGTAACGACATGCAGCGAACGAGCGATCCAAAGCGCTCCTGCAATGCCAAACCGAGCGGGAATCGAATACAAGCCCGCATTACGGTCATATTCAAAATCTTGAGTCGCATATATGATATCAAAGCCTGCGATCCACAAAGCAACCGTTATATACAGAAGCCATGCAGCCGGATCAAATCCGCCTGTAATCGCAACCCAGCCGCCAAGCGGCGACAGCGCGATCGTTAAACCTAAAATAATATGGCATAGCCACGTGAAGCGCTTCGTGTACGAATATAGCACCAGCATCACAACTGCGATTGGCATCAGCTTAAGTGCGATCGGCGCCAAATTCGTAGTGGCGACGAACAGCAATACGAAAGAAACGATAATAAACAACAATACCTCCGCCGACTTGAGCAAACCAGCAGGAAGCGCCCGTTTCTCCGTACGCGGGTTGCGCAGATCAATCGCTTTATCGATAAGGCGATTCAAGCTCATCGCTGCGCTGCGGGCCCCGAACATCGCAAGCGTTATCCAGCCGATCTCTCCCCAGGAAGGAAGACGCTGCTCCATCATCACTGCGCCCAAAATTGCTCCCATAAAGGCGAACGGTAATGCAAAAACCGTATGTTCAAACTTAATCATTTCTAAAATAATGCGTAGTTTGCGAATCATTGCTGCTTCTTCTCCTTTGTCCCCATATGCAGCGCAGCTACTCCGCCGGTCAGAGGATATGCCTTCACCTGCTGAAGACCCGCTTCTTCAAACAGCTCTGCAAGCTGCTGTCGACCGGGGAACATTTTGAGCGATTCTGGAAGCCATTTGTATTCTTGAAAGCTCTTTGCGATAAACTTGCCCATTAATGGCAATAGACGCTCGAAATATAAGTTGTACATGGCTTTGAAGGGCTGCCAGGTGGGTTTGGAAACTTCTAAACATACCACCTTACCGCCCGGTCTCACGACGCGCCGCATTTCATTTAAAACCTGTAAATAGTCAGGCACATTGCGAAGTCCGAAGCCAATTGTCACGAAATCGAAGGTGTTATCCTCGAAGGGCAGGCTCATTGCATTTCCTTGAACTAACGTAATTTGCTTATTTAATCCAAGCTTTTCTACTTTAGCGGCTCCGACGTCGAGCATGTTTTGACTAAAATCCAGCCCAACGACCTTCCCGGTTACGCTTGCGTCAGCAAGTGCAATCGTCCAATCGCAGGTGCCGCAGCACAGATCGAGCGCGGTTTGTCCAGGCGCTACGTTCATTTTCTTCATCGTAAATTTACGCCAAGCCTTGTGGCGGCGAAAGCTGATGAGATCATTCATCAAATCGTATTTCGGTGCAATCCGTTCAAATACGCCATGTACATGGCTTTTGGAGTTCGTATCCATCGTTTATGTCACCTCATCTCGTTGAGTGCAGGCGTGAAACCGGTATGTTCATTTAACAGTGCATCGACGATCACAGTCAACTCACTGAACAACTTGTCCGATTCCAGCTTGCCAGCTAATGACTTCACGGCATTCGCTGAATGTTTCAGCTTTGCTTTGAGCTGGCTGCGCACATTATATTTTTCCGCCAGACTGTAAATGAATGCAGGCTCATGCATGCGCTGAATAAGCTGCTGACGCTCCTCTTCGGTACCCTCTTGCAGCAGATGCCAGTAGGCCCAACTCTTATCGATTCGAGCCGGACTTTCCATGCGGACGATTTCATCAACCAAGGCCTCGCAGCGGCAAACGCCGTCAAGAATCTCTGGCCAGCCGCGAGACAGCGAGCCTTCCAATACGCCAGAGAAAATTTCAAACAAGGTGGCTTTAAGCTGCACCGTGAGGCTCAAATATTCCTCCGCAGACATTTTGAGCTGTCTCATCCGGACATAAAGATTTACTTTCAGCCTGTTCACTTCGGAGACCGCGCCGCTGATTTTGGAAATCATGTCAATTTGACCGGCTTGCGAAAGCAATTGATAAAATGTCGCACTAAAATAATCCCCTGCAAGCACCTTTAGCTGTCTTGAGCGCATTTCCGGCTCAGTCCGACGCTCCAGGTCCGTATCGATTAAATCATGCGTGTCCATCCCTAGCTGTACGAGTGATACGACAAGTGTATAGAGTTCGCTGTGCGTCTTGTGAGGCTCCTGCTCGTTCAGAAACGCATAGAGCAAGCGAAGCCGTGCGTCGGGAAAGTCAGGAAGCGCCGTATGTGCTTGAATGATGTCGTGATCCACATACTTTTGAGCTATTTCAGGTATACGGTATGTTTTCTTTTGGGGAAGCCTCCGAACAGAGAAGCGCAAATCGCCGCTCAATAATCTAAACTAT
>DATJKM010000364.1:0-6166 GCA_035491515.1 Candidatus Udaeobacter sp. | reverse complement strand
ACGATTATCCGGCTGTTATCCGCATTAGAACAGCATTTCTCTGCCTTGTTAGCGGGCTCGCTTAAGGAATTGCTGCTGGTCGATCATTGGAAGGAAATATCGACGATGAGCTCCGCCGCCGCTATTCAAGCTTATGTCATGCATTTCTGCGATGAAATGAGGAAGGCGGCAAGCGAGAGGGATGTGGACCGCAACCAAGCGGTAGCCGCCCAGATCGTAAAGCTCATTAACGAGAGGCATCATCTTCCGCTTACTGTCGAAGAGATTGCGAAGGAGGTTTATCTGTCACCTAACTATATCCGCACGATTTTCAAAGAGAAGATGGGCGAGACGATTCTCGATTATTTAACGAAGGTTAGAATGAACCGGGCAGCAGACTTATTAAAGGATAAATCGCTTAAGGTACGTGAGGTTGCCCATAGCGTAGGGTATGAGAACGTCTCGTATTTTTGCTCGATCTTCCATAAGCATAGAGGCAGCACCCCTAACGAATACCGGAAAATGTATTTATAGGCTGGAGTGAGAGCGCATGAGAAGGCTAGCAGGATGGCTGACCAGGCCTTTTAACAATTTACGTCTAAGAGAAAAACTGTTTGTCATGTTTTTACTCGGCGGCATTATCCCTTTGCTTTTTTTCGTCTCCTATTCTTATCAAACGATTAAGAGCGAGCTTTCTGACCAAATGTACACGAACACTGTATCATCAGTCGCTCAAATCAATACGAATCTGGAAAATAAGCTGGATACGTACACGAAACTTTCTGCCACGCTGTATTTAAACAATACGCTGCGTGCTTATTTGACGAACAACTATACGGAGGAGCCTTCCCTGTTCGTCGATGCCTACCAGTATATCAATAACAGCTTCTCTAATATGTTAACTACGAATCCTGATATCCATTCGATATCTATTTATATCAATAACGATTCGCTGCCCGCCGACGGCATATATATCAAGAGAATGGACAACGCCTTTAGACAGTCATCTATTTATCGCTCGCTTCTTGACACGTACGGGAACGTTAGATTTATTTCTACGCCGCCCGTTGTTGACCAGCCGCCTATGTTTACGCTGACGCGCATGCTCAATATAAGCAATCTTGACAATGCTTACGGCATATTGACGATCAATATTTTGGAATCGGACATCTTCCGCTTGATGGAGAAGGAAACTTCGGAGAAGACCGTTCTAATCGTTAACGATCACGGCATTATTATGTCCGCGAAGGACAAAAGCATGCTGAACCGTCCGCTCAGCGAGTACGTCCCGGATGCGCTTCCCGCCGGCGGACAGGGCAGATTCGACAGCACCTTTAACGGAGAGAAAATGCTGGCGGTCTACAATACGACCAAGTTCGGCTGGAAGAGCGTCTCGCTTGTCCCCTACAGCAGCTTCTTGTCCAAAGCCAATCAGACTGCCAAGCGGATCTTAATTTTTGCGCTGATCAGCTTTGGCGTAATGGCGCTGCTCATCTATGTTACAGCCAGGCTGTTCACCAAACGCGTCGAGTACTTAGTCGGCATGATCCGCCGCATCGAAAGAGAGGAATTCGAGCTCTTCGACATTCGGCCGCTCGGCCGGGACGAGATCGGTCAGCTTGGGAATGTGCTGCGCAAAATGTCCCAGCGGCTCAGCAATTTAATTTCCGATGTATATAAGAAGGAAATCGATAAGAAGGAAGCGGAAATGAATGTGCTGCAAGCACAAATTAATCCGCATTTTTTATACAACACGCTCGCTTCCATCTCATCGCTTGCCATTCGGAATTCGGACCAGCGGATGAATAAAATGGTAACCGATCTCGCTAAGTTCTACCGGATATCGTTGAACAAAGGAAAAAATCAGCTATCGATTCACGAAGAAATACAGCTTACCCGCTACTACGTGGCCATTCAGCAAGTGCGGTTCGCCGATCTTATCCGTGTACACTATCAAATCGATGAATCAGTGCTGCCCTGCAGTGTCGTGAAGCTGACGCTTCAGCCGTACGTGGAAAATGCGATGAACCATGCCATTTGGGATGACAAGCTCGGCATTAACATTATGATTAAGGCTTATCGCGAAGGTCCCGACATCGTGCTTAAAGTCATTGATGACGGCATGGGCATGCGAATGCAAGGCGGGAGCGGCCTAGAGCTTCCGGCCAGCGGTGACACCCTGTCGGGCTACGGCATTCGCAACGTGGACAACCGGATTAAGCTATTATACGGCGAGTCCTACGGCGTCACTATTTTCAGCAGGCTGGGCATCGGCACGACAGTCACGATTCGTCTTCCAGGGCGATGAGTCCATAAAAAAAGAAGCTGTCTCTCAGGTTATTAGACCTTTTGAGACAGCCATTTTTTTGGGGGATTTTTGCAAGCGGGTGAATGCGGCCGATACGATGATGTAAAAAGTGATTTAGTTTGTTTTCACAAAACTAAATCGCGCTTGGGTTGCAAGTACGACGGATTAGCTCTATTTTACAAACGTAATCGGTCATTTTTAGAAGCTGCTCTCCCATTACGCTGTTTAATTAGACATAATCAAACTAAATGGCCTCTATCGGGTAACGATCTTCCATTAGTTTCAGTAAATCGAATTAAATCGTTCAATGGAACGCCATCCTCCTGCCGCAATCCGACGATATTGCTGTATCGTTTTGCAGCAGTACCGGCGGGATTTCCTTTTATCGATTCCTATGAACTAGCCTAGCCGACAAAAGTACGGCATCAACCTCTTGTGCCCGTTAATCCTGATCTATGCTGCCGCTAGATTTCACTGTAATTTTAAACAGCTTCGACTGCGCGCCGTCCAAGCTCACTGTCCATTGTCCTGTGACCTGACTGGACTCATTCGTCCACAGGTCAGTAACATTGGCTAAAGACACATCAGGAATGCCGGATCGTTTGAAATCTATCGTCTTCGTTACGGACTCATTGGTATAGTTAAACACGGCGAGATAATAATCTTTGCCCTCCTGCATAACAAACATATCCGCAGCGCCCGTTCCGGTATTGCCTTCGACCGGCTTAAACGCTTTGCCTTTAAGCGCGACATCGTTTACCTGCTTGTTAGTCAGAAGCTTCTTCATCAGCTCCTGCGCTGCCGGATCGTTTACATCGTCGGAATTTAGAAATACGGTACCGGAAATGACAGCAGAATTGACCCGGGTCTGCGAGGCAGCAAACGAGCCGCCCTTCACGAGCGCCATATAATCGGGATCTGTATATGGATAGATCGTTCCGTTCTGCCACCAGCCGTATGTCAGATTGTTAAGCTGATATTCCGTTCTGCTCAGCGTGCCGTCAATGTCGCATGAGATCCGTCTCGCATGGGCGTATTGACTTGGGAATAAAGGAGCGATCGAAGCGCTGATGAACATTTTTCCGTCCAGCACCTTATTGATGTGCGCCATTCCCTGGTTGTAAGCCTGTATACCTGTTTGAACATTCGGATCATAGTGCTTGCCCTCGAAGGAGCCGTGGCTTAGAAAGTCAATCTTAATGTATTCAAATCCATAATCGAGAAACCGTTTGAAATAATATTCGATACGCTGCTTGGAGCCCGGATGAGTCGGATCGATCGCGTAAGCGCCGTCCACCTTCGGCAGAGGGCTGCCATTCAGATCCCTCAGGATGATATCGCCGTACGTATATTTTCCTTCCGTTCCCTCTACCGGCTGGTCCATATTATCTCCCCAATAGACGAACGGGCCATAATAAATACCGGCCTTCTGTCCGTTATTGTTAATAACCTTGACGGCTTGCTTAAGCTGCTGCTCAGACAGATTATCCCAATAGGAATCCATATTAATATAAACATTTCCTTTATTCGCGAAGGAAGACTTCTGTAAATTTTCCTTAAAGAAATCGGATACAGCTACAACCTTGTCATAGCTCAAATGGCTTTCGTAAGCGCCCCAGCTGTTCCAGCCCACTGCTACGCCCTTCGGAACTCCGCGTTCGAATGCGAGAGGCGGCGCAACCGCTGCGTTCGCTTGGCCGTAGCTTTCCAGACCTTCACGGTAATCCGCATAGTAACCGATAAAAATTTGCGGCGACGTTAATGTCGTTCCCGTCACTTTCCCGTGCGCTATTGTATCATGCGTCGAGGTAGGCGAGGAGAAACCGCCGTATACTTTCAGCTTGTTCAAGCGATCAGCGGAGCCGCTCCAATAAATGCCGGTTTTCCACTGGTCATGGGTCACCGATCCGATGACTAAGCCGTTCCGTCCGGTATTGTCGTAAACAGCCGTCAATTCCGAGCTGACATAGTTGTTCGTGTTCAGACTCGTATTAATGGTCCGCGCCTGATATCTGGACCACGCGTCATTATCGAAGGGAGCAATGAGAACCCTGTTGTCCGCGTAGCTGCCGATATCGACGCCTCCCGTAGAATTGAGAACAACAGGAGACATTTCATTCGTGCTAAGCGTCTCGTCGCCTTTAACCTGTTGACTAACCAAGAAATACGGCAAACGATCATAAATTTGATAAATTTGCTTCATCGTCGGAAGGCCAGGCTCGCGATTCTCGATCGTCACCCGGATTCCTTTGCCATGGCCGTCTTTTATTTTCTCCACTTTGTTCATAGTGAATAGATGCTCAGCATAGTTTTTACTGTCCAACTGCTTATCCAACAAAATGCTGCTGTACATGCCTTTCGCTATCGTCTTGCCGTTCCAATCGAATGCAGCCAGGCCGGATTCCGTATTATAAGTGATCTTGTAAATGCCATTCGATAAGGTCACGCCCGTCTCGTGTTCCGATACCTTGATTGAACCGTATTTAGCGGTGTCGATCTCTGCACCGATATTGCCAATCCCGTCGACATCGCCCGGCTCCTCGCCAGGGGCCTCTGAACTGATCATTTCGATCTTATCGATATCAGGCGACCAGCCGCCGTTATCGTCGAACAGAATGGTATTGCTGCCTTCTTGCAGCTCCACCTCGATAGTGAAGACGCCAATCGTGTCCCAGCTTGCGGTTTGCGGCGGTGTGTAGGTTTCCTTCTCACCGCTGTTCACGCTAATAGCTATAGGTCGGGGATCACCGGAGATATAGCTCAGCTTTAAGGTGTAAATACCGCTTGTTGGAGCGTTTATCTGATTGAATTGCAGCGTTGATCCACCCCAGATATCGCCTACTTTCTTGCCGCTGGAGCATTCGGTTTCCGCCTTGCAAGAGCGTATGACGGAATGGCCCGTTAACGTATTTGCCGGTGCTTCCGCTTCATATACTTGTCCATTGCCAGCCGGTGGTTCATTCGGATCCGTTCCGGGTCCGGAATCGATCAAACGAAGCTCAATTTTATCGATATCCGGAGAATATCCGTCCTCATCACTGAAGCGAATGGTGTTTTCACCCTGATGAAGTTCCAGCTGAATTTCGTAAGTGCCAAGCGTGCTCCAATCCGCCGTTTTCGGAAGATCATAACGGTCGCTTCCCCCGCTGTTCACACTGACCGCAAAAGACCTTGGGTCGCCTGAAATGTAATGCACCGTCATCGCATAGACGCCACCCTCGGTTACATTCACACCGTTAAACTGCAAAGCGGAGCCTCCCCAAAGATTGCCTACCATTTGATTGCCGGAACAACCGACGGCAAGCTCACAGTCTTTGACAGCAGCTTTCCCGATCAGCTGATTGCCGGCTGCTTCTGCCTCAAAGGAATAGCTGCCGTCATTCCCGTCCGCCGCCTGTTCATCTGCCAGCGCCATAGGAGCGATCATGGCCGTCTGAAACAATAAAACCAACGCTAAAATGACAAACAAGCCTCTCCCCGTTCTCAATCTGTTCAACATCATTTCCTCCTCTGTTGCATTCATGTGTAAAGCGCTTTCTTTGTTAAGTGTATAGACGATTTGAATGTCGAACCAGCCAAGAATGTTACGATTCATACTCCAAACCAACTGACTTTTGCAAACCGGCGCAGCCAAAAAATGCCCCAAAAGCAAACAACGCTGCTTCCGAGGCATTTCATATTCGATAACCGCTATCGTCATTTGCTTATTTCACGCATCCTGAATGTCCGCAGGCCGTTGAATGTCGATGCCCTCGACATCGCATTTCCCATTCTGCCTGCGCTTCTTCATTATTAATGTATGCATTTATGACCATCCTATATAAGAAAACACTTGCCAAACCATTGCAGAACTAGGTAGAATCGACAAGGGCCAAAACT
>DATJKM010000363.1:0-16871 GCA_035491515.1 Candidatus Udaeobacter sp. | reverse complement strand
CCCAATCGCTTCGCTGTAAATCTTATGAAAAATTCAGAGATAATGGCTGGCGGACATTCATGTTTGCCGAGAGCTTAAACAATGGGATGATCCGACAAGTACGTCTTGTCGGATCATCCCTTTGTTCGAAACGGCCCGGTCAGTCTTCTGTAATTGGCTCAACCTCTACCCAGTCCTGCGACCAGTTCTGTATTTCCCGGATGACCGGCTCGAGTGCGCGGCCCTTCTCCGTTAATGAATACTCTATACGAACAGGTATTTCGGGGTAAACATGCCTGTCGACAATACCTTCATTTTCTAAATCCTTGAATCTCTCCGACAGCAGTCTGCCGCTGATGGGAAGAGCGGACTGTACGGCGCAGAATCGCTGCGGTCCGGTCAAAAGCTGATATATGATTAGGCCGGTCCAACGCCTGCTAATGATGTCCATTCCCTTCTGGAAACGGGGACATAGGTTAGATTGATCCATGCGTATCACCTCTTTTTACTTCCATTAAGTATAACCTTAATATCTTATTTATACAAGCAAACCTGAATATTGTTAATTACTTGACTATCTTTAGTTATAAAATTATAATTAGTTACAAATAGTAAGTGATTTGAAGGAGGCACTACAATGAAGCCCTTATTTCTAGCACACGGATCACCGATGCTCGCCGTCGAGCAAAATGAATATAGCAGATTTCTTGAGCAAACAGGAGCGGGATTGAAGCCGGATGCCATCGTTATCTTCACCGCGCATTGGGAGACCGAGGTAGTTACGATCTCGTCCAAGGATGATGAATACGAGACGATTTATGATTTTTACGGCTTCCCCGATGAGCTGTACAAGGTTAAGTATCCAGCGAAAGGCTCTACTAAGGTAGCTGTACTTGTCGGCCAATTGCTGAAGAACAGCGGCATACCGGCAGCCTATGATACGAATCGCGGACTCGATCACGGCTCATGGACGATGCTGAAGCATATGTTTCCGAAGGCGGACATCCCGGTCGTGCAGGTTTCTGTTAATCCTTACCGCTCTGCAGAGGAGCAGTACCGGATTGGCGAAGCGCTGCGCCGCCTTGGCTCGCAAAATATTTTGCTGATCGGCAGCGGCGTAACCGTTCATAATCTGAGGGCGGTGAAATGGGGACAGCAGGAGCCGGAGAGCTGGGCCGTCGAATTTGATGAGTGGCTAATCGAAAAAATGAACAAGCATGATTTAAATTCTCTATTTCAGTATGAACAGCTTGCTCCGCATGCTAAAATGGCTGTACCCCGCGCAGAGCACTTTGTTCCTTTATATATCGCACTTGGAAGCGGCCGTGCAGAAGCGGCTCCGGAGGTTATTTATCGAAGCTACCAATTCGGCACACTGAGCTACTTATCGATGCAATTTTAATTTTATATACAGTTAGAGAAGGTGAATAAGCATGATCAAACCAAATATAGCAGCCATTATTAAGGATAAATTAAAACGTACGCAAAGTGGAAGCCACGATATTTATGTCATTGGGCCGGTTAAGCTTCCTGTAGAGTTAGACGGCGAAACGAAGGTGTTTCATTGGTATAGCTGGCTTCGCAAGGAGGCAGGCGAGGAGAAGTCTCCCGAGCAGCTGGTTGAAGATTTGAACCGCTTCTCCTATGCCGATCTTCAGCAATCAAGCGTTCTCGTATATGGCGATTTCGAAAATAACGACGATGCGCTCATCCGGATGCACAGCATCTGCCATACGGGAGATATATTCGGGAGCGCAAGATGCGATTGCGGCTTCCAGCTGAAGCAATCGATGCGGATTATTACCGAGCACGGCTCGGGAGCACTATTTTACTTGGCAAACCATGAGGGTCGGGGAATCGGCTTGTTCAGTAAAGCGATCGCTTATTTGCTGCAGGAGGACGGTCTCGATACGGTTGACGCGAATACGGAACTGGGCTTTGCGGATGATGCGCGCGATTACAGCGATGCCATCGCCGTGCTTAAGCTGCTGCGCGTTTTGCCGGTGTCGATCATTACGAATAATCCCCGTAAAGTGGACGCGCTGCGCAAATCGGGCATGAACGTTGCCGGAAGAGTGCCGTTATGGGGCAACTCCTCGGTCTATAACGAGAAATATATTCAAACGAAAATGAAACGGTCAGGTCATTTTGGAGAAGAGCCGCATACACTCGTTCAATAAAGCCGCGGCAGCAATATAAACAGCGGAAACCGTTTCTTGCGTGAATGCGTAGTGACGGTTTTTTTTTGTCATAACGAAGCTCTGCTTACGTATCGTCTGCATATTTATCCGATCGCAATCCATTAGTAAGTAAAGGATGGATGATCGGTGCAAAACATTGGTTATAATAAACGACGAATCGAGAACCGTCCGTAGATACGAAAAAGCATCTAAATCAGCTATAAAACGACAAAATTATTTTGCGTTCCTCTTCTTTTTCAAGTATGATGAGAAAAAATGAACTCATGTTCACATTAAAGGAGTTACAACGCATGCAATCAAAAACGAGCCATTGTAAAATTGTTGACTGCACGATCCGCGATGGCGGACTCGTAAATAATTGGGATTTCAGTGTCGAATTTGTTCAGCATTTGTACCAAAGCTTGAACGAAGCCGGCGTCGATTATATGGAAATCGGCTACAAAAACTCGCCAAAGCTGCTTAAAGGCGCTGACAGTGCAGGCCCTTGGCGTTTCCTGAACGATGATTTCTTGAAAAAAGTCATTCCGAACAAAGGCAACACGAAGCTTTCCGCGCTTGTTGATATCGGCCGCGTCGATGAGAACGATATTTTGCCGCGCAGCGAGAGCTTGCTTGACCTGATCCGCGTTGCTTGCTACATCCAAGACGTAGACAAAGCGCTGGAACTCGTTAAAGTATTCCACGATCGTGGCTACGAGACGACGCTGAACATTATGGCTCTTTCGAACGTTATGGAAAACCAGCTTATCGAAGCATTCGAGCTAATCAACGAAAGCGTAGTTGACGTTGTATACATCGTTGACTCATACGGCAGCTTGAAGCCAAGCGACATAAGCTACCTTGTTGATAAATTCCGTCGCTACCTGCCGAACAAACGCCTTGGCGTTCACGCGCACAACAACCTGCAGCTTGCTTTCGCCAACACATTGCTTGCGGCAGAAAACGGCGTTGAGCTGCTTGATGCTTCTGTTTACGGTATGGGCCGCGCTGCCGGCAACTGCAACACGGAGCTGCTTGTAGCTGAGCTGAAAAATTCGAAATACAGCATCCGTCCTGTTCTCGACATGATCGAGAAATTCATGATTCCGCTTCGCGAGAGGGAAGAATGGGGCTACATCATCCCTTACATGATTACAGGCATCCTGGACGAGCACCCTCGCTCCGCGATGGCGCTGCGCGATTCCGCGGACAAAGACAAAGGCGTGGAGTTCTACGACCGCCTTACAACACCTGAGATCGCTCACAGCAAATAATAATAATATCAAAAAGCAGCTCCGATAAGTCATGAAAATGACTTGTCGGGGCTGCTTTTTCTTTTGCCATGGACTATTGCTCAAGCAGCTCGCCATCGCCGCGAACGGCGGCCGCTTGATGCGGCTCGTTTGGGTGGAAATATCCTTTTCCGCGAAAGGTTTGGCCGCTGCTTGCGATCGCAATAAGCTCAATCCCAATATCCTCGTTTTTGCCAAACCAAGCGAGAAGCTCTCGGTCGCCTACGCCGTTAATATCGACGTACCATAGGCGATCTCCATATTCGGTGACTCGGATTAGCTCGGCGGATGTGAAGGATAGCTGTATCGTCTTCTGCTGATAGGTCATTTCAAAAGCAATAATCTCGAATGTTTCCAAGGGTGAAGTCCTCCTGTATACAAAGCTTAATGCAGCCGATCTTAGGACTCGCCGCATGTCTGTAAACGATTGTAATGGTACTGGCCTATTTATGCAACATTCGGCATCCAATAATCGTCAGATTAGGAAATACAAAGATTGGGGCTGAAAGGATGAAGGTGGGTCATTCGTTCAAAAGGGCAACGAAACAAAGAAAAGGCCCGAGCTGGCTTGCAGCCGTTTGTCTTGCGATGCTGCTGATGCTAAGCGCGTGCTCTTCTTCAGTGAACGAGGCGTCGAACAGCGGAAACAGGGATGCTGCAGACAGAGGAGACACTACTAGTGAAGCGGCAGAAAATAAAGAAATAAGCTCGGGCAGTAATGATCGTGCTCCGATAAGTGAGGAGCCGGCGAAAGAGAAGGCAGCAGGCAAACGCAGCTATGAGAACCCGGACAAGGACGTACAGGCGGGACAATTGACGGCAGGCGAATGGGATGATCTTGCGGCATGGGAGCGGTTTGGCAATTTGCTGAATACGCAAGAGGGCGAAAGCAGCAAGCGGGTCTGGCAGTTTTGGAATTTTCACAGGCTGGAGGTTGTCGTAACGGCAAACGGGAAAGCGGTGGCCGATGCGGGCGTTGAGCTGCTGGCCGGGAAGCAATCGATTTGGAAGGCGCGTACAAACACGGAGGGAAGAGCATTCGTCTATGCGGGGCTATTTGAGAGGGATACGGCAAATTTAGGCCGGTATACGGTTAAAGTACAGTCGGCTCAGGAAAGCAAAACGACACAGCAGCTGGAAATTCCGCAGCAGGGCAGCATTAAGGTCGATTTGGGCAATGGCGCTAAGCTTTCGGATCAGGTAGACATCATGTTTGTCGTCGATACGACCGGCTCCATGGAGGATGAGCTGAACTATTTGGAGGCGGAACTTAAGGATGTTGTAAATCGCGTGTCCGATGAGCATGCGAATCAGCTTGGCATCCGCATCAGCGCAAACTTTTACCGGGATAAGCATGATGATTATATCGTAAAGCCTTATCCGTTTACCGCGGATATCAATAAAGTGACTGATCAGTTCAGCGAGCAAGAAGCGGAGGGGGGCGGCGACTTCCCGGAGGCAGTGGATCAAGCGCTGCGCGATGCACTTCACGAGCATAAGTGGAGCAAGGAAGCGCGCGCGCGCCTGCTGTTCCTCGTCCTGGATGCGCCGCCGCATGATGATAAGCAAATAATTGACGAGATGAAGCAGCTTACAGAGGATGCTGCTGAACAGGGCATACGGATTATTCCGGTTGCTTCGAGCGGCGTCAGCGTGGAAACGGAATATTTGATGCGTTTTATGGCGATGGCGACAGGCGGCACATATTTATTCCTGACCGACGATAGCGGCATCGGGAGCGATCACTTAGAACCGGCTGTTGGCGAGTATGAAGTTAAGCTGCTGAATGATTTGCTCGTTGAGGTCATCAATCGTTACGTGCAGGTGTAGACCGGTCAATTACGAAAGGGCAATCCCCCTGCAGCTGAAGCTGCTGGAAGGATTGCCCTTTTATTTCAACTCTATAGCAAGTCTTGGCCTTTGCCGCCAATGACGTCATCAGCCGTCTGCGTTTGTCAATAAAGCTTGCCTTGACGGTACAGCACAGTAGATAGCTTCATAACCGCGTGATTATAGCAATTATGGCGGAGCGGGAACGGATCTTCGAAGAAAGCTGGAAGGATGCTGTTTAACGTTTTTTGCATTTTATCATAAAGCATCTTATATACCTGATCCTCGCTGAAAAATTGCGTTTCCCGTCCTTGAAGCCATTCGAAATAGGAGACGATTACTCCGCCTGCGTTCGCCAATATATCGGGTATGATGATCGTACCCTTAGCGGTCAGCACATCGTCAGCCTCGCCGGTAACAGGTGCGTTGGCACCTTCGACAATGATGCGGGCTACTACCCGCCCGGCATTGTCTTGACGGATTTGCTCCTCAAGCGCGGCAAGGATCAGCACATCGACATCCAAATATAAGACATCCTCGCGGCCGAGAATTTGCGCCTTCAGATTGAGCGCGGATAGGGCCGCTTCGTCAGAGGGCAAATCCCCCTGATGATGAGCGGCATAATCGAGCAAGGCCGGGACCGATAGGCCGTCCGGATTGTAGAGCGTCACGTTCCGGTCGCTTACGGCGACCACTTTATTTTGTAAATAAGTGCATTTATAAGCTTCCATCGCAGCGACTGAGCCTACGTTGCCGAAGCCTTGCACCGCGATCGACAGCGGCTTGCCCGCATGTGCCAGCGCCGTTTGTACAAATGGATTCGTGCTGCTTGCAAGCCGGCTGCTTTGCGCTTTAAGGAAATCATGCAGCATATAGCGGAAGGTGAAATAGACACCCTTGCCGGTTGCTTCCCTGCGGCCGAGCGAACCGCCATTGATGACGCTTTTGCCCGTGAAGCTGCCAAAGTAAGGCTGGCCGGGATGAATGCTCTTGTATTCCGCCATCATCCAGTCCATCTCGCGTTCGCCGGTTCCCATATCGGGAGCGGGAATATCCTTGTCCGGCCCGAGCACATCGCTGAAGTATTGCACATATTTTTTGCAAATGAGGTAGAGTTCTTTCACAGAATAGGAGCGCGGGTTAATGACGACTCCGCCTTTGCCGCCGCCAAATGGGACTTCGTGCAGGGCGTTTTTGAGTGTCATTAGCGCTGCAAGATTCGTTACTTCGTCCTCGCTAACCGATTCATGGAAACGGATGCCGCCCTTATAAGGTCCCAGCGTATCGTTGTGCTGGATCCGATAGGCCGGGATACGCACGACGCTGCCGTTATCGACCGTTATACGCAAAAAGGCTTTATGTACTTTGTTAGGTGTGGATAAAATAGCGGCAAGCGAAAGAAAGGCCTGCTCGCGTGCCTGGTTTTGCAAATTTGGCAAAAAAGCGGGGTCACCCATTAAAGCATTTAAGGATTGCTGTACGATAGCTCCTGTCTGGCTTGCCATAACTAAACGACCTCCTTAGTGTCTTGAAATGAGAGGATTTCAACGCGAAACGCTATTGCCGGATTGCAAATGCGTGAAACGCTTGCAATAGAACCTAACTGTAACTGTAACATATTGGAACGTTTAAGCCAAAATAAGCCGTTATGAAAAGAAAATAAAGCATGGAACTAGCTGCTTTGCCGAAAAGTTGCAACCAGCAGAAACTGGCTCTCCTCTTAATCCGGCGGTTAACGATAGCAAATAAACAAAAACCAGTCTAAACACCTTCATCCGGTGCTTTGACTGGTTTTCATTTTATAGTATCGAAGGATAAATACACTTAAGCTCACATCTATTGCAAAAAAACAATGCTAGGTTAATTTAAGCAGCAGCGAGCCGTGAGGCGGCAGCGTGAACGACAGCTCGTTCAAGGCTCCGAGATCCTCGCGTGTCCAAAGGCTGCGCGCATGAGGTGCAGTAGTTAAGCCCAGCTGCGCAAGCGTGACAGTAACGGTATCCTCCTGAACTCCGGCATTAAACAAGGCGACGTATAGCGCGCCTTCTTCGTCCCGGGCCGTCCATACGATACGCTCCTGCTCACGATAAAGCTGGCGGGCGCCGCTGCCGCTGCGATGCAGGGCGAGCACCTCATCGTTTGTCAGCAATGACAATGTCCATTCGTCGTTGTCGCGCATTTCACCGCCAAACATAAGCGGCGAGCGGAATATCGCCCATAGCGACATCATCGTCAGCTGCTCGTCCCGCGTAAATCTTGTCCAGCGATCGCTTCCTCCGCCATCGACCGAACGGATGCCCAAATGACCGAGCGGCAGCATGTCGCAGTCCGGCCATGCTCCTTCCGCAACATGCGGCGCCCACTTCTCGCAGCGCTCGAACATCTCATGCAGCAGATGCCACAGATCCCAATAATCATCGGTCATCCGCCACATGTTCGCATGCTCCGCTAGCGCCTCCGCATGCTCCAGAGGAGCCGGTCCAGGCGAGAGGCTGAGCACCATCGGTCTGCCGCATTGCGCGATTGCGTTATGGATCAATTTGATCTCGTCCAAATGAATGCCGTATAGTCTGGATGCGGCGATATCGTCCACTTTGACGAAATCCACTCCCCATGAAGCGTACAGGTCGAACAAGGAGTTGTAATATTGCTGCGCGCCGTCCTTGGATGCGTCGACGCCATACATGTCCGTATTCCACGGACAAATCGAGTTCGGATGCGCGATCGAGCGCGCGGTCGCATTCGAGCCGAGTATTTTGGTGTCCGCATGAACGGCTTGACGCGGAATGCCCCGCATTATATGAATACCGAATTTCAGCCCAAGGGAATGCACGTAATCCGCAAGCTGCTTAAAGCCGTTGCCGCCGGCAGCGGATGGAAAACGGTTAGCTGCAGGCTGCAAGCGGGAGTATTCATCCATTTCAAGCGGCACGAATGGACGGTATTGCGAAGAATTTGCGCCTGGCTCATACCACTGGATATCGACAACGACATATTCCCAGCCGTATGCCTTTAAATGCTCGGCCATATATTCCGCATTGCCGCGAACCTCGTCCTCCCGGACGCTGGCGCCGTAACAATCCCAGCTGTTCCACCCCATCGGCGGCGTCAAGGCATATTGATGATGTTTGGAAGCTTTAGTCATTAAATTTCGTCCTCTCTTATCGTAATATTGCTCTATGCGATAATCGTAAAACGAAACAGTAGTCAGTGACTAGCACAATTTATTGCGGTAATATGTAAAATATTGCTCTTTAATCGAATAGTAAACGATCGATCGAAGGAAGCGCTTTGGCCAAACGGAAATCGGCGGGCGGAAAACCGACGCGGCTTCGGAATACTTTGCTGAAGTAGCTGCCGCTTGAGTAGCCTACGGCATGCGCGATTTCCTCCACGGGAAGCGCGCTGTAACGGAGCAGCTGGACGGCCTTCTCAATCCGCAGCTTCGTGACATAGTCCATTGGAGAAATGCCTGTCGTCTGAGTGAACAATCTCGTAAAATAATACTTGGACAGTCCGGCGGCGCCAGCAACATCATCCAAGCTCTGCAAACGGTGGAACTCGGCTTCCATATAAGCGGCTGCCAGCTTAATTTGCTGCGGCCAATTCGCTTTCTCCTGATGCTGCACCGTGCTCGATTGAAGCAGATCCATCATCAAGCGGTAAATAAGCGAGGAGGCTTGAAAGCTGTTCTGTATTCGATTGCTGCGCGCTTCCGCATACAAGCCCTGCAGCGAGCGGACGACGGCGCTTGATTGCCCGAAAGAAGGCGTGACGCCGACAGTTTGCAGCAGCTCGGTCCATAGCTCCTGCAAATGCTGCTGGCGGAACAATACGAAATAAAAGGTCCAATGGTCGCTCGTACGCGGCAAGCAGTAATGATGGTCGCCCGGAATCTCTGCCAAAAAAGCAGTGCCGGGATGTATTTCATAGGTTTGTTCACCCAGCCTGTAATGGCCAAAACCGGAAACGGTGTACTGAAACAAGTACAATGGTCCGTCGATTCGTTTCATACCGTCCCAATAGTAATCCGTTTCTGTCACCTCCTCGAAGCCGGTGGCGAACAGCTGGTAGACCGGCAGCTGGGGCGGGTCTTGAAAACGATAGCCATACACGCCGTAAGGCTGCTGCACAACCATGCGCATAAGCACCTCCTGGAAGCATATTATCATGTGGTATTTCATTCATTTGGAAAGGGGAAGAGGAGTTGGCACAGCAAATATTCGTCTTTATTTACGGCTCGTTACTTCCCGGTCACAGCAATCACCATATCGTTTCATCATATGTACAATCGTACAGGCCGGGTCAAATTGCCGGAAGAATGGTCGATTGCGGCGCTTATCCGGCAGCCGTCCGGGATAAGGACGCAAGGCAACGCAATAGTATTATACGTGGTCAATGGATTACCGTCGATAGAAAGGGACTCGCAGCAATGGATGCGCTTGAAGATTTTTACGGTATCGAGGAGCAAAATGATTATCATCGGATATGGGTCTTCGATTCCGTGGATCGCAGCGTTTCGGGCTGGGCTTACGTGTGGGATACGAGCAGAGGCTGCCCCGCCATAGCGGATGCCTATTGGCCGGACTTTTTCGCCCGAAAATAACGGATGCTCTATAAATAAAGGCATGGTCCCCGTGCTGCACAGGGGGCCATGCCTTTATTGAAAAAGCGGCATTTGTTTACACTTGCTGCACTGCATGCTCCCCGGCTCACCGCCTAGCCATTGTCTTCATCGTTCTCTGCGGCATAAGCAATAAGCGCGACATCCGAGCCGTAAGTTTCAGTCAATTGCTTCTCCAGCTTGCGGATCGCATCGAGCGCATCGCTTTGACTGTTAAGCTCGGCAATACGATAATCCTTGTCCATTATCGTCATTCACTCCCTTCTTAGTACTGTTTTACTAGTAGAATGAACCTTAAGACATATTGCTATACGTTATAACTCATCAATATGCGCTAAAATTTGATTGTCATTCTGGAATTGTTCTTTTGACAATGGTCTAGTACACTAAAGCAGAACGACATAAAGGGAAGTGACATCATTGGTTAAAATTCTGCTTCAAATTAACGCTAATCGATCATCATCCTCCAAGCGGACGAATGTTATGGCAGTCATCATGCTGCTTCTCATCCTCACAACATTCACTTCCTTGTTGCTTCCGCCGCCGCAGGCTCTCGCACAACCGATTGCCGGCATTGAAGCGGCCTCATTCGATCCGCATGAGCAGGTCGGTCACAATCATTCAGAAGACGCCGGCTCCGAAGAGGGCATTTCGGTGCAGCAGGTTTTATTTTTTACTGTTAGAGCGGTCTACTATTTCGCATTTATGCTGGCGGCCGGATTAATGCTTTGGTCCATTGCGCTTCCGGAGGATGCGAATAACGTCTCACGCAAGCTAGTAGACAAATGGGGGATTTATGCGTTAAGAGGGCTGCTGCTCGCTGTTCTTCTATTCGTATTCGTCCATGTAAGCCATTTGTTGAAAGGCTACGACGGAAGCAGTCCGAACGAGTGGATCCGCTTGCTGACGGAAACGGCAACCGGACAGTCATGGGCAGCGTTAATTGTACTGTCGCTGCTCGGCTTTGCGGTACTGCGCTTGCAGGATTCGTTCAAACTCATATGGGCGCTGCTGCTCGCCGCGGCGGAAAGCTTTAACGGACACGTAAATGCGCTTCCCAATAATACGCTGGCAGTCGTGTTAGACTTCATACATATTGCGAGCTCAGCCTTATGGGCGGGCGGCTTGCTGCTGCTTTTGCTGTTCTGGCGCGCAGACCGAAAGGAGGCGGGGAGATTCTCGGAGCGCTTTACGAGAATCGCCTGGCTGACGATTTTGCTGCTGGCGGCTAGCGGGACTTGGATGACCGTTCTCCTTCTGCCAACCTGGCGTTATTTGTTATATACGAGCTGGGGCATCATGCTCCTTACGAAAGCAGGCTTGATCCTGCTTATCGCATGCGTAGGCTTCCTGCTTCACAGACGGGCGAAGCAGCGGATGCTGCCAAGCGGCAGGCTGCTGAAGCTGGACGGGCTATTGATGGGCATTGTGCTGCTCATCGTAAGTATATTTACCTATATCAGCCCCGTTCCCGATACAGAGCCGCTATCCTATCATAAAATGGGCGAAAAACTGCATTACACGATTAATATTACGCCAAATGGACCCGGACCGAACCAAGTTACGCTGAAGGTATGGCTGCCGGAGCAGCTTGGAGCGCCGGCTTCCGTCCGTTTGCTGCTGCGGGACGCCGAACGTCCGCAGCGCGCGGCTGTCGATGTTCCTTTTCGAAGCGGCAGCGGCGAGGATTATACCTCTTTTCCGGGCTTCATAGAGACGGATTATGTATCGGACAAAGTTGATCTGTGGGCGCGCGGCGGATGGACGGCTGAGCTGTTCATTACCGATATAACCGGCGCAGAAACGAAGCAGCTGATTGAATTTCGCAATGATTAACGGGAAACGGAAGGAGAGGCGGCTATGTCTTATAAATGGTTAAAATGGCTCATCCTATGGATTCCTACGATTGCGATTGGTTTATGGGAATATATGCGCCATACGTTTTTGCTTCCGTTCGTTTCGATGGATGTCGGCAATTTTCTTGCGCCTGTATTCGTATTCCTCATTACGCTGACGCTGCTGCGGGCGCTATTCGCCAAGCTGGAGCAAATGCAGGAGATGCTGCAGCGGGAGCGAATTGTTAAGGCAGCCTTCGAGGAGCGGGAACAGCTGGCGCGCGAGCTTCATGACGGCATTTCGCAATCGCTGTTCATGCTCTCGGTTAAGCTGGACAAGCTGGAGCGGGCGCAAACCGATTCGGACGCGCAGCAAATGACGGACCAGATCAGAAGAACGGTGCGGCATGTCTATGACGATGTGAGACAGTCGATCGCGAATTTGCAGGATTCCCCTATTCCGGCGGATATGTCTTGGATGCAAAGCATTCATCATTTAACAGCTGAAATGGAACAGACCTGCGGTGTTCGGACGACAGTCGAGTGGAAGGTGCAGGAGGGTTTTCTCTCGCATAAGCAGAAGGTAGAGCTGCTTGCGATTATGCGTGAAGCGCTAATGAACGTGCAGAAGCATGCGAAAGCAGAGCATATCACCATTCGGGGCGAAGGCGAAATACGTTCGGATAAGAAGAAAAACGCCTTCCGCTGCTCCATTCACGATGACGGTATAGGCGCACCGGCGGAGAAGCTTGATGAAAAAGGGAAGTACGGTGTTAAAATGATGCAGGACCGGGCGAACGCAATGGGCTGGAGCGTGACGGTGCAGACGGCGGAGCCTCACGGAACAATCGTTGAAATCATCGGAAGGAGCGAATCCAAATGACGGATAAAACGGCGCAGGTACGCGTTTTTTTGGTAGACGATCACCCGCACGGCCGGGAAGGCATGCGCGATATCGTCTTGAGCGATGAATCCTTTGCCATTATAGGCGAAGCGGCGAGCGGCGAGGAGGCGTTACCCGCCATTCAAGAAATGCAGCCGGACTTGGTGTTGATGGACATCAATATGCCAGGGATGGGCGGCCTTGAAACGACGCAGCGCCTTAAGCTGCTGATGCCCTCCTTGAAGATTGTAATGGTTACGGTATCTGATGACATTACGAATTTATTTGAAGCGATTAAGCGCGGGGCGCAGGGTTATTTGCTCAAAAATTTGGCTCCGTCCGCCTGGATGGAATATTTACGCGCCATTTCGCTCGATGAAGCTCCGATGTCGAAGGAGCTTGCCTTCCGCTTGCTTCAGGAATTCTCAACAAGCAAACCCCAGGAGACGAAGCGCTCTTCGGGCAAATCGCAAGCGATTGATAAGGATGCATCGATTATTACGACTCCGCTGACGGAACGGGAGAAGGAGGTGCTCGAACGAGTCGCGACGGGCGCTTCGAACCGGGAGATTGCAGGGGAGCTTTGCTTGTCCGAGCATACGGTCAAAAACCACCTTAAAAATATTTTGCAGAAGCTGCATCTCGATAACCGGGTTCAGCTGACGCGCTACGCCTTCGAGCAAGGCTTGGTCGAACGGTGAGGAATGGTATCGGAATAATACGGTAAGTAATATGGGGGCTGTAACGTTTCCAGACTTATCCGCTTGTATCGACTCTTTGCAAGAAGTCGGGCTTTGCGGTTGCAACGCTGCAGCAGATTGCATATAATATAGATTATTGTTTCATATTCGCAGTAAAGCGATGATGGAGAAAAGTAAGCAGTGCTTTCGCACAGGGAGAAGACGCCGTTGATTGAGAGCGTCTTTGTGAAATTAGGCTGTTGAAAGTTCACTCCGGAGCAGACACCTGAAACGCCATGACGGCATGCCGTCCGGCGCGGGTAGGGAAGGTCCGGTTCCCGCCGTTATGGGGCTAAGGGATTGCAATCCGCTGCCGCAAGGCAAGCGATAACTATACTTTAAGTTATACGCGCAGGCAGGAAAGCGGTCCGAATTAGGGTGGTACCACGGTTCTTTCGTCCCTTCAGGGAGAGAGGGCCTTTTTTTGTGTCTTGATTTAGGGAAGATGATATGGAGGCGAAGAAGAATGAAGGAAAAATTGGAAGGGCTGCGCGGCGAAGCGCTGCAGGAGCTGCAGCAAGTGGATACTCCCCAGCAGTTAAATGATTTGCGTGTCAAGTATCTCGGTAAAAAAGGCGCATTGACTGAAATTTTGCGCGGAATGGGCGGTCTGAGTGCCGAAGAGCGTCCGGTGATCGGTCAGGTTGCCAATGATGTTCGTGCAGCAATCGAAACGGTCATTGACGAGAAGCAGGAGGCATTCCAGCAAGCGGAGACGAATAACCGGCTCCTGGCGGAGACGCTTGACGTTACGCTTCCAGGCAAGCAGCTGCCGACAGGCTCCGTGCATCCTTTGAATAAGGTAGCTCAGGAAATCGAGGATGTATTTATCGGCCTTGGCTATACGATTGCCGAGGGACCGGAGGTAGAAACGGATTTTTACAACTTCGAAGCCTTGAATTTGCCCAAAAACCATCCGGCTCGCGATATGCAGGACTCGTTCTACGTAACGGATGATATTCTCATGCGTACACATACGTCGCCTGTGCAGGTTCGCACGATGAAGGCCATGAACGGACAAACGCCAGTTAAGGTTATTTGCCCGGGTAAAGTATACCGCCGCGATGATGACGATGCGACGCATTCGTTCCAGTTCAACCAGATCGAAGGTCTCGTTATCGGCAAAAACATCCGGATGAGCGATTTGAAAGGAACGCTGCTGCAATTCGTGCAGCAAATGTTCGGCGCGCAAGCGCAAATCAGGCTCCGCCCGAGCTTCTTCCCGTTCACAGAGCCGAGCGCTGAAGTTGACGTAACCTGCGTGCAATGCGGCGGCAAAGGCTGCCGGATGTGCAAGCACACGGGCTGGCTCGAAATTCTCGGCTGCGGCATGGTGCACCCTCGCGTTCTCGAAATGGGAGGCTATGACCCGGAAGAGGTTAGCGGCTTTGCTTTCGGCATGGGCGTTGAGCGTATCGCGTTATTGAAATACGGCATTGACGATATTCGTCATTTCTATACGAACGATCTGCGGTTCCTAAGCCAATTCGCAAGAATGTAGTCATGAGAGAAGGGAAGAAGAGAGATGAACGTATCCTATAAATGGTTAAATGAATATATCGACCTGTCCGGATTTACCGGCGAAGAGCTTGCGGAGAAAATGACGCGCGGCGGTATTGAGATCGACGTAGTCGAATCCCGCAACAAGGGCGTTACCGGCGTCGTAGTCGGTTATGTGAAGTCGAAGGAGAAGCATCCGGATGCGGATAAGCTGAACGTTTGTAAAGTTGACGTTGGCACGGGCGAAGAGCTGCAAATCGTATGCGGAGCCAAAAATGTCGATGCAGGCCAGCTCGTTCCGGTCGCTGTCATTGGCGCGCAGCTTCCCGGCGATTTCAAAATTAAGCGCGCGAAGCTGCGCGGCGTCGAATCCCAAGGGATGATTTGCTCGGCGAAGGAGCTGGGACTTAACGATAAGCTGCTTCCGAAGGAACAGCAGGAGGGTATTCTTGTCCTTCCGGCGTCGACGAAGATCGGTACGCAAATCGGCGAAGTGCTTGGCATTGACGATGAGGTGCTTGAGCTTGATCTGACTCCGAACCGTTCCGACTGTCTCAGCATGCTTGGGGTAGCTTACGAAATCGGTGCGCTGACAGGCCGCGAAGTCCGTTTGCCGAACGTAACGGTGAACCATACGACAGTGCGCACGGATAGCCTTGTATCGGTAAGTATCAGCGCTCCGGAGCAATGCTCGCATTATTCGGCCCGCTATATTAAAGGGGTAAAAATCGGCGTTTCCCCATTGTGGCTGCAAAACCGGCTTATTGCTGCCGGCGTTCGTCCGATCAACAACGTTGTAGACGTTACAAACTTTGTTATGCTGGAGTACGGTCAACCGCTGCATGCCTTTGATGCCGATCGTTTGCCGGGCGGACGCATCGAGGTTCGTCTTGCGAAAGCAGGCGAAACGCTCGTAACGTTGGATGACCAGGAACGCAAGCTGGAGCCGCTTATGCTTGTCATTACCGACGGCAAGGATCCGGTCGCGCTTGCTGGCGTAATGGGCGGAGCGAGTACGGAGGTAACGGGCGAGACGGTTAACATTTTGCTGGAATCGGCAAGATTCGATGGCGGCACGGTAAGGAAAACGTCGCGTCAGCTGGGACTGCGCTCGGAATCGAGTATCCGCTTTGAGAAAGAGGTTGATCCGGCAAACGTTATCCCTGCGCTGGATCGCGCGGCTTCTCTAATTGCAGAGCTTGCGGAAGGCTTAATTACCGAAGGAATTGTAGAGGAAACTACGGCGGCAGCAAAGCCGGCCAAAGTGGCTGTATCCTTGGATAAAATAAACGGCTATCTCGGTACGGAGCTGTCCAGACTCGAAGTTCAGACGATTTTTGGCCGCCTGCACTTTGAGTATGAGCTGTCTGACAGCAATGTGTTTACCGTAAACGTACCAACTCGCCGCGGTGATATTACTCGCGCGGTTGATTTGATCGAGGAAGTGGCCCGCTTGCACGGCTACGATGAAATTCCGACAACGCTTATTCACGGCGATGTTGTGCCCGGCTCCTTAACGAAGCCTCAGGCTATTCGCCGCGAGCTGCGCAAGCGTCTATCTGATGCGGGACTTCATGAGGTCGTCAGCTATTCCTTCACGGGACCTGAGCGGACGAAGCTTTTCCCGGCACTTGCCGAGCATACGAATCCGGTTCGTCTGGCGATGCCGATGAGCGAGGACCGCAGCGTATTGCGCACCACGCTGATCGCCCAGCTGCTCGAAACGGCGGCCTACAACCGCAACCGTAAAAATGAGTCAGCGGCACTTTTTGAAATCGGCAGCGTATTCCATACGGATGAGGAGCAGCTAACGCGCTTGCCGCATGAGAAGCACCGGTTTGCGGCGCTGCTGACAGGCAATCGTTCGGAGTCGCAGTGGAATGCGAAGGCGTCTCAAGTTGATTTTTACGATGCGAAAGGCATCTTGGAGACGATATTTGCTGTGCTGGGCTTAACGGCAAGCGTAACGTACGAAGCGGCTAAGCCTGAGCACTTCCACCCGGGCAGA
>DATJKM010000362.1:0-6128 GCA_035491515.1 Candidatus Udaeobacter sp. | reverse complement strand
GATAGGTGTGGCTAACGGGCAGGGCAATAATTCTCTTCAGTGCAATATGGTACAATAACCCATAAGAGGATCTACGCGGCTGCGAGGGATCGATCGACTGCTTTACTCCGCTATCGGGCAGGGAGGGGACTACATCATAGTTAAACTGAAGGCTGCCGCCGGTATGCAGCCTTGTTCACCAATGGATTATCGTAAAGAGTGCAATTGTAAATATGGAGTCATTTGTTAATGATGCAAGATTCTTTACTATTCTGCCAAGAAGTGAAGCAGTTGCTGCTCTGTAGCATCGCCGTTCACAATCTTATCCTTGATTGGCTCGGGGGCGAAGGGACGCTTGAAGCGGACGTAGTCAAATTCGGCTATGATGTCGGCGCGGTCGTTCGGATCGTTGAAGACGGAGGAATTGAACGCGAGAGCATTCATACCGAATGACTTCCTTGTATTTCCGTGGGCGTTGATGCCTACTTGAAGTGTTACTGGGAGATCAGGACGATCGTAGCGCTTCAATAATGTCCAGTCCTTCTGGTCATCGTATTTATAAAACTGGAAGTAGGCTGTTCCGACCCGAGCAATTTTCAATTGGATCCAACCTTCATGGACAAGTGTCTCCTCCCATGTGAATTGGCTCTGGTGATTGGTCTTGCTGTCCAGAACCATCTCGGTCGGATTGTACGGAGTGCCGTAATTCAGGTACAGCCAGTTCTCCTGTTTGGGCACCCATGTAGCCGGTGTGATGTTTTTCGGTGCACGTACCAGCAGGCCTGCCAGCTCGAAGGAGCCGGTGGGGATATCGGACTGTTTGCCGGTTACTTTGAGCCGCGCAGTGACCACGAAGTCGCCGGTTACTTCCTTGAATAGATAAACACCGCGGTAGTCGCCATACCAAGTTGCGGTGTAGGGGATAAGAGTCAGTGAGCCGGGATGGGACTGGTTCACATCGAGAGTATCGATTTGGCTCGGCCAGCCTTCCACCTGATCGTGGCGCACCCAGCTGCTTAACGTTGATCCATCGTTGAATTCATCACTAAGCGCTGTCAATTCATCATTCTTCCCAACATCATCACCTTTGTTCGCTTCTGCGGTGGAACCGAACCCGACGATCGAAAGGCATAATAAAGCTGTAATGCCCGCTTTGGCAATCGATTTTGTTTTGTTATCCATGCTATCTTCTTTCCTCCCTATTTTGCTTATAGTTAGCTGCAGCTACATAGAGATTATAGGATCTATTCGTAAAGTGGACAAGAACGCACAATTAAGTAATGGACTTACCTACAGGTAAGGATAATGGAGGGATCTAAGTGAACCAGGAACGGGAGAAATGTCCGATTGAAATTGCCTTGGATGTGGTCGGAGGCAAATGGAAAGTGCTGATTTTGTGGTATCTATTGTGGGAGACGAGGCGCTTCTCGCAATTGGAGCGGCTTATTCCCCAGGTTTCTCAGAAGGTACTGGCAGAGAAGCTGCGGGAGTTGGAGGAGAGTGGTCTGATTGAACGCAAAGTGTACCCGGTTGTGCCCCCGCGAGTTGAATATTTTCTAACCGAGGGCGGCCAGTCGATTCGTCCACTCCTGATGGCAATGCTGGATTGGGGAAACCACTATAAGAAGATGACCGAGGACTCTCAGGAAAGTACGACCATGTGTAAGGGGATCCAGTTAGTCCTTGATGACATTAGTAAATAAGATGGACAGTAAGAGTTGGAGACTTAGTCCAGATAAGTTGACTTTGGGATAATAGGTATGAGGGTAAGCGGCGGATCGGCCGCGGCGCAGCTTCCGTAAAGGGGGCGATGGCCACGCTCGAGGCGTTGTGTCCAACGACACAAAAGCACTGTCTATAGTTACAAGGTAAATACAGTTTATTTTGTTTGATAAGCATTACTTTTGTGTTGCGAATTTACGACACAATAGAAATGCTTTGTTGTGTTCGAGACATAAAAGTACTGACTTAATAAACAATTTATAGGTAAGCGCAAAATCGATTATCTACTTCGAACCTGTGGGAAATCCAAGTTCAATTAATGTTATATCCTATAGATTTAATAACATAGCTGTTACAAAATAAATTATACAAAGCCAATAAGCCCCCGACCAAAAGAAAGGTCAGGGGCTTATTTGATAACTATATTTATTTCTAACTAGCACAAGCTAATAGAAATAGGAAAACAGCGAGAAGGACAACGTGGACCTCCCAATGAATTGTTATATAAATTTTTTTTGAAAATACAGCAGTCACTCCGCGGAAAACTGGATGAGCTCCTCGGGCACCTTCAGCGGAATGACCAGCTCATGCTCGATGCTTCCGTCCTTGGCACTGTAAACGAACAGGATTAACGTAATATTGGACTGTGAAGCCTTCTCATAAGTTATGTCGAAATGAAAACGGCCCCACTCGGGCGCGCCCATTCCGGCCATTTCATGCCCTTCTGCTAAAATTTTGTGCCCGTCTTCCAGTGTCCAGCTAAAAGCGGCTTCGTATACGCGGGCTTCGCCTTCGACGGTGAAGGATGGGCCGGACTCCGTTCCGGGCTCTGGCGAGAAGACGCGAAACGCTTCATTCTCCGCCACGGGAACCGGGACAGGTTTGCCTGTGCGGGCGTCAATCGGTACGATGACCAGCTGATCGGGGGTTTCATGCTCAGCAAGCTCCACGTTCCAGTATCCTTTCTCCGCATCCAGCACCGCATTCTTGACAGCTCTTGCGGATGTTGATCCGCTTCTCGATTGCAAAGCAGCATGCACTGCTTCCGATTGGCTAACCATACCATCGGGCACAACCTGCGTATCTTCGAATAAGACGATTTTGGCGGCATCGGTCTGCGCCGGATATGTTTCCCGGACTTCCCCGCTGTGCCATGCCTCCAGCTGCGCACCGACCGGAATCGTATCGGGCGACATGCTTTCACCGCTGCTGTTCTTCAGCACCGTTTGTTCAGTCAGCGTAAACCAATAGGCATCGATATAAGCATTTTCTTCCTTCTCGATGTAAGCCGTAATTAACCAACGGTCCTCTTCTTTCTGTATCAGACGCCCCTTGTCAATCAACTTTACTGCAGTTATCTCCTCATTTGGATCGGCGGAACTGCTGTCCTGCCCGCATGCTGCCAATAACGATGCCATGCAAAGCAAAACGAGAAGAAGAAACCCCTTCCGTTTTCTCATGCTTCTCAACTCCTTTGAAAGGTAAGACGCAGCATGAACGGAAAAGTTTCAGCCGCCGCGTAAGGGTGCATGGTGCAAATTATTCCAGCGAAAATTTTACCCATATCTAATTAAATTTTTGATTTTTCCTGAGAATCCGTACCAGATACAGCCAAAAAAATAATGTTGTTGTAAACTAATTGGGACCTAAATTTGAATGGAGCTCACCCTATTTGATTACATGTACTTGTTTAAAAAACATTGAAATCCTAAGAAGAGAAATGACTTTGACATATGATAAAGTAGGTTCGGTCACGCGCTTCGTGAATCCCGGAATGTTGTCCACCCTTATACGCATCTAACTACTAAGGCCAATTATGATGAAGCGACTTGTACTACATGTTGGCATGTATTAAATGCTTCAGTCGATGACTTAATAAAATCATTATAGAACCGAACAATGTCCAAGACGATCAGCCATCCATTGATGAAGCAAGGAGATCGTCCAGAAGATGCGAAGAGATGAGAAGTCCTTATGTTCAGGAGGACTTTTTTTATTCTTGCTCGGCAAGGTTGTAGTAAGGTTCGATCTCTTTGTAGGTTATCGGCCATTTGAGAAAGTCGATGACCGGAATGCGCGGAGTCGTAGCCGCCCAGAACAACGTTCTTCCTCCGAGCGCATAAACAAGCCTCGCGCCTGGATGCTCAGGGAGAAAGTCCCCGATCGGCGTCGAGATTTTCGGATTCATATAATATTCCAGCATCGTCTCCCAATTCGAGAGCGTCGGAGCGTTCAGCGCAGCGGTAGGCAGCAGCAGGCCGACATCAGAAGGTTATCTGCAGGCCCAGCTATCCAGCGGACTTGGAGATTTAACCTTGGATATCCGAGTGCTTTTAATCGAAAAGATGAATGATCTCGGGCTATCGATCTCTCAAAAAGATGTGTTCCAGATTTACAGCGAAGTTCGGCGGCGGGAATTTACCGAAGGCATTGCGCTAAGTCGCAGATTCCATGATGCGTTGTTCGCTTATCCGGTACATCCCGGCTATTGTGAAACATCGTATTCTCCAATATGGGATCCTTGGGGCTCCGGTGTTGACAACTTTACGGAAAGCGAAAAAAGGATTAACGGGCAACCGATTGATTTTTCCGAGTACATGTTTTAGGCTGCTGCAAAGCAGGCCGTTCAAGGCGGCACAATCTGAGCGTTTATGAAGCCGTTGTCACATATCGTTCACAGCTCTATGGCTCTAACGAGTCATGTGCTGCCATTCTCCCATTGTTACAATTTGGACATGAATCCAAATCGATGGGAGTTTTTTTGATAATGACATTTCGGAAAAAAATCGTAGGAGCAGCGTTAGCTGTCGTAATGACATTAGGCGCGGCAGTGCCGGCATTCGCGCATGACGGTTGGTCACAGACTAGTGCTCCGATTGTAGCGCAGGGTCAGGTATCTTATGTTGAGCTCTTGTTCGGAAATCATTCTAACGAGCACAAAAGCTACCGGATCGACGGACAATGGGGCAGTACTTCCAAGGTGTATGTTACGACACCAGCAGGCGTGAAATCTGATATTACGGGCACGCGCTTCTACACCGGTGAGCCGGCTACGGAAACAGCGCCAGCCTTAAACAATTATTTTGTAGCGTCCTTTAAATCGAACGTGCCGGGCGCATACATTATCTCTACAGAATCAGACAGCGTCTTTAAGGGGTCAACGGCCGCAAGCCGCACGTTGCGCAGCGCGAAATCATTCGTGGCGGTAGGCGACATTCCTGTTTTAGATCGGGTTAAAGCACTTACAGGCTTCTCCAAGCAAGTTAACCCGGACCGTGCAGAGCTAATTCCGAGGTTTAATCCTGCTGCGGTAACGCCGGATGAGAAGGTGTCGATTCAATTGCTTCTAAAGGGCGCGCCGCTTGCTGACACAGCCGTCGATATTATTCGCCGCAGCAATTCGGAGGCCGCCGAGCTGAAGACCGACGCGAAGGGGATGATTTCGTTTACAACGGGCGCTGCCGATTATTATTTGGTGCGTGCTAAGCCAAATACGGCGGAAGCCAAAGAAGGCGAATACAGCGCAACGAATTATGAAGCGACGATGACCTTCACGATTCAAAATAAACCTACGAAGCTGCCGGGCTCCGTATCGGCTCCTAAACCGTATATTTACGTAAATGGAAATGTGGCAGCCGTAAACAGCTTAACGATTTCGAAAGGTACGACTAAGGTAGACGCTTCTTTCATTAAACAATATGTTAACGCTGCTTACAAAGGCACAGGTTCTGTTCCGCTCCGTTCCGCAGCGGAGGCGGCAGGCGCATACGTTGAATATTTCCCGGCTGTCGGCGGAAATCAAGCAGCAGTTGCGATCTACACGAAATAAGGCTTGCTGATGAAGAAGCTAATTAACGGAATAGCGATATTGATTATGATGTGGGCATGCATGCCGGGTTTAGTCTCGGCGCATGCCTATATTGCGCAGTCGTCACCTTATCAGGATGCAGAGCTGACGAAGGCTCCATCCGCCATTCGAATTACCTTTACCGAGAAGATCGATACGAAGCTAAGCAATATTTCGCTTCAAAGGATCGATAACGGCGCCGCGATAGCCGGATCGCTCAGCGGTGAAGGCGACTTAACGCTTATTTACACGATACCGAAGCTGGAAAAAGGCATCTATCAAGTAAATTGGCAGGTGCTTTCGCTTGATTCGCATATGACAGACGGCTCCTTCCAATTCGCCGTAGGCGTAAAGCTGGAAGCGGCTAAGCCGGATGAAACGGTATCACTGGACGGAAATTCCGCAGGCGGCTCGGGCAGCGCAGGAAACGCAGGAAACGCAGGAAGCGCAGGAAGCGCAGGAAGCGCAGGAAGCGCAGGAAGCACGGGAAGCGCAGGAAGTGCAGGAAGCGCAGGAAGCGCAGGAAGCGCAGGAAGCGCAGGAAGCGCAGGAAGCGCAGGAAGCGCAGGAAGCGCAGGAA
>DATJKM010000361.1:0-31738 GCA_035491515.1 Candidatus Udaeobacter sp. | reverse complement strand
ATTTCTGTGCTAAGATGCGATTAAAACTTGGATGTCGAGTTCTCCGATGCCTTCCATAATGAGCGGGACCGTCAACGCCTTTTGTGTGGAAAAGCCTGCTGATTGAGCAGACTGGATAACCTTCGGAGGTGTAATATCTACCCTAACCCCTTGGTTAAACAGCATCGTACTGGCATTTCCGCTAATCATGTTGCCAAGCTCAGAAATAGCGCTCTTTACGATTTCGTCGATTTCAGAAATAACGTATCCGCCCATCATCGCAGAAACCATTTTCTTAGCTACCTCTTCACTAAGCCCGAATACAATGTCACCGTTCATCTGTCCGTTGAGCCCTATTTGAATCCAGATGTAGTTCTCTACAAATTTAATATCTTTGAGACCCAGATTTCCTGTCTCAGGACGAATTTGTACGACTTGCTCAATTACGATTTTTGCAGATTCAAGAAACGGATTTATGTATTCAGCCTTCATTATGAAGATACGCTCCTTTTTGACAAAATTCGCGCTTTGTCTAATTTAATTTTTATTATACTTAATTCCCTAGGACAAGTATACTATTAAATAAATATATATACCAAAAGAACTAAATTCCCTTAACGGAAACTGTAGAATTATGTATGTGCATGGAGGTGTCTCTTCAATGCCTAATGTGTGGGCTCATTTCATATTCGGACAGCTAGTGCTTGAAAAGCTTGGGGAAACGGGACTTATTCAGTCCGGCGAACAAAAAAATATTTTTAATATGGGCTGCCAAGGGCCTGATTTTTTATTCTATCATCGCTTTTTTCCATGGCAGCGAAGTGTGGCTTTAAACCGTTTAGGCACCGAAATGCATAACCGAAATTGCGGTTCTGTTCTCGTAGAAATGCTGGATTGCGTCAATGGCCGGTCAGCATGCTCCAAACGTCCTGATTCCTCTATCCTGTATACGCTTGGATTTATCTTGCATCATATCCTTGACCGGAACCTGCATCCATACGTATTTAGCAAGTCGGGATTTCGCAAATGGGACCATCAGCGATTTGAAATTATGATGGATACGATCATTGCAAGCGAGCTGTGGGGAGTCGAAACGTGGAAAACCGCCGTTTGGAAGCATATTGATACGAAGGGCGCTTTTCCCCCTGCGGTTGTAGACGCATTCGAATCGATTGCGGCAGCCTATTACCCGGAGCTGGCTCCGCTTATTCGCCGTGAGGATTGGAATCAAGCAAACCGCGATTTTACGGCTGCGCAGCGTTTGTTCCATGATCCGACAGGGATACGCCGAAGGCTTACCTTCGGACAAATTGAGCCCTTTGTGTACAAGCGGGAAGCGCTGCCTTTTGATGTATTAAACCTGGCCGAGCAGCCTTGGCTTGACCCGGTAGACGGCAGTACCTATCATCATGAAAGCGTATGGACATTATGGGAGCAAGCCATAACCGATGCCACCCAAGTCATAAGCGCTGTTCTCACCTGGTTACGGGCTCATGAGGGTCCCCAGTATACGAAGGAGGATCGCATTCTTGTAAGACGGCTGCGTGAAGAAGCTATCTCCTTCATAGGCAACCGTTCCTATGAAACCGGTCTCGATTGCGACTCCGGTGATGCGATACGCTTTGCGGAAACGGTATGGGCCGACCAGCCCGGTATAACGAGGGTTCCTTAGACAACACACAATATAATTCATTAAAAGAAATGCTCCTTATTAGTATGCAAACTAATGAGAAGCATTTTTTTTTCATATCTTAGAAGTTCTACGCTTCGACTTGTCTATTATTTTATTATTTATAAATTTTTGTAATATACATATGATAAGGAGAGTTGTCCCCTCCTGCAAACCCATTTTCTTTTTATGAGAAAATAGGTCAACTCTTAGTCATAAGCTGTTACATTTTCCTTTTTTTTTCATAAAGTATTGCATGTCCGATAATCAGGGAATGAGGGGTGGAAATTGACATCTATAAAAAACGGAAACATTGTCGTAAATGGTAGCGAAATTCAAGTGTATGACGATTCTCAAATCCAAACCTTGCTTGATAATATTTATGATTCTGCAACTGCAAAAATAAAACCATCTGCATTGCCAGCTGGTTTTGAAGGACCTCCGGGACCTCCGGGACCGACTGGTCCGCAGGGGTTGACTGGTCCGATTGGCCCGCAAGGCCTGACAGGGGCCGCTGGACCGCAGGGCCAAAAAGGAGAAACCGGATTACAAGGCCCTGTAGGGCCGGCAGGTCCATCAGGCAACGCAGTGCCTGGAATAACCTATATTATCGAAGTTGGCAGATGGGGCATAACAACCGGCATGCCTGTGAAACCGTATGTAAATGAAGATTACACACGAGCGGACACGAATATCCAAGGATTCAATAACGCCATTCAGTGGGCGGTTGAGAACGGATACAGCAACATCATTTTGCCGAAAGGAACTTATCCTATCTGTTATCCGCGAACGATTATGATTACTCAAAGCAACATTACAGTAGACTTTAATGGTTCGACATTAAAGGTAATCTACGATTCGGACCGCAAATCTCCGTTTGATACTAGAACGGGAGTAACGGATTTTTACAACTTCCCCGGCAAATTTTCGAATACCCAGGATGGCGTCAGCATTAAACTGCAGGGAGTAACCAACACGCATATTAAAAATCTGGTACTGATCGGGTGCAAGGACGACCGCAGCTTCAACACTGCAGCGGAAGCGGCCATTGAATGGACCTATGGTATTCAGGTCATTAGAGGCTCCTCATTTAGTTCGGTTCGGAATTGCAAAGTAAGCAGCTACATGGGGGACGGGATTTCCTTCGACAGCACATCCTTTCATGAATACGCTGAGTTCGGTTTAGGCCTTACGGTCAACGACATCGATAGGAAGACAGGCACACTTATTGCGGCTACTGGAAAAACTCTGGTCACGCAAATGCTTAACCTGGCAACGACTGAGTATGACAGTTTCTTGATCGCCGGCACCGGGTATTCTCGCCAAACGGCGATCAACTCAAAGGAAGTTGACGTATTTTATTATGCCGCTGATAACACTTATCTCGGACGTTACGAGTACAAAAAAATTTATACGCCAATTTCAATTCCTCCAGGTGCCAAAAAATTCAGATTTTTGTTCAACAATGAAACGGTAACGACAAAAAACATGCAAATGACACTCAAATTCGGGTTATCCCCTCACCATAATATCATCGAATATTGCGAGGTATATAACATTCACCGCGGTGGTATTACGCTTGGCGGGAACTACAACGTTATTCAGAACTGTATCCTTCATGACGGCACCGGCATGCTGGACAGGAAGCCGCTCTTCACAGATCCAACCCGCTACGGCATTAATCAAGAGGATTCGTACGGCGATAACTGTATCATACGGAATAACCTCTTGTATAACCTGTGGCACGGTATATTAGCCGGATGTTACACGCTCGAAATTCACAATAACCACTTTTACAACCTCGGCGGTATCGGCATTAATTTATATTCTCTACATGCAGCTAACGTCAAGGAGAACTATTTGTACCGGTGCCAAACTGGAATTGGTTTGATGACCGCACATCTTCAAAACGCCCATGTAAATATAGAGAACAATACCATCGCTTTTACAAACAATACGGGTCTGTCCGGTGAGGGTTACGATGTTTATTTCCATCGAAACACGATCATAGATCCAGGTATCTTCTCTATGCCAGACGATGACAAATTCATATGCAAGAATAATCATTTCCAATGGACAGAAAGCTATTCGGGCGTTCCAACCATAACAGTTAATCGTGTTGAGGATTGTACGTTCGAAGGACTAGCAATACAAAGGGATATTTATTTCAGGGTATATGAGATCAACAATACAGTCATGACCAATATGAATTTGCGGATTGAAACCAGGAATCAGAAAACTGTTGCGGAAAAGGCAATCTTTACGGACTGCCGTTTTAGGAAATGTCTCCTGAATAATCACATTTTTGCTACCAAGCAGAGGACTGCGATCTTTAATAAATGTAAATTATCAGATTCGGTAGTGAAGATTGGGAATATTAATACGCTGGGAGAATCGCCAATTACTAAGCTTTCAAACTGCGAATTTCTCGTCTCGACAAACGCCTATCTCTTTCAAACGGAGTTTAATACCGGGTATGGATGGATAGAAGCAGATCAGTGTAGCATTAAAATTTCGAATAGCGGTTTCCTCTATTTTCTTACAAACATATTCGGCGTGACTGGTACGAATAGTTTATTTCTAAAAAATACTGAGATCGTTTACACTGGAGCAGGGCGTTTATCATTGGCGTATTATAATACCACTAATAAAAAAGCCGTTAAAATCTTCTCCTCCGCAAAAAACGTGTTCACGAATATCAATCTCCCAACAGGAGAAGTTGGTATTTATATCGATTATGATCCTAGCGAAGAAGGCACGGCATCACCGTCTTCGGGGCGTTGGTTCCGTAATCAGACTTACGGCAACACTGCACTTGTCGCTGGCGGATATGTTGGTTGGATATGTATAATCTCCGGAATAGCTAATAAAGTTACTTGGGCAGCATCCGTCACAACAGTTAAAGGCGATCAAATTAACTCTGCCGGACATGTATATGAGGTGATTGTCGCTGGAACGACAGGCGTATCCTCACCAATCTGGCCTACAACATCGGGAGCAACGGTTACGGACGGCACAGTAACGTGGCAGGAAGTCGGCAATCTGGCCGTATTCAAAACCTACGGCCAGATTTCACAATAAAGATTCAGCATTTTTATGCGCACCCTTTATGGGTGCATTTTTTTGTCCATAAAAACATTGTTATTCGCGTGTGGCCGACATGCTCAAATTTCAATTAGGCAAATGTGCTTAATGAGACGAAGCTAAAAAGCTAAACCGCTTTGCTTATAAGGCTTCTTCGAAAACGCAGCCTTATAAGCCGCAGCCGCTCATATAACACATCAACCGGTTTATCGAGCTGGGAAGCTTCCGATGTGCCGTATACCTGCTGCAGCACAGGCTTTAAATATTTATCGCCTACCTGTGAAAGAGCTTCCCAGACGAGCTGCTGCTCATCCTCAGGCACCTCATTCAGCTCTCTCATAATAAGCGATTCAAAATCATAGCCCTCCCGCTCCAGCTGCTCGATCCGGTCCATCAGCTCACGTCTTGACAGCTCCAGCTCGGCCCCGAGCTGTTCAAGCGTGCCGCCCTGCTGCACCATCGTCAATATATGCTTTTTGGCCAGCTGACGGTCCATCAATGCTTTATATTTCGTTTCCTTTTGTTTATACAACCACTGCGTATACGCCGCCGAATCGAGTTTTTCCTCAACCCATTGCAGCGGAAATTCCGATTCACGGCTGGCCTCTCCCGTTATCTCCAGCACTTCCAGCCCATAGGAGGCATGCTTGGCACTGCCCCAGCCAGGTATTTGAGTCAGCTCTTCCGCCGTCTTCGGTACGAAAGCGCTAATCATCCAAAGTATCCTGTTGGTAGCGATAAGATAAGCCGAGCGCTTCTCCGCAATCGCCTTGGTTCGACGCCATTCGCGCAGCGATTGAAAAAGCTCCTGATTGGCATGGAGCTCGCCGTAACATTGCAGCATCATCACGAAGCTGCCAGCTGATGCTCGGCGGTCATCCAACATGCCATCAATGATCGGTGCATAGCCTTCCCCCATCACCCTTGCAATCCCGTGCCGAAAGGCCACGATCATTTCCTCCCACGACGTGCCTTCGAACCAGGTTTGCGGATCTCCGCCAGCCTCCTCGCCCACCACCCACATGACTGACCATACGCCCTGACTCTCGCAAATAGACAGTTGGGCGCTCTCGACATGTTGACCCTCACTTGGCTTCTCGAACGTGTTTAAAAATACGATTTGCATGATTGTCTCAATCCTCCAATAAATAGATGTATTCGCGAATGTATTGAACGGCAGGGCGACAGTCCGGACGACAGACCGGAAAGCCGGAAACAAAAAAAAGCACCTCCTTTGCCTTAGGCAAAGGAGGTGCTTCCTCACTCACGTTCAATGATTCGATTGCTTTCATGCTATCATAATGATTTCTTTATTACAAGCATTTTGTTGTTGTATAATGATTGTATTAATGGAGTGGAGGCTATACAACATGCTGCTGCCTGATTTTGATTTTATGTCCGATTCAACGGAAGAAACTTCAACAAGATACGTGACGTTTATCGGTCCTAGCTTGAAACGCTTTGACCTTGCCATTACGTCTACTAACCGTTTTTATGGCAAGAAGCTGGTTACCGACCTGCAGTCTGGCAAAACAGCGATAATCGGCCCTGATGACTTGGAAGAAGAAGGCTATCTTGAATATACGTATAAGCTTACGGAGGAAGAAGCTGCCGAGCTCGTTCAATTCTTATACTTTGTTGTAGGTACGGTGCATTTTACCGATTAATCGGGGTACACTGAAATGGTAGTACATTACCATTTCAGGAGGAGTTTGCTGATGGACCCTTTTACTCATGAGAATCGCCAGCCGTATACAGATGTATCGACAGTAGAATCGCAGCGCAACGACCTCATTCCGGAGGAGTTCCCGGATGGCCCGTATGGCTCTGACCTGCGGATGGAATCTAAAGGCAAGAGCACACCATGGAGAATTGACCAGCGGTCACTGAGCCCCTTCAACTATGAGAATCGCGCGCTTCATGCGGGATTGTCGCGCGACTATCCCGGAGAAGACGAGTACGGCCAACCATTCCCTGAAGTACATGACGAACCGTAAACACACAAAGCCCTTGCAGACACACAGTAATGCGTGCCAGCAGGGGCTTTTTTCTAAAGCCGTGTAATCGTTTGATTCTCAATATGGCGTTTGCAACGAGCTATTAGTATACTTTTTTCAAAAAGTCTACGCTTGCCTTGAGCGCTTCCGTCAAGTGGAGCGTCGCTCCCTCATAAGGATGCAGCACGCCAAACACGTGGTCGGCTCCTTCGATCGAAACATAGGCTTGATCCGGGCTTGCTTCCTTAAGCTTTGCGTTTACCGCAAGCAAACGCTCATTGTCGCGGCTACCCTGTACAATTAGAGCCGGCTGCTTCAACGCTTGGAAATGAGCAAGCACATCAAACCGGTCCTTATTCTCTTCCGCATCCTCCGCCACCAGCTGCTGAAGCAGCGTCGCATTTGACTGGCCCGCTCCCCGCACCGGCGTTGAGCCGCCGTTCCACACAACGACGGCTTGCACAGTTTCAGGCTGCTCCGCTGCCGTAATGAGGCTGCTGCTTCCCGCTCTGCTATGCCCGATTAACGCTATTCGATTGACATCAGCTTCCGCGCTGAGCGGCAGCAGCTTTTGCTTCACATGCTGAAGAATAACGTCAATATCAACGAGCTCCTGTGAAACGGTACTCGCTTGGGCAACGATTTCCTCGGCTTTGCCGGCTTCCTTAGCCGTAACGCGCGAGAAGTCAAAGCTGACTGCAAAAAAACCGTTCTCGGCTAATCTGTCGGTTACCTCTGGCCAAAATGCCCAGTCCTGAAATCCTCTATAGCCGTGCGCAGCCACCACAACAGGCTTTTCTTTTCTATCTTCCAACGTCTTCACTCTACCTCGCAAAATTAGCTGTTCATTTAAACGAATCTCAAAAGGCTGTGACACAATCGTTTTCTCGGACATTTCAACCACTCTCCAAATTTCTTATATTTTGAAAAAAAAAGGAGGCGTTCCTTTATGAAAAGGACACCTCCGTTTTTACGGTCGCATGCAAAGCATATGAAATTAGTTTATCGCGTAAAATAGCTTTGTATCTGCAATTAATTAAAATCGCATAAGAATACTTGGTTATAGATGGATGATACCATTGCGATATAGGTTTGTCAACGTTAAAGCAGTAATTTGGGATTCTCCTTACCTATACTTCCGTTAACTGAAAGCTTGGCTTCACATTGTTAAAATCGGCATTTTCGCCGCTCACCATCAAGCCCATGCCCCAATCAAAATGAACCTTTTCCGTCGGAATGTCCGCTGCGTCGCGGTATTGGAACAGGATATTCCTGCGCGTTCTTTCGCTTCGGTTCACATCCGACCCGTGAATCGTCAAGTAATTGAAAAAAAGCACGTCTCCTGCTTTAGCAGGGCAAGGCGTTCCAGAGGAAATCGGATGCTCCTTATGATTAAGATAATGCTTGCCGACATGGGGCAGCGGTCCTTGCAAATGAGAGCCCGGTATGACGGCTAAGCAGCCGTTCTCTTCGTCCGCATCATCTAAATGAACACTCGCTGCCAGCATGGAGTGGTTGAGATGCGGGAAGTACGGGTAATCTTGATGCATCGGAAATGCAGCGCCGTTTGCTGGCGGCTTCACGAGCATTTTCGAATGATGAAGCTGTACGTTCGGACCGATAATCCCGTTCAGCACCGCTACCATTTTCGGATGAATGACTGCCCGGGTGAAAGCTGCGTCATGATAATGCACATCATGGAAGCCCTTCAGCACAAGTTTCTTAAGCTGCTCAGGCGGCAGGAAATCACCTTGCCAGGCATGATTCTGATCGGCCTGAGCCTGTGCCGCCCGCTGGATGGTCCGCTCTACCGCCGCTCTCATCTCCAGCACCTCTTCCTCATTAAACACGCCTCTAACCAGCAAGAAGCCATTTTCTTTGTAAAATTGCACATCTTCATTGACGATCATGTTCATTCTCCTTATCATATAATTAGTTTGAATATGGCTTAATTATAGACAGGATATAGAGTTCTCGTATTTACCCGCTAAAGACATCTTTTTGCAATATTACGCCATAGGAGCTGATGGTCCATATGTACAATTGGCCAAAAAGCGAAGAACGCTTGGATCGATATGCACGCTTGCTGCAAGGTGAGAGCCTTATTATTCACGTTTATTACTGGGGTGCTGTACAGAAGCTGCCCGCGAACGCCGTTCATAAGCATTCTTTTTTCGAGATGTGCTACGTGGCTGGCGGGACTGGTATTTATGAGGAGGGTAATGTCGCTTATCCGCTTTATGAAGGAGTTTTGTTCTGCTCGCGGCCGGGCATTCACCATCAAATTCGAGACGTGGACCACTTGGATTTATTGTATGTCGCCTTTGAGCTGGATGAGAAGCATTCCATGCCGGATGAATACGAAATCTACAACAATGCCTTGAATAGAGGCACAATATGGATGGAGAACCAGCAGCATTCCCCGACTGTTCAAATATGGCGTTCCCTGCTTATCCCAATCGACGAATGCTTCGCCGTGCCGATTTCTTTGCTGCAGCCGCTCGCGCATGCCTTGATCCTTACCTTTCCCACTATTTTTGGAGGGAAGAACCAAAGCATGGAAACCATTTTGCCCGTTTCGAATTCTACTATTCTAATTAATCGGGCCAAGCTGTACATCCGCGATAATTTGGGAGCTGCCTTGAATCTATCGGATGTTGCCCGTTATATCAATGTTTCGGAACGCCATCTCTCAAGACTTTTCTCTCAAAGCGTGCACCAGTCCTTCACTATGCTTGTCAGGAATGAACGGTTCCGCGCAGCAGAACAGCAGCTGTCGCAGACATCGACGCCGATAAAGACAATCGCTGAGCGCTGCGGCTTCTCGTCTGTTCATTATTTCTCCCGCACCTTTACTGATGCCAAAGGCATTCCTCCGGCCGCCTTCCGGAAGGCAAGCCGCAGAGATACCGTATTCGAATAGCTATTGCTTCCAGTTCATAGATCATGAACCGTTATTTCGCTTCTAACCATAAACCGTGCATTAACGCCCGCTTGACCGATACCTTTCGAGATATAGAAAACGCCGTTCTCTTCCGTGTGCAGCCCTTTGTATATCCCTTTTGCGGCTAGTGGCCCCTTAGGCTTTAACACATAAAAGAACGGCACGTTCAGCTGCTTTCCATGCAGATGGCCGGCCATCAAATAATCGTATGGACGTTTAATTTTCAGAATCACGTTTGGATCATGCGTAATAACGACAATAGGCTTCGAATCATCTACCAGACGAAAGGCGGGCCCGATATTACTGTGACCCGTACCAAAATCGTCAATTCCAACTAAATGGAAATGCTCAAGCAGCACGGATTCGTTACGCAGAACCTTTATGCCGTAAACTTGAAATAAGTCGAGCAGTCTTTGTAATCGAGGCAGCTCATAATCATGATTACCTAAGACAGCATAAACAGGAACGCCGCATTCAGTTATCACTTTAAAATAGTGAGCGGCACGCGGCAAATAGCTTTCCCTGTACGTATAATCTCCGGTCAAAAAAATATAATCCGGATTGTTTGCTTTAATGACCTTTCGGATCCGCTTTGCGCTGACTCGCAGCCTGTCAACGTGTAGATCGCTAATTTGTAAAATTCGCTTATTAATGCCGATTGGCTTGCTAATCCGCTCAAGTTTCAGCCACTGCGTCGGGAAAATGAAAAATATATAGATGAGAATCAAGCTTCCGACAATGATAAGGTAAATCAAACTCCCCTCCTCTTTCATCCTGAATTTGAACATACATTATGACTTAGTATATTCAATAGAAAAGCAATTCTCAACAGAAGGCCTCTAGCTGACGTTTCTGTAAACGATTTCAAAATTATACTCCGCACCTTTAACAACCCAAAAAGAAATATAAAAAAATTAACCTGTTGACAACGAAACAACGAAGATGGTAACCTAGTCTCAAGTTCTTTATAAAGAACAAAAGTACAAAACAACGAATGCTCGTGCAGCAGATCAAATCCGCAAAACACGAACATTTCACTTTGTAAATCAAGCATATTTTAAAAATATATCAATGTTCTTAACAAAGAACATTGCTAGGTAATAGAATCATTTTTTCAATCGTGCTTCAGCGAATGACAGGGGGATACAATGAGCGCAATCATCGGTATTTATCATTTCAATTATGAATCTATTCAGCCTGAGCTTGGCATGGAGCTCATGCAAGCTCTGCAGCGCTATCCCGCCGATTATGTTCACGCTTGGCATCATGAAGGAGTTTTCTTTGGATGCCATGCACAGTGGATTACTCCCGAGTCAATAAACGAACAACTGCCCTACTATGATTATGCGAGCGGACTTGCCATTACCGCGGATGCCATCATCGATAACCGGCCTGAATTGTTCGAAAAACTACAAGTACGAATGTCAGATCGAAAAGATATGACTGACAGCAGTTTAATCCTGCTTGCCTATCAGAAATGGGGAAAGGATGCTCCCAAGCATTTAATCGGAGACTTCGCTTTCGTCATTTGGGATCAACAAAACCGCTCATTGTTTGGCGCGAGAGATTTCTCCGGCAGCCGCACGCTCTACTATGCTCGAACGAAAGAGCAGTTTGCATTCTCTACGACCATCCAACCGCTCTTTTCAATACCTGGATTGAATAAACAATTAAATGAACAATGGATGTCCGAATTTCTGGCCATTCCCATCACAACCGAGGCCGTTGATCTATATACTACCGTGTACAAACATATCGGACAGATCCCTCCGGCCCATACGATATCGGTCGCAGACGGCGATGTGAAATTTTCGAGATATTGCACGATAGGTAATGAAGAAAAATTAAAACTCAAATCCAATGAGGAATACGAAGAAGCGTTCCGGGATGTATTTCAGACAGCAGTCTCTTCACGGCTTCGCACGCATCGCCAGGTTGGAGCTAACTTAAGCGGAGGCCTGGATTCCGGTTCGGTTGTCAGCTTTGCGGCAAAAACGCTGCGCGGGGAAAAGAAACGATTACATACGTTCAGCTATGTGCCGCTCGATGATTTTCAAGATTGGACGCCAAAGAGCCGAATAGCGAACGAACGGGAAAATATTCAATCTACGGTTAAACATGTAGGCAATATTAACGATCAATATTTTAACTTCCCTGATATGAATCCACTTTCTGAGGTGGACGATTGGCTCGACATCATGGAAACACCTTATAAATTTTTTGAAAATTCCTTTTGGTTAAAAGGCATCTATCAGCAAGCCCATCAGGCGGACGTCGGCATACTCCTTACCGGAAGCCGCGGGAACTGGACCGTCTCATGGGGTCCTGCCTTAGATTACCAGGCCAGCTTGCTTAGAAGATTTAAATGGTTCAAGTTTTACAATGAATTAAAGCTTTACAGCAAAGTTTTGGGCATTAATAAATCACGTGTATTCCCGATTGTCAGAAATAAGGCATTTCCACAACTTGCTCAGCTGTTATCGTCAAACAATAAACCAGACATACCTTCTCTCATTAACCCTGAATTTGCCAAACAAACAAACGTCTATGAGAGACTGCAAGAGCATGGGTACGATTTCTGGGGCAATTCTTTACAAAACGCATATGAGGTAAGAAAACAGCAATTCGAACAGCTGTATTATTGGAATATAACCGGCACAGTCGGTTGCAAGCAATCCTTACGTTATTCGCTTTGGGAACGCGATGCCACCAACGATTTGCGAGTCATCCGCTTTTGTTTATCGGTACCCGAGGAACAATTCGTCCAAAACGGTCTCGATCGGTCACTCATTCGCAGGTCAACAAAAAATTATTTACCGGACAATATTAGACTTAATCAAAAAGTACGCGGGATTCAAGGGGCCGATGGTATTCATCGGATGGTTCCTTCCTGGAACACCCTCATCAGCGAACTTCAACAGGTTATTGAAGACCCGGTTAGCTCCAGGTATCTCAATATAAAGGAATTAACTAACGCCCTATCGATATTCCGAAAAGAGCCACGTCCGGAGCTAGTCTTCGACACGCATTTTCGACTATTGATGCGCAGCCTTATTTTCCACCGCTTTATGAAAAAATACGCTTGAAAGGAGGTGATAAAATGCAAAATCAAGAGAAAAAAGCGTGGCAACAACCTGTATTGGAAGTGCTTAACGTGAATATGACTATGGCGGGTCCTGGTATACATCTTCCTGACGCTGTTCAACCAGACCCAACAGAAGTTATTCACTACAGCTAGTCTTTAATCAACATTCTTTCATACTTAGAATCCAGATGCCCCTATACATAGAAGTATAGGGGCACCTACCCCAAATATCGCACCACGATCTGGAGTGATAATCATGTTTAAGACCGAAAACAAAAACAGCTATTATTCTTTTGGTTTGCGGATCGAAAGTTATATTCCACTGCCTGAACTGCCTCGTACGGATGAACATGCCGACCTTTCTATTGGAACCGTCACTGTGATGAAGAACGATCTTTCTTCCTATTGGCATGATTGTGCCCCATCAAACGAATATTTCGCAATAAAAGACGATCAAGTATTCATTCGAGTGCCCGATACCGCCATATTTTGCATTTTTAATGGAGATTCCATTATCGTTTCTCCTTATGAAGGATCCGACGAAGATAAACTTCGCCTATACATACTTGGCACCTGCATGGGAATTATTTTGCTGCAGAAAAAAATTCTTCCGCTGCATGGAAGCGCGATTGCTATTAATGGAAAGGCCTATGCCGTTTTAGGAGTATCCGGTGCCGGCAAATCAACGCTCGCTTCGATTCTGCTGGAACAAGGCTATCAATTATTGAGTGATGATTTAATTCCGGTAACATTTAATCAAGATCATATTCCCATCGTTATGCCTTCCTATCCTCAACAAAAAATGTGGCAAGAGACCATCGATCATCTCGGTATGAGCTCATCGAATTTCCAACCGCTGTTTGATAGAGAAACGAAATTCGCGGTACCTGTCGCTTCCAGATTCTGCAGCCATCCCTTACCTTTAGCAGGCGTCTTTGAACTCGTAAAAACGGAATCAAACGCAAACGTAGAGCCCATCGAAGGACTTGTAAGGTTCCATACGTTGCTTCGACATACATTCCGCAGCTTTCTAATCGAACGTTTAGCGCTAATGGAGTGGCACTTCAACACTCTTGCAAAGTTCGTCAAACAGGTCGATATGTATCAGCTGCAAAGGCCATCTTCCGGCTTTAGTGCTCATGAACTGGCTAACTACTTACTAAATACGATCCCCAAGGAGGAAAAATTGAATGATTAACGCGGAAACGATTGCTTTATCGGATTTCATTACAGCTTCTGAGCAAAATATTGTTAGTGATATGGGTGGCGAGAAGGTTATGCTTAGCGTCCGTAATGGAAACTATTATAATCTCGGAGCGGTCGGCGGACGAATTTGGGATTGTTTAGAAAGTCCAATATCTGTTAAGCAAGTTATAGAGCAATTATTGTCGGAGTATGATGCTGAACGAGAGGAATGTGAACGTCATGTTATTTCCTTTCTGGAACATTTGCGGAAAGAAGGTCTGATTCTTGTTAATCAAGAAAATCCGATTACTATTCAAACTTAATAGACAAACCATCCTCTTGTTCGGCGAAACTTATATTTTCTTGGGATGGGCACGTATCCTTATGTTTTGGCCATTTGCTAAAATCGCGCCTACACTAGGCGTAAAAACGGAAGAAACCCCCATTACGCACATAACAACGGATATTACTAAACTAAAGCACATTTCTCATGCGATAGATATTATCAGCCGGTATACGTTTTGGGACAGCAAATGTCTGGTTAAAGCAATCGCAGGCATGAAAATGCTGGAGAGACGGCGGATCGACTGCACTCTTTACTTAGGCACGGCCAAGGATGAAAACGGAAAATTAATTGCACATGCGTGGCTGCGCAGCGGCCCCATTTATCTTACGGGCGCGGATGTCATGAACCGATTTATTGTCGTTGAGAAATTCGCAAATAAGGCGAGTTGATTAGTTGCGAATACTGCTGCGCGGTTGGTATGTCCGAAAGGAGAAACAAATGAATTACATTTTACACTTTATTAAACGGCTGCACGCTTTTTCAGGAGCCGCTCTTTATATCAATCTGTTCGGGATGGTTATTTCCAGTTTCTTGGAGAGCATTGGCATTTTATTATTGGTTCCTATGCTCAGTCTCATCGGTATTGTGAGCCTGGATATAGGGGATAGTTACTTCTTGGCGCTGTCTAACTATCTGAAGGAATTCCCTCCTACTCTAGCCTTATTCATGATTTTAGGAACCTATATTATGATTGTATTCGGACAAAACCTCATACAGCGAAAAGTTATGATCAGAAACGTTGAAATTCAACAGCTCTTTAGCCGCATATTAAGACTTGAAACCTACGGTTCACTTCTGCAATCAAGCTGGCCTTTCTTCCTAAAAAAGAGGTCATCCGATCTCATTAATTTGTTGACGATAGAATTAGCTCGTGTGCTTGGAGCTATCAATCTATTCCTTCAGCTAATAACCTCTCTCATCTTCACCTTAATCCAAATCGGATTTGCTTTTTGGCTGTCTCCGAATTTGACCTTGTTCGTACTAGGAAGCGGCATTATTCTCGGCCTTTTCTCGAGCAAATTCATTAAGAGAGCAAAGGCGCTAGGCAACCAAACCTCCCAGCTGTCTCAGAGCTACCTCGCAGGAATAACCGATCAATTAAATGGTATCAAAGATATAAAGAGCAATACGCTCGAGCGCTCTCGTTTAAAGTGGCTTGCCGGATTGACTGAAGGCATGATGGTTGAACAAATTTCATATATTCGGTTGAGAATGAATTCACAGCTTGTATATAAAATATCATCGGCCCTGCTTATCGCGTGCTTCATTTTGGTTTCATTCAAGCTCTTTCAAACGCAAGGCGTACAACTATTAACGATCACCGTCATTTTCGCACGTTTGTGGCCGAGATTCACCAATATCCAATCCACCTTGGAGCAGCTCGCCTCAATGATACCTGCTTGCAAAGCTTTGATTCTTCTCCAAAATGAATGCAGTAATGCTATAGAGCAGCTGGATCCGGAGAATGATACAAAAGCTCCTTTACGAGCAGAACACGGGATTGAGTGTCGTAATGTTTCCTTTCGTTATAACCAAGACGAAGCTTCATACACGCTGCAAAACATTAATCTGCATATCCCGGCGAATCGGATGACGGCTATTGCAGGTCCTTCCGGCGCAGGAAAAAGTACGCTTATCGATCTTGTAATGGGTTTGATGCAGCCCGAATCCGGCCAGATTTTAGTAGACGGCAAGCCGATTACGAAAGAAAATTTGTTGTCTTATCGACGATCCATCAGTTATGTTGCGCAGGATCCATTCTTATTCAATGCAAGCATCAGAGAAAACCTGCAAATGATCCAACCCGACGCTAGCGATGAACAGATATGGGAAGCATTAGAATTCGCCTCCTCTTCGGAATTTGTGCGCAAGCTCCCTCAAGGACTCGATACGGTCATAGGCGATCGAGGGATCCGGCTTTCCGGAGGCGAACGTCAACGGCTTGTCCTGGCAAGAGCAGTCATACGCAAGCCGTCCATCCTCGTTCTGGATGAAGCGACAAGCGCGTTGGATACGGAAAATGAAAAGAAAATTCAAGAAGCCATCGATCGCCTAAAAGGCACGATGACCGTTATCGTTGTCGCGCACCGGTTATCGACCATTAGGCATGCCGACCAAGTTATCGTAATCGATCAAGGGAAGCTGGTTGAACGCGGAGAGTTTGGTCAGCTGGCAGCTGATTCATCAAGTTTATTCGGTAATCTATTAAATAATCAGTCAGAGGCTAGTGCATAGAAAACAATGAGAAAAGATGAATAAAGAAATAAAAGGGCTTACTCATTAGTAAGCCCTTTAACTTAAGCATAAAAAATCAGATTATTTTTAGTCCGATTTTCACATCACCGCTTCCAATATCATACATTAGTGGTGGTTAAAGAGCTTTTACATTCCTGAAATATTCGTTATAATAGAGATTAGTCTACAACGATGAAATGACGGAGGAGTTTGTTATGATCGGAGAACGCATTAAGATGCTGCGTAAGAGAAATGGCTTATCACTGACTGAGCTCTCACAAAGAGCCGGTGTCGCGAAGTCTTATTTAAGCTCCATTGAACGAGGGCTCCAACAAAATCCTTCAATTCAATTCCTCGAAAAGGTAGGCGTCGTATTGAAGGTATCCGTTGAGGAATTTTTGAATAACGAGCAATCTGAGCTGGAGGTTAATCAACTAGATCATGAATGGGCTGATTTAGTTAGAGAAGCTATGGCCTCTGGTGTTAGTAAGGAACAGTTTAAAGACTTTTTGGAATTCAACAAGTGGAAGATCAAGCGCGAATAGCGCTTTTTTTGTTTTTAAACAGCAGTATCCTCTATACCTTCTTTGCCGCTTTCCTGAAGGCATAGAAAAATTTTACGCACGTCCTCTGTACTGAATCCTTTCGAACGCGCGCTCATTAATAATGCTACCCACTCCATGTCCAAGTCCTGATTGTCCTCTGAATTTACAAGTACCATATTCCCATGTCCCCCATTCGATTTGGGACGGTTGCACCACTGACTCCATGCGTTTAAGGTGCCCAGATACTAAACGCATTTCAACGTCTCCCTATGCTTGTCATTCGTTATAGATGTATTATAAATCACCGCAATTGCGCATGTTGTCGCTTCATGTCTCACAAATATGATAGATAATTACATTTTTTGTCGAATTTCTTTAAACATTGCTATAGGAAGAAGTATATGCGAACTAGAATCAGTTAGGTCCAATAAACTAACCGTTATATTTATTTCCACTAGCCTCCAGATGACGGCTGCGCTTCATCAGCTTAAGGAGCAGGAAACGAAGTTTCGGAAGTTTATTTAGAAGAGACTGAGCTATACCAAATAAATATTTAAATTCCTCCGTCCGATGAAAGACGGCCACATAAATCCCATTTATTAACAGCAAGCAGACTATGCCTTTCAGCAGCAGCCCTATCAGACCGTTAGCAGGCAGGAAGGAGCAGGCATAACCCGCCGCTGCCGCAGCTGTAACGGCAATAATTGAATAATAGATATAGCTTGCAAAATAAAGCCTTAGCGGCTGCTTGAACACCCGTTTATATACGAAATACGGGGTAGTCCAAAACGGTACGATCAGAGCGCTCACCAGCGTCCCGATGAATATTCCCGCTATTCCCATCCGCTGTACAAGCAGGAAGGAGATCGCTAAATTGAGAGCTGCCTGGCATAAAGGAACGAAACGATCCTCATGAAAGATACCGGCCGTCGTTTTGACCATCGTAATCGAGTTGCGCATGCCCCGCTCGTAAAATCCGAGGATCAATAGAAGAACAACGGCAGGCCCCATCACGAATTCCGAACCGATCCACACCAGAATCATCGGTTCTATTAATAAGTAAAGCATGATCGCAAGAAAGGAATACAACCAAAAGTTTAGCAGCATCGTGACTTTAAATACATGAAAGACCTTCTCTTCGCTTTCTTTTGCCACCAAATTGCCCACGCTGTGATACATATTGGCAAACACTTGATTGATAAACGTGCGGCATAGGTCGATTAGCATTTTATAGTTCGAATAGAGGCCAACTGCCGCTACGCTGATGAATGAAGAAATAAGAATGCTGTCTACGCCGAAAATAAAGTATGTGCCGACATTTTGCAGCAATATCGCTTTCATATTTTTTATAAAATTAGCTTTGGTTTCCGGATCGAGCTTGGTATTTATCTTCTGCTTGAGAAATGGATACATCCGATCTACCATCATAGCTAAAATGATCGAGGTCGTAAGCGTGACAACACAGTCCACAATCAAATAGAAAATAAAATGCTGCGTAAAATAGAGGATGGCGATTTTGGCGCAGATTGAGAGGATCGAAGAAACGGAAAATACAGCCGTTACGATATAGTTTTTCTGATTTACGTTCAAGAACGAGTATTTATAAACGAACAAATACGGAGCTACCGTATTAATCAGAAACAGCATATAAATGATGGTTATATTTTCAACACTAGTATTCTTAATAAAAACATCAAGAAAAGGCATAATGCCAAGCCCGAGCAGCAGTACGACTCCCGCAATCACCAAATAAGCTTTTTTGTACAGGTTCATTAATGCCATTATTTTGGGCCGGTCATTATCAGCCACAGGCTTATACAAATTATAGACGATGCTTGAGCCGATCCCGGCCTCTGCCAAAGAAAGCATCGCTAATATGCTCGTAAACAATCCGTTAATGCCCAGGTACTCGACGCCCAGGCTATTAATAAAGACCGTTCTCGATACGAAGCTTAAAACCGTAATAATGATTTGATTGCCTATACCGGCCGTAATATTTAGTAAAGAGCTTTTCACCCTCATGTTGATCCCCTGCCTTGGTTTATCCGACCTTAGTTTGCTGGCTTGCGTTAATAATGCGTATACAGAAGCCTTGCGTAAATGGCAAAATATTAAAGAGCATGGAATATACGCCGATATCCTTCGTATCCCCTTGCGAGAAATCGACTGCCCCATTCCGCCTGGTCACCTTCATTAAATAACGAACGGCACGCTCAGCGCCTTCTGCGCATGGCGCTGACAGTTCTGCGATGTGCGAAGCTTGAAGCAAAAACCAGCCCAGCGTTGCCGTTGTCGATGAATCGGCCCTCGACTCGCCGCGGCTAACCGTCCAGGTCCAATTGCCGCCCGGCGCTTGAAAGGCAAGCACTGTCCGTGCAAATTTCTTAATCATTTCCTCCAGCACAGGCTTAGACGCATGAGCTGACGGCAGCTCTCGCCAAGCATCAATCAGGCCAATCGCGAACCATCCGAGCCCCCTCCCCCAGCCATACAGCCCTAACGGCAGCCGGTTATCCAAATGATAGGCGTGGCTTGGAAGATAATGCTTATCCAGCATGCCGAATCGTTCGTATTCCGTCAGCTGTTTTACGGCCAATTGAATGCATTCCTCTTTGCCGTACTTCACGCCGTACGCAATTAAGAACGGGCAGATGAAGCCGATTGTATCCACATACCGGTAGTGCTTCATCGATTTCCGGTATTGAACCGTCCCATCCTCGCCGATATGCGCTTTAATCAGCTCCCATGTATAATCGAAGGCGTTCCGGTAATGCTCGATGTTCACCATATCGAGCTTCATCACCGCATAGCTGAGTATCGCTGCATCTATATGTGTAGGCTCCTGCTTCCACCCGCCGCTGCTGTCGAATTTAGCGTTAAGATACGTCTTGATTTCATGCTCCGCCATCCTGCTGTTGTCTACCCGGGCGAACTCCACAAGCCCAAGCAGCAAAGCTGCCTCTTGCCAGTGCTGAATCGCACTTTTCGTATAATTGCCCCTCAGCATATCAATGACAACGAATCTTGTATTATCCGTTACTTTAATTTTAGGCGTATGATTTAACCATTTCATGCCTGCCCTTGTAATCGATGAATTCCAGCGGTTTGTGTCCGTAAAACGGCCGATATGAATTCTTCCTAACCAATCCATGAACAGCGGGATAATATCAATGCAAACGATGATCACCACCAAGCCGAGCAGCAGAATGCTTACGAGTTGGATCAAAATTTAACACTCCCTTTAGCTAACTAATCCATTGATATAATTTATGTATTTCATATTCCGTGCCTAAAGCTTCCTTCAGCAAGTTATCGGTCAAATGCTTTCTCAAAGACTCGTCTTCGATTAGCCTCTTGATACCCTCATAGATGGAGACAGCATCCTGATTAACGATCAATCCGTTCTCCTCATGACTGAGCTGATCATAAATAACGGTGAAATTCGTCGATACAATCGGTTTATTTAATATTTTGGCTTCGGTAATCGTTAAGCAGCGACCCTCGAAAATAGAGGTTTGAACATATAGATCGCATTTTTTAATGTAGGGATACGGATTTTCCTGCAGGCCCGTCAATATAAGCGCATGCTCCAGCTTCTTGCTCTTAACGAGCTGCTCCAGCCGCTCCCGCTCCTGCCCCTCGCCGACGATGTACCATTTAATATCGTAGCCATCCTTGACTAGAAGTTCGCAGGCTTCCACGGCCATATCAAAGCCTTTTTGATAATTAAGCCGCCCTACCGATGCAATTGTGAATCCGGTCTTCGGCAGATCAAGCTGATCGACCGACATATCGATAATCGCAGCCGGCGATACAATATTGTGCATCAGTTCGATTTTATGCCCGAACTTAGGGAATCGCTCCTTCAACATTCTGACGCACTCCTCTGATACCGTTACGATATAGCTAAGCTTTTCAAAATAAGCGGTATCGATTTTCGGATCCATGCCGAGCTTGTCATAATCATTGTGGATAAACCCGATTTTGGTATGGGCCTTTACCTTTTCGATCACGTAATAAATTGGTGTTTTCTCCAAATAACCTATGGCCGCATCGTACTCCTTGCTCAGGCTTGCCAACGCTTTGGAGAGATAGCGCCATGCCTTCTGCTCGCATTTCGCGCTATTTTTTTCCGTTCTGAACACAAACCCCGCGCCTATTCTTGCGGCTGCAAGGCGAAAACGGCTGTGCTTGACGCAATCGACAACGGCTGTTTTTATCGACATGTCAAAATACGGATAAAAGTCTGGCGCATCCAAAACATGAACCTCTCGAGGCAGCATCTTCAGGAACATCCCTTCATGCTTAAACAAAAATAAATCCACCTCGTATGCGGAATAATCGATCGTTTGCAGCAGCGAGATCAAAGACTTCTCGGCTCCGCCGCAATTGAGATTATTCATGACAAACAAAAGCTTCTTCTTCATGGACTAACCACCTATCCAAGCAGCTTATACAGCTTCTCTATTTCTTCTTCGGTTCCTAATTGCAGACGGGACAAATGCTCCGACAGTCTGTTTCTTATTCCCTGCTCATGCATAAGCCTGCCGATTCCCGCAGCGACGGCTTCCGTATTCATCTCAACGATAATCCCTTCAACACCGTCTTTGATTTGATCCTTAGCCGTGCTGAAATTCGTAACCAATATCGGCTTATTCAAAATTTTCGCCTCATCGATCGCAATGGCTTTCCCTTCAAACTTGGACGTTTGCGCATAAATATCCGCTTGCTTAATATAGGGGTACGGATTCGTCTTTAAGCCAAGCAGCTTAAAATGATTGTTCAGACCGTTAGCCGCTATCAATTCCGACAGCTTCCCGCGTTCATCGCCTTCGCCGATAATATTCCACTGGAAGCTCCAGCCGTTATCGACCAGCTTCCTTCCGGTTTTAATCGCAAGCTCAAAGCCCTTCTGAGCATGAAGCCGGCCAATAGACAGGATTACGATTTCACCTTGCTTGCGATTATAAACGTCGACTTCTTCCTTATTTGCCAGTTGATTGATCACCTTAGGAGATACGATATTATGAATAACATTTACTTTATCATTCTGTTTCGGAAATCTTCTTTTTAATACATTCGCGCATTCGTCCGAGACCGTCACGATATGGTCCAGCTTCTCGAAATAGCCGGTGTCAAATTCCGGATTCAGACCGAGCTTGTCGTAATCATTATGCACCCAGCCTATTTTTTTGACTGCATCAACCTTCTCCACGCAGAAATAGATGGACGTCTTCTCTAAAAATCCGATAGCCGCATCATACTTCTTATTAAGCCTGCTCAAGGAGTTGGCAAGATATTTCCAGCTCTCCTGCTCTCTTATTCCTACTTCCTTCGGCGTGCGGTTAGTAAGGCTGAACATCATACGGCTATAGGCCATCGCTGCGCTGCCGCTGCTTATAAACTGCCCTACCGAGCTCAGAAGCGGCCTCGTAAACCGACTGTACGTATCGGTCAAAGGCAGCACGTTTACCTCCTTCGGCAGCAAATCCATAAAGATGCCTTCATGGCTCAGCAGGAACAAATCGACATTGTATTCATCGTAATTCATTTGCGAGAGAAGATTGACCAGACTTCGCTCTCCACCGCCAGCCGACAGGCTGGGCATTACGAACAATAAATTTTTTTTCATGCGCACCTCATGCTAGCTCCCTTAAATATTCAACTGCCTTATAGGACATTTGTTTGATGTTCGGAATGGCTTGCTTCAGCCTGCTTTTAATCTCATCTTCTTCTCTAATCATTTCGTCATAATGCTGAATGAGCTTGCTGCTGCTTGAAATTTCGTCGATTCCGAGCACAAGCTTTTCTTCGTTAAAAATATCTTTGGCGATGCCCTTCGATTTCACGCTGTAGCCCAGCACCATCGTAGGCACGCAATTCGAATAGGCCGCTATCGTCGCATGCGTTCGGGCACCGATGAAAAAACGCATTCTCGCGATATATCCTTTATATTGAATGGCCGTCAAATGATCCGGCAGCAAAATAACACGCCCTGTATCTTTAAATTCCTGATAAAACTGCTCCAGCACCTCAAAGTCGTTATTTCCGCCTTCGATGACATGAGGGGTAAGGGCGACCGTCATGCTTGAAGTTTCCAAAATGTGGTTGATTAGCCCTTTAACCGCTTCTCGCGAGCTTTTATTTCGTTTCCATACAAGCGGGCTAAAATTAATTCCTACCGTGTTCCCTTCCTGCCAGCCACCCGGCAAGGGCAGCTGCTCCTGCTCCATCGTAAAGGCCGGATCGGCAGCCAGCCTGACATTGCGCAAGCCTTTATTTTTGAGCATGTCATAAGTTAACGTTTCGCGGGCGACGATGAGATCGAACAGCTTCAAATCCTCCAGCTTCCGCTCAGACATATCCTCTTCGCCGATCGAGCAGCCCCACAGCACCAGCTTCTTCCCCTGTGCCTTCACGCGGCGATCGATCTCATACCAATTCGGCTGCTCTCCGTAGCAGTAGTTGTCTCCGCCTATCGATAAACAAACATCTACATCCTTGATCCGGTTAATGATGTTCTGCTCGATGACGCCAAGCGCATACGTTTCATCTTTACGCAGCTTATATTGAAGCGACGCTACGAACCAATCCAAAGAATATTTTCTAATACTCGACTTCGAGCCGTCATAAATTCCGTCTAAGGTCGAAATCACCTTATCGGTTTGCGGCTTCTCTGAGGCCAAATACACTTTAGACCCGCCGATTTTCTCCTTAATCAGCTTCGTCGACGAGCGAACGATCGCTTCACAGCCCCTGTTCAGACTGCCTCCATGCGCAAACATCATAATTTTCATGCTCAATCCCCCAATTTTCATTCAAGTTATGAATTTCTTAGTCTGCTGTAGGCGACCGCGCACATCAGACCAACCGTTGATCTCGCTCTCACCATGCTCAGAATGAATCGCTCGTAACGTCCTATTGAGCTTTGCATCTCATTCCAATACATCGGCAGCGCCTCTCTAACATGACTGTTGCTAATCATTTGCTTGACGTAGCTGTACCTTTTCATAAAACTCATATCCTTGCTTGGCTTGAAATATATGTAAATGTAGGAAAGCATACTGCTGATAAGCCGTACCGACTTTAGCTGATGAACGGTTTCGCTGGGGATCATTTCATTGTAAATCTGAGGGGGAGCCATTCTGTATACCTCGATTGCTTTGCCGAAGTAATCCTTCTCCCTGATGTTTCGGGTAGCGCTGCCTTTCACTTCCCTATAATGATAGCCCGTATAATTCACATAGGTCATCGTCGCCGCGTGGCTGAAAAAGAACATATTGAACATCCCGTCTTCGCCTAAAGCGACCTTCTCCGGGAAAGCAATCCGATGTTCGGCCAGCAAGTCGATCCGATAGATTTTGTTCACTGCCGTGTTGAGATCATCCGCTTTAAGGAAATACGGCATAATTTGCTCCTTTATAAAAGCTCGATTCAGCGGCTTACCGGATGGAAAGCGATATTTTGTAACCACCCTGCTGCCCTCGAGCTCACTCTCCAAGTTGGACACGACGACGTCGCTGTTATGTTGGACAGCTGCGGCATACAGCGTTTGATACATATCCTTCTCAATGTAGTCATCCGCATCAACAAATCCGGCATACTCTCCGGCAGCGATCTGCAGCCCGGCATTTCTGGCTGCGCTTACCCCCTGATTTTCCTGATTGAGAAGCTTTATTCGGCTATCCTTCGCCTGGTATCTTTCGATGAGAAACCTGCTCTTGTCCGTCGAACCGTCATTGACGAATATAAACTCACAGGCGTGAAGCGTCTGATGAAGTAAAGATAAAATACATTCTTCCAAATATTTCTCGGCGTTGTATACGGGAATGATTACACTCACTTTAATGCTCACGGCTATTGTCACACTCCTTTCACCCGCGAGTGCTAAACTATAATTTGATAGAGCTTATCAAGCTCAAAGCTGTTGCTGTAATCCTTATCCTTAATATTGCTTACGAGCGTGCTTCGAAGCTCCTTGTTCTGATAGAGATTCTCGATTGTGCCCGCAATGCCCTCCGGGCTAAGCTCGCATATGATGCCGTCGACACCGTTCTCGACTTGGCTTGCGGCTGTTGAATAGTTCGTAATCATAATCGGTTTCCCTAAAACTTTAGCTTCCGTGACCGTTACCGCCTTCCCTTCGTATCTGGATGGCTGCACATACAGGTCGCATGACTTTATATAAGGATAAGGATTTATTTGCTTGCCCAATAAAATAAATCTTCCTTCAAGCTTATACTGGATAATCAAATCCTGAATGACAGCTTCATCTCCGCCGTAGCCCACGACATACCAAACCATGTCGTCGTAGCCTTTGTCGGCAAGCAATTTAAATGCCCGAACGGCATTATCTATCCCTTTAGCGTGAGACAATCTGGCAACCGTCAACAATTTAAAGCGGGGATCCGACGCCATTGGATTGTCCGATACCTCTTCATCAGCCATTACTTTAATAAATTCGGTCGACATAATATTTTCCATCACAATAACCTTATTTCTTAAAGATTCGTATTTCTTCAAAAACGATTCTTTACATGCATCCGATACAGCGACGATGTAGTCGAATTTATGCCACATATTCAAATCCATTTTGCGGTTCGTGCTCACGGTAGAAAAATCGGTATGAATCCAGGCCACTTTTTTTCTGGCACGTACCTTTTCCGCTACAAAATAATGAGGCCATAAATAGCTGATTGCCACGTCGTATTCTTTCTTAACATCCGGAAGAAAAGGCAGCGCAAATTTCCACATGAGTTGCTGCTGTATATATCCTGACTCGGAGATACCGTTGATTTTGCCTAATAATGATACAAGGACCTTCGATAATACACGCGTAAGTCCTATCCAGAGGTGTTTGGCTCTAAGAGTCTCGCCTATGCTTTTACGAAAAGAGGTGTATTCAGGAATTTCATCCAACAAATGAACTCTTTTGTTTAGAAGATTCATGAAGTCACCTTTATGTCGATACAACATCAAGTCGACTGAATGTTCAACATAGTCAAATTCGTCGAGCATGCTGGCTAAGCTTCTTTCTACGCCGCCAACCTCCATATCATAAGAAGCAACTAATACGTTTCTCATCTCAGTCTCCTAGTCACCAAATTTAATCTAAATAGTAAGAAGCTTAACTTTTCGTTTTCCTAAACAGCCATAAAAAAGGCCGCAGCGGAAAGTACAGGAAGTGAAGCGCCTTTGGAAGCGGCAGCGTCTCCGCATCCTCGGGATAAGGAAACAGGAAACTGGCAACAAACTGTATTTTTTGCGGAACCGTTAATAAGGCGAAGAGATAACGCTTATGAAAGCGGCTTATTTCTTCCGGTATCGGCGGGGAGTGTAAATTAACCAGCCTATGCACATAAAACATCGTATCCTCTGCCAGCCAATGCGCCTTCCTTCCAGCGAGCAGCGGCTTCATCTCGTCCCGAAGGGGAAGGGATAATAAGCGTGCCGCTAACAGCAGCGCCTGCCCGCCGATATGGGAATAACTATGCTTCCTCAGCAGCCGGATAAGCTTCGGCCAATCCAGCTTCTGATTGACCAGCTGCTTGATGTCGAGCAGCCAGCGCAGCCGCGACCAGCCATGCCGGGCTCCATGAGACACAAGAAACATAAACAAATCTTCTCTTCCCAGGTAGTAGATCGGTCGGCTGATCAAAGCGCTCTTACGCTTACGGCTCCAAAGCTCGTTAAAGCTTGGCTCCTTGGAGGGCGCTGGATTAAGCCGCCAGTGAAGCTCAACCTTAATTCCTTTCTTCGGATGAAAAAAGGTCGTGTGATGATGCCTCCACTTCCAATCATTCAATACGGAAACGATGTATTCGTCCTTCTCATACCCAAGAGAAACCAGAAGCGCTTCTGCCTGCTCCAGCTCCTTTATCGGGATAAGGAGATCGAGATCACAGGAGGTACGCAGCGATACGTCACCATATAGATCGGCAGCTATAACCGGTCCCTTCAAAAACAGCGAACGCAGGCCCCGCTCAGAGAACGCCTTGGCGAGCTGCTCCATCTCTCCGCTGAGCGTCAGCATTTGCAAAGTATTGCGATAATAGTCACGGTGAAACATTTGGGTGACAAATACCGGAATTTCCGCTGATTTCAGCTCCTGCAGCTTGCGATTAACGGTAGGGAATACCCGATGATGCCTTGCCAGCTCAATAAATCGGTCCCAATCCGCCCTTTGCAGCAGCTCTTGGTAATCGAAGGACTGATCCGCCTCATCATCTGACGAGAGAAATGCAAGCATCAATCTCAATTCGTCAGACAGATCTTCCATATGTAGAGTGACGTCGTTGTTCATGGATATCTCCTTCATACTAATTAGCCAATAACGAACAAAATTTAATTTTTGTTCTATAAAACGAACACAAGTACAGATTATCACCTTACCTAATATCTGTCAATCACCATTCCCCGGGTTCACTATTCTTTTAGAAAAAAACGATTGATTCTGCTAGAATGAAAGTGTCCATAGAAACAGTTTATTAAGAGAGAAGAGTGAAGCTCATGCAAAGCATTGTCGTATATGGTGCCGGCGGTCATGCGAAGGCTGTAATTGATACGATAGAGAAAGCAGGTTTGTATCGTATCGCGGGTTTGCTTGACGGCTTTAAACCGGCAGGTTCGATTTTTTATGGCTACGAGATTTTAGGCGATGAAGGCTGGCTCGCAGCAAACTCTGATTCTATTAGCCGCGGCATCATTGCCATCGGAGATAATTGGACGCGTTCGTCCGTCGCAGCGAAAATCGCGGACATTCATCCCCTGCTCACCTATATTACCGCCATCCACCCATCCGCTTCTATTGCCAGAGGCGCACAAATCGGCGAAGGGACAGTAGTCATGGCAGGCTGCGTCGTTAACAGCGATACAAGCATTGGTAAGCATAGCGTATTGTATTCCCAAGCCACGGTCGATCACGACTCCACGCTCGGCAGCTTTGTTACGCTGGCTCCAAAAGCCGGTACGGGAGGCAGTGTCAGCATTGAAGACTATTCCGTTATTTCCTTAGGCGCAAATATTATTCATGGCAAAACGATCGGCGAGCATACCGTCATCGGTGCCGGATCTACCGTCATATCCGATATTCCATCCTATTCGGTCGCTTACGGTACGCCAGCCAAAGTCATTCGAGCAAGAGAAAAGGGCGAGCGTTACCTTTAACCTGTTGTTTATGCCGATTGGACGCTTTTCTTTACCGATCTGTCGAAGACGTCATTCATGCAATCGACTACTCTTACCTGATCGACGACAGTCATGCTTGATCCTGACGGCAAACAAATGCCAATCTGGAATAATCGCCCGCATACGGATTCGCCGTCATTATGGGCATAGAAGCGGCTGCCTTCAAATAGAGGCTGCAAATGCAACGGCTTCCATAGCGGCCGAGCCTCAATGTTGGCAGCCGCCAGCGCGTCCAGAATTTCCGGTATCGTTACTTTCGTCTCCTGCTCATCCATAACTAAAGCAGTCAGCCAACGGTTGGATTTCGTACCGGTTAATTCGGGCATGAAGCTGATTCCTCTTCGATCCGCGAACGCTCCCACATAATTTTCGTATACCGTTCTTCTTGCCGCTACCCGTTCATCCAAAACCTCTAATTGCGCTCTGCCGACACCTGCTAACAGATTGCTCATCCGGTAGTTGAAGCCAATGCTGCTGTGCTGATAATGAGGGGCGGCATCCCTTGCCTGCGTAGCAAGAAAACGCGCCTTTCTTAATAGCTCGACATCGTCCGATACCAGCATTCCGCCGCCCGAGGTCGTTATAATTTTGTTCCCGTTAAAGGAGTAGACGCCGAACTTGCCGAAGGTGCCGCTTTGCTTGCCTTTATAAGTTGAGCCTAGCGATTCCGCTGCATCCTCGACTAGTGGAACCTCATATTGCTCGCACAATGCAATGATCTCGTCCATCTTCGATACCTGACCGTACAAATGAACGACAATAACCGCTTTTGGCAGCTTTCCCTGACGATTCGCATCCTCGAAAGCCTGCTGCAGCGCCTCAGGCGACATATTCCACGTATCCGGCTCGGAATCAATGAAGATGGGCTCCGCCCCGCAATAACGGATCGGATTGGCGCTCGCAACAAATGTGAAGCTCGAGCAAAATACGGTATCCCCTGAGCCTACGCCAAGCAATTGCAGCGATAGGTGAATAGCTGCTGTACCCGAGCTGACTGCAACTGCATCAGCAGCTCCCGTATAGGCTGCCAGCTGTTTCTCGAATGCGTCTATATTCGGGCCAAGCGGAGCAATCCAATTCGTCTCAAACGCTTCATCGATATAATGGCGCTCCTTACCGCTCATATGAGGAGGGGATAAATAAATTCGTTTCATTTCATTCGCTTGCACGTTTCTACACATCCTTTTCTATATTTTAGTAAAAAAGAAGCCATCTCCCAAGCAGTACGGCTGCTTGAAAAATGGCTTTATCCTTCGCTGCCTGTTGTCGTTCCTTGAAACACCGGCATCGTTACATGATTGGCATTCGATACGCCTTCGGACCGAATGACCTTCTTCACGGTAAGCAGCAATATTTTGAAATCCAACGCCAGACTTTGATTTTCCACATACCATACATCGCGCTCGAATCGCTCTTCCCACGTAACCGCGTTGCGGCCGTGAATTTGAGCCCAGCCGGTAATGCCCGGCCGGACGAGATGGCGCTTCGCTTGCTCTTCAGTGTACAGCGGCAAATACTCCATAAGCAGCGGCCGGGGCCCGATTAGGCTAAGATCACCTTTAATTACGTTAATCAGCTGAAGAAGCTCATCCAGGCTGAATTTGCGCATCAGGCTTCCGAAAGCCGTCAGTCTCAAGTGATCGGGCAGTAATTGGCCGAGACTGTCTTTCTCATCAGTCATTGTACGAAATTTATACACATGAAATGGAATGCCGTGCAAACCCGGACGCTGCTGCTTGAATACGACCGGCGAGCCGAGTTTTATCCGAACTAAAATTGCCGTGATCAATAGGACTGGTACAAAAAGCAAAAGCAGTGTGCCGGCAATAACTACATCGAATAATCGTTTCAACATTAATCATGACTCCTAACCCTCGTATAAATTCCGCATTAATTAGAAGAAGATAACAGCTTTCTCATTTGAGCTATCATTTTGGGTCCTACTACGCGGCTTACCACCCTTTTCACATCGCCTCTTAACCGAACATGCGCAGGAAGCCAAGATTTTGCGAAGTGATGAATGGTATGGCTGTCATCCGTCCTGTAATTTCCGCCATTGATATAATCGTAGGGACTAAAATAATCTCTCGGATAGAAGTTCACTCCATTTTGAAGAACCTGGTGCTTACCGTTCAGAACTAAACCATGATTTTTGCAAATCGCCGTAATAACCGCCGTATTCGTTGTTGTATCGTATGAACCGTCCTCATGCAAAAAGCTTCTGTTATCGTAATACTGCAGCAGTTCTTTGATCCAAGGATGTTGTTTGGCCGCTCCCATTGTCCCCGACTGGAGAAATGTTTGATCTTCGAAGCCGGAGAAGGCCTCATGATTCAAAAATTTATCAAGCGGTTTTATAACTTCGACATCCGTATCCATGTAAACTCCTCCGTGATGATACAAGGCGTACAATCGCACATAGTCACTAACGAATGCGTATTTTTTGGCCTTATATGCCTCCATCACATACCTGTTCACAGCGAGATCGAAATTATCCTCATTCCATTCGATAAATTGATAGCCGCTTAAATGCTTTTGCCAGCTTCGCATGCATTTGACCATTTTTTTTGGTTTTTCCCCGCGCCCAAACCAGCAATAATGGACAATACGAGGAATTTTGGTTGAAGCTTTCATTCGTTTACCCCCTTAAAACGGCCAAATTAAGTAATCACTTTTGTATTCCAGCTCAAGAGCTATGACGCATTCATAGAAGTAAAATAAAAAATAAGAAATCAATATCACCAAATACACCAGCTTTTGATCCTTTTTCCGGAATACTTTAATTAACCACGCAATTAAAATAAGCTGATATAAATTAAAATAAATCGCCATTCTAGCGAAAATCCAATTTTGCGTAGATATGATCATCAAAATAACGCCTACCAGCGATATATTCACAATAATATCTGCTTTGGGAAAAATTTGACTAAGCCTTGTTCTTCCGAAATAGGCAATAACGATCGGTATAATCCAGACAATCGCCCGGATTATACTAGCTCCGCCTTCGGCAAACGCTTCATAATGACCATACTGAGTATCCTTGATCGCCGTGAATAAGAGATGGGAAAACTCATTAAAGCCAACGACAATGAGAACGGCGAGCGAAAGCAGCATAAAAGTCGTTTTCGTCCACGCTTTCCTGCGTACGATAAAATAGACCGGAATCATGATCAACGCGCTCTGATGAAAGAAGGAAGCAATTACAACGATTGTTATGTAAGCTTTCCATTTGCCTTCCAGCAGAAATTTTGTAGCGGAAAATACAATCGCAGCAGCCAGAAACTGCCTGATCCCGTTCATCGACACCGTAAATGTTCCCGTCGTTATGTATAAAAAGACGCTAAGCTCAAACAATCTTGTATAGTTGTATAAAACCATTACAATCAGCAAATTGGTCAAAATTCCAGTTGTTAAAACAAGAATTTGCGGATCGTCCGACAGCTGCTTTAACAGCATTTGCAAAATATTAAAGGCCATATCAT
>DATJKM010000360.1:0-10861 GCA_035491515.1 Candidatus Udaeobacter sp. | reverse complement strand
AACACCAGCCTCCTGCCAGAAGGAGAAACGATATGCCTGACAAGAATGCGTCGCTGAAACCGTTCCATATCGTATTTATTGCTGCGGAAGTCGATAACGGAACGCTGCGGTCTATCATTTGCTGCCTGTGAATTGTTTCTGTAAATAAGAGCCATAATTACACTAAGTCAAATAGTCATTAGATTTAAACAGTGGGATAAGACTTTAGTTTATGAAAATTTCGCAATGGCAAATAATTAGCATATGACAAATATAAATCCGGAAAGTATGAGAAATGATGAATAAAGGCATGGTTTTTATTTTCTTGTCGGCCATTCTATTCATCCTTCCAGGCTGCTGGAACAAAGAGGAGCTGGATGAATCCGGTTTTGCGATGGCAATTGCGCTGGATCAGGGTAAGGGTGGGAAACTCGAATTAACGACACAAATATACCGTCCGACTAACTCGAAAAGCGTTAGTGGAGGTCAGTTAAAACAAGAAAAGAATCTTCTGATCAGGACGTCGGATGATTCTGTGTTAGAAGCGATCCGTGACATCCCGCTGCATTTGGGTAGAAAAGCCAAGTGGAGTCATTTGCGTATTATTGTAATAGGAGAGAAGCTTGCCGCTGCAACCGACGTCGGTAAGCTGATTGACTATTTTTACCGTGATCATGAGCCGCGGCACACGGTTTCCATCATGATCTCGAAAGGACGTGCGGAACAAATATTGGAAAAGACGCCGGACATTGAGAGGACGATAGGCCAGCAGCTTATGTTGACTAAGCAAGTATCCTTCAAAAGTTCGGCGAAGTCGATGGATACCACACTGCTCAAATTAGCGCTGCAAATGAACAGCCCGGAGGGGGATGCCTCCATTACCTACGTTTATGAAGACAAGAACAAAAAGGATGTTTTAAACGCGACCGGTCTTGCCCTTCTAAAAAAAGGTAAAATGATAGGCATCTTGTCATCAAAAAAAGTGGAGGGTCTGGTCATGCTGCGAAATGAGGTTGTATCCGGGATTGTCGAAATCCCTTGTCCAGGCAAAAAGCTTGAAACGGAGTCACTTGAAATTCTTAACTTTAAAACGAAATTGAAGCCGAAGCTGATAGGAAATAAGGTAAGCGTACAGGTCAAGTCTGAGGTGCAGGGGGCAGTCGGGGAATTGAAGTGTACAAACATTAAGACAAGAAAAGATGAAGCTGAATTCACTAATAAAATGGAGAAACAGATCAAGCATCAAATGCTGGAGACAGTCTATAATCTTCAAAAGAAAAAAGTCGATATCATTGGGATTGGCAACAAGATTGCAAGTTCGAACCCGAAAAAATGGAAAAAAATGAAAGGGGGCTGGGACAAGCAATTTGCGGAAATCCCTTTCGATATTCATGTTAAATTACAGCTAGTGACGACCGGAACGGTAATTGGAAGACCGGCTGTATCGGGGGAAGAACGATAAATAGTGATGTACAGGCTACCCTATTCCGGATTGCCGCTTTCTTACGCCTTCTGCGGCGCGCTATTTATTTCTGTTGAGAGATGGTTTATCATTTGTCCTATTAGTGCGATAAGAGCCGGAGGAGCAAATGATGAACCAGAAACGGAAAAAAAACTTTATGCCCTTCACTTATAAGATGATGATTCCATACCTCATATTGGTGTTAATGACCGACGTATTTATCGGCTATATATCCTATTCGATGCTGATTCAATCGAGGACCGAAATGGCCGAAACCAATATTCGCACCGCGATGGAACAGACTCGAAATAATTTAAAATACCAGCTGGACGAAATCCAACGAATGTCCGATACCTTTTTCGGGAGTCAGCCCTTTCAGCGAGCGCTTCAGAAAAAAGGAGATCCTTTGGAGGTTTATTTGACTATGCTGGACGAAATTGTTCCACAAATGCAAGCGCCGCTGCACTTGTTCGGAAATCATATCCGCCTGGTTGTATATGCGACAAACAAGAATCTTAACTATATTCTTGGCGACAATATGGCTGAGGAGATAGAGGACAGCGATTATTACGTGCTCCCGTTTACCGATATTGCGGATAGCAGGTGGTATCGCTCCCTTCAAAGCTCAGGAAAGGATAACTTGTGGCTGCAGGTCGAAACAGATCAGAAACTGGATAATATTTCACATATTCGCAGACTGGTATCATATAGCGACTATAAGACTATGATCGGTTACATCAGAATAACAACCCGATTGGATGATCTGCTAGGCGATTTCAATACGTTCCCGGTTGAAGAGGGTATCGTCCTGCGTCTGCTTGACCAATCTTCTGGTACGAGCCTGTATCAAAGCGGTGAAACGAGCGAACCGATCAGCTCGGACTTCTACCTCATATTGAGGGAAAGTGTTCCCGGGACGGGATTTGTCATTGAGACGCTTGTCCCTTATTCGTATCTTTCCAAAGACGCCAGCCGATTGCAATCCGCTATTTTTACAGTATGCGCAATCAGCTTCCTCGTTATGGCCTTTATCGGTTTTATTGTGGCGCGATTGTCCGGGCGCAAGATGAAACGGATCGTAACCTTTCTGCGTTCATTCCAGGAGGATAATTTCCAGAAGAGGCTGCGCTTCAGCGGAAACGATGAGTTTGTCCATATTGCCGATGCCTATAATATTATGGCTTCCAATATTCAGGAGCTCATTAAGAGCGTCTATTTGCAGGGGATACAGAAGAAGCAGGCGGAGCTTGAGGCGCTGCAGGCGCAGATCAATCCCCATTTTCTATATAATACGCTTTCAACCATAAGCAGTTTGGCCAATCTCGGAGAAACGCAGAAGGTAACGGGCATGGTTAGCGGTCTGGCGAAATTTTACAGGCTGTCATTAAACCAAGGGAACGTTTATATTCCTCTCATGAAAGAGCTGGAACAGATCGAGACTTATTTGGATATTCAAAGAATCAAGTATGCGGATACTTTTAGTGTTTATTTCGATATCGATTCGGAGATCGCCGACTGTCAGGTTATTAAATTGATATTACAGCCCTTCGTTGAAAATATTTTTAAGCATGCTTGGTTTGGTGACCGGATTGCGATTCGTATTACCGGCAGACGTATTGGACCTACCATCGAGCTCAAGGTCATCGACAACGGAATTGGCATGAAGCCGAATACGGTGAAGCATCTTCTGGCCTTGCCGAGCCAATCGGATAGCTATGGACTGAAAAATGTGGATGATCGCATAAAGCTCAGGTACGGCGATGAGTTTGGCATTCAAATCGGGAGCGTCTATGGCGGGGGAACTACGGTGAGAATCAGGCTTCCGTTCGATCTGGGCGATAAATATCATGACGGTGAGAGTGAGTAATCAGGCGTTCATTACAGCAAAGGGGCACAGTCAGAGATGAATATTTTGTTGGTTGATGATGAGGCGGTCGATCTCGAATGGCTCCGCCGCAGGGTGGTTAATAGTAATTTAGACTTAAATGTGATCGGAACGGCTAACAGCGGATTTAGCGCATTAAAGATTTTGGAGTCGGAGCATGTGGATATTATTCTATCCGATATCCGGATGCCGATCATGAGCGGAATGGAATTTGCGCGCAGGGTTAGGGAGCTCCATCCTCATGTTCAAATCGTATTTATTAGCGGGCATGAGGATTTCAGCTATGCCAAAGAGGCGATTCAAATCAATGCTTCCGGCTATCTGTTGAAGCCCGTAGACGATGCTGAGCTGTATGACATGCTCGCCTCCTTACGCGATAAGGTGGAAAAGGAAAGGGAACAAACCCGCAGTGTGGCAAAGGCCTTATCGCTTGTGAATCAGGAGCTGCTTTTGCGCTGGTTCAATGACCCGTCACTCGGAGAAGCTAGCGAGCGCCATATCATACAATTTCTGGAGCCTCATCTGAAATTTGGTACGGTCGTGGCCATTATTGAAACCGATGATGTGGAATGGAAAATTCCGGAGGAAGAAAGACGGGCCTTCATGACGGATATATCACAATTTATCGAAGAATTTATAAAGAAAAAAGGCTTGGGCACATTGATTATTAGTCACGATTATCGCTTCATCATACTGTCGGCAGTTAAGGAGGATCATTTCACAGCTTTGCTCGAGGAACTCATTCATGCCGTTCGTCAATCATTCCCCGTTACGATAACTGTCGGTGCCGGTTTATATACGTATGAGATAAGTCAATTCCACAAGTCCTATCAACAAGCTCTAGCTGCCTTAAGCGCGAAGTGGCTGCTCGGGAAAAATCGTTTGATAAAGGATGTCACTGCATTAACACAGACAAGAGTTTTCACTCCCAATTTAGACAAGAACGTCGAGAAGATGCTTGAGGCCATTCTGGAATATGATTTAGTTACGATTGACGATTGCTTGCTAATGCTATTTAACCGTCATGTGTCACTGTCCCATAAGAGCGACATATATGATCTTATTATTCGAATAACGTCTAAGCTTCATGCAGAATTACTGCAGAAAAACGAAAATCTGTATGAGCTGCTCAAATGGGAATCGCACCAGCCGGCCGTTCTGTTTCAATTTGAGACGATGGATGATATCCTCTCATGGCTAAGACGGAGATTTTTCGAATTATCGGAGTTCCTGTATGTTAAGAAGCAAAAACAAAAGCGTAAGCTGATCGAAGAAATTATGAAATATATCGACGAAGGGCTGGAGCAGCGCATTACGCTCAAGGAAGTTGCGGCCTTCTTTGATTTTACGCCGAATTATCTTGGAACTTTGTTCAAAGAGGAAACGGGCATGCTGTTCAGCGATTTTTTGAACGAGAGGCGGATGAACCGGGTATGCGAGCTTCTTGCCGATCCTACGCTCAAAATATACGAGATCGCCGATCGGGTAGGCTATAAAAATATCATTTATTTCAACCGCCAGTTTAAACAGTCGACGGGAATGACGCCGGGAGAATACCGCAAAAAACATAAAATATAGCCGGAATGGAAAACGTAAGCCCGTATCGCATCTGATAGCGGGCTATTTGCTATTGACCAAGGATATTAACCTCTTTGTTTCAAATCGTAGATTATGTATTACTTTTAGTTGTTTGCCTTCATTATCTCGCACCGGGCTTCTTTATATAATGAGTACACACAAAGAGTTACGAGAGGAGAGTACAAATGAACCGACAAGGATTATGGGGCGACGTACGAAAAAATAAAACGCTGCTGCTAATGCTGACACCGGCAGTCCTGTTTTTTATATTGTTCGCTTATGTGCCAATGGCCGGTATCGTGCTTGCTTTTAAACAGTTTAATTATGGCGGCGGCATATTCGGAAGCCCTTGGAACGGGCTGGACAATTTCCGGTTTTTCTTTGAATCGGGCAATGCATGGACTGTAACAAGAAATACTGCTCTTTACAATATTGCGTTTATTATCGTAAATAACGTGCTGCAAATCGCCGCGGCGATTCTTTTATTCGAGGCGGTAGGCAAATGGTTCCGTAAACTATCGCAAACCGTTATGTTTCTGCCATACTTCATTTCATGGGTCGTCGTAGGCGCTATCGCATATAACCTGTTCAACTATGATGTAGGAACGTTGAACTCCATCCTGGCAGCGATTGGCCTCGAGCGGATTGACATTTACAATACGCCTTCCTACTGGCCTTTCATTCTCGTATTGGTATCTGCCTGGAAGGCGCTCGGCTACGGCTCGGTCATGTATTTGGCGGCGATCACCGGCATTGATACGGAAATGTACGAGGCGGCCGAAATCGACGGCGCGAATGTTTTCCAGCGGATTATCCATATTACGATTCCTAACCTGTATCCAACGATTATTATTTTGGTACTGCTTGCTGTCGGAAACATCTTTAGAGGCGACTTCGGAATGTTCTACAACATGGTGGGCAATAACGGACTGCTGTTCTCGTCGACCGACGTCATTGACACCTTCGTATTCCGGTCACTGACGACATCGAATGAAATCGGACTGTCGGCCGCCGCGGGCTTTTTTCAATCCGTTCTTGGTTTTGCGACGATCTTGCTTGCAAACTACGCGGTACGTAAATATGACAAAGATCACGCTTTGTTCTAAAACGGAGGGATGACCATGAGTGCTGTTATGACAACTGAAAAATCAAACAACGCGCCGAGAGGCGCAGGTAAAAAGCAAATGGACCGCCTGCTGCTTACGGTTCTCGGATATGTGTTTATTTCGCTGCTGGCGATTGTGTGCATCATACCTTTTTTATTAATCATTTCCTCCTCGCTGACAGAGGAATCCACAATCGTGGAAAACGGCTTTCAGCTGTTACCAACTGCTTTCTCGGTTGATGCTTACGCGCTTTTGTTTAAATATCCTGCGCAGATGTTGAAGGCGTATGGAGTAACGATCGCGGTAACGGCGCTCGGAACGCTTGCCGGACTGTTCTTAACGGCGATGACGGCCTACGTGCTGCAGCGCAAGGATTTTAAATGGCGCAACAAGTTTTCGTTTTTCTTCTTCTTTACGACGCTGTTCAGCGGGGGGCTTGTGCCTTGGTATTTGATGATCGTCAATTATCTTGATCTAAAGGACAAGCTGATCGTGCTCATTCTCCCGATGCTGCTGAACGTGTTCTATATTATCGTCATGAAATCGTTCATGAGCAGCATTCCCGAAGCTATTACGGAATCAGCAAAGATCGACGGCGCGGGCGATTTCCGGATTTTCATCCAGCTCATGCTGCCTTTGTCCAAGCCTGCATTAGCTACAATCGGCTTGTTCATCGCTCTAGGTTACTGGAACGATTGGTATCACGCGCTGTTGTTTATCAGCAGCGAAAACTTGATGCCGCTTCAATACTATTTGTACAAAATGCTTGGCAATATGGACGGCATGCGCAAGGCGATGGTCAGCTCCGGAGCGGTCGTAACGATGAATATCCCGACCGAAAGCTTGAAGATGGCGATGACGATTGTCGCTACCGGTCCGATACTGCTCGCGTATCCGTTCATTCAACGGTATTTCGTGCAAGGCTTAACGATTGGCGCTGTGAAAGGATGACCTCAGGGCAGCCTGGTTATCATATAAAAATTATTTTAAGGGGGAATTACCCGTCATGCAGAACAAAAAAACAATCATGCTATTATTCGCCTTAATGCTTGTGCTTACAACGGTAATAAGCGCATGCGGAAGCAACAACACTGCAAGCCATAATAACGGAGCAAGCAACGCGCCAGCTGAAGGAACAACGGAGCCGACAACTAATGGTGGAAATTCGGAGGAGCTTGTCATTAAGATGCTTCTCCTTGGCGGAAAGCCGATCGACTATGATACGGTATTTGGAGAGCTGAACAAAAAGCTGAAAGAGAAAATCAATGCAACAGTTCAAGCGGAGTTTTTGGATTGGTCCGATTGGAATCAAAAGTACCCATTGAAATTCGCTGCCAGCGAAGACTTCGATATCGCATATACGGCAAACTGGGCGTTCTATAACGACCAAGCGCTTAAAGGCGGCTTCCTTGAGCTGACCGACGAGCTGCTTCAGAAAAATATGCCGCTTACGTGGAAAGCGATGCCGACAGTCGCTTGGGAGCAATCGAAGGTGAACGGCAAGCAGTACATGGTTCCGAACAACAATCCTGAGGTGATAGACAAAGCGGTTCTGATCCGCGAAGACCTCCGCAAGAAATACAATCTCGACCCTGTTAACAGCCCTGAAACGTTTGCAAATTACGTAAAAACGATCGCTGCTAACGAAAAAGGCATTAACGCTTACAGCGCTAAACCCGCTGACGGCTGGAAATGGCATGAGCTGGATCAAATTCTGCTCGAGCAGAAAAATGAGTGGAATCTTGTAGACTACAACATGCCGCTGGCTTACAAGCTTGACGATGCGAGTGGAAAAGTATTCAACATTTACGATACGCCGGAATTCAAAGAGCTTCTGAAATATTACAAAGATCTGGTTGACAACAATGCATGGTCGAAAAACATAGTCAACAATAAGAATGACGTATGGCAGGATATGAAAGCCGGCAAAACGGCATCCTACGTTCACAACCTGGGTACGCTATCCTCGAACCTGGCCGAGCTGCGCAGAGAGAAGCCGGAGGTGGAGCTTGCGATTGCGGATCTTACGCCTGACAAAAAGAAAATTGCCGCGATCTCAACGCAAAACGGCTTTGCGATTCACGCAACGTCCAAAAAAGCGGAGCGCGCACTGATGGTCATAGATTTGCTGCAAAACGATAAAGAAATTCATGATCTGTTCATGTATGGCATTGCAGGCACCCACTATGAAGCGGTAGGCGACGACAAATTCAACGCGACTGCAAGCACGGCTAACTTCATGGGCTTCTCCAACTGGGGCGCTAACTCGCCGCTAAACCGCAAGGATGCTTCTTACCCTGCTGAAGGGGACGCTATCGAAGCCGCATGGAAGCAAAAGGTATACAACTTCGATCTGGAAACCTTCGTATTCAACGATACGAAGGTGAAAAACGAAGTTGCCAACGTCGGCAATGTCATGATTCGTTATGCCATTCCTCTCGAATACGGCTTAATTAAGGAAATTGATAAAGGCCAAGCGGAACTGATCAAGCAGCTGAAAGCGGCCGGCATTGATAAGCTTCAGACAGAGCTTCAATCGCAAATCGACGCTTTTCTTGCTAGCAAATAAATAAAAGAAAAAAGGAGGTGACAGCTGTCTCCTCCTTTTCTTAAAGGAGCGTTAGAAGATGACAATGACTTTTATTAAAGGCATGGACAATTCGATTTTGGATGAAATCGAGATGATCGGCGGACCGTATAAGGAAAATGTGCAATCGGCTAATGCGCTGCAAATGATGAAGAATAACGGCGTTAACGCGATCCGGCTGCGTATCTGTCACGACCCTGAAGGCGGCTTATACAATCTGGAGCGTACCCTGCTAATGGCCAAGCGAATCAAAGCGCTGAATATGCATTTTTTACTTGATTTCCATTATTCGGACAGGTGGACGGATCCCGCGGATCAATGGAGGCCGATGGCATGGGAGCTGCATGATCTAGTAAACGATAAGGTCTTTAACTATACGTACTTTGTATTGACGAAATTGAAGGAGCAGGACACGCTTCCGGTCATGGTGCAAATCGGCAGCGAAATTAATCCGGGCATGCTTTGGAACGATGGAATGATGATTGGAGAATTCGATACGGATGTGCAGTGGGAGAAGTTTACGACAACGGTAAAATCAGGTGTCGCGGCCACTAAATTGGTGGATTCGTCCATTCAGATTATCGTCCATATCGACAGAGATTTGAATTAGGCGGTAAGCCGCAGCCAGATACACTGCGAGCTTTCAAGGGCGTGCGGCCCCCTATTAATATGGTATACATAATCTTCTAAGGAGGAATTAATGTGATGGGAGCATGGGTTCAAAAAGGATTAAGCGCTTTACTGGCAGTTATGTTAACGCTTACAATACTTATGGTTTCCGGGCCGAGAGAGCAGGCTTACGCGGCGGAGCTGTCCGATCCGGACACCTTCATCAAAGGGGTAGACATTTCGACGCTTCAGGCGATTGAAGCGAAGGGAATTAAATATTATGACCAGGTAAATGGCCAAAGGCAAGAGAAGGAGCTGCTAGCCATTCTCAAAGAACACGGCGTCAACTACGTCCGTTTGCGCGTGTGGAATAATCCGGTGCATTCGGAAGGCTTTAACGACGCTGATCATTTGATTACGATGGCTCAGCGGGTGAAGGCGGCCGGCATGAATCTGCTTGTCGATTTCCATTACTCCGATTTCTGGGCCGATCCCGGCCAGCAGGTAAAGCCGGATGCCTGGAAAAACTTAACGTTTCCTGAATTGAAGCAGGCCGTATACGATTATACCGCTGAAGTGATGAACGGTTTGAAAGCGGTTAATGCTTATCCGGATATGGTACAGATCGGTAATGAAATCAATAACGGCATGATGCTTCCTGACGGCTCGACCAGCCAATTCGCGAAATTGGCTGAACTGTTGAAGGAAGGAGTAAGAGCAGTCCGTGAGACAACTCCGGACGGCCAAACAACGAAAATTATGATTCACTTGGCGGAGGGCGGCGACAACCATAAATTCCGCAGCTTCTTCGATCAAGTTGAAGCGCAGGATGTGGACTACGATGTCATTGGCATGTCCTATTATCCTTATTGGCACGGCACGTTCCAGCAGTTGAAGACGAATATGGATGATATGGCTGCCCGTTACGGCAAACAGATCGTTGTTGCCGAAACGGCTTACCCGCACACACTAGAGGATGTAGACGGACCCGGCAATATTGCCGGTGCGGATCAGGTGAGGATTGCGGGATTTGAAGCTACGCCTGAAAATCAACAGCTGGTTACAGAGCTCGTCATGAATACGGTTGCCCATGTGGAAGACAACAAAGGCCTTGGCATCTTCTATTGGGAGCCTGCATGGCTGGCGGGGGTAGGCTGGAAAACCGGCGAAGGAAACGGCTGGGAAAATCAAGCGATGTTCGATTTTGACGGCAATGCACTAAGCTCTCTTAACGCGTTCAAGTTTACGCCAGACACCAATGCCGCAAAGCTTCCGGTGATGGTTTATGCTTCACCGGCCATAACTATTGCGAAGGGCGCGATGCCTTCGCTGCCAGCTACAGCAGGCGTGCTGTACAACGAGGGCTCCATTTCGAATACAGCCGTAACTTGGGATGCAATTGCCGAAGACAAGCTTAATGAACCGGGCAAATTCACGTTGGAAGGTACTGTTACCGGATTAAATCAGAAAGCATCGATTGAAATAACGGTGTTGGCTAATCCTAACCTGGTTCAGAACGAAGGCTTCGAAAGCGGCAGTCTGACCCATTGGTCCTTAACGGGAACGGAGAACTCCGGGAAAATTGAAGAAAACGCGGGCAATGCCCATTCCGGTACGAATGCCTTCAATTATTGGAATGGTTCGAATTACGCTTA
>DATJKM010000359.1:0-19455 GCA_035491515.1 Candidatus Udaeobacter sp. | reverse complement strand
CAGCAGTTGACGTTTCTTGCTTGTTGTTCGCTTTATTATCATTATCGCTTCCCGGCGCATTACCTGTACTTGCGCAAGCTGTCAAAATAGCGAATAGAAGTAGAATAGCAATGCCCATAGTAAGCTTCTTCATGTGTAATTTCTCTCCTATAAAATAGCCTTAGTCTCGAAGCGGACATTGGCAGGTCTCTTCAAGCCAAGACGCTCGCGCAAGGATGCTCCCTCATATTCCGTCCGGAACAAGCCGCGGTTTTGCAGCTCTGGAATGACCTTATCTACGAATTGCTCCAGTCCGCTCGGATAAATTTGCGGCATGACGTTAAATCCGTCGGCGGCTCCGTTAATAAACCACGTTTCGATTACGTCTGCAAGCTGCAGGGGCGTACCCGTAAACGTAAAATGCCCCCTTGCTCCCGCCAACCGGTTTATAAGTTGCTTCAACGTCAAGTGCTCATGGCGAACGAGATCCAATATGAGCTGATGCCGGCTCTTATTGCCGTTCACATCCTCCGTTTCTCTCACGCCGTCCAGCGAAAGCGGCTTATCGAGCGGATAATCCGATAAATCAAGCCCCAATCGCTCCGACAATCGTTTAACCGCGCCGTCTTTATTCACATACTCGAACAATTCGTTCTCGATTTCCCGCGCCTCTTCTGCCGTGTCGGCAAGAATCGGACTAATGCCCGGCAAAATCTTCAGCTGGTCAGCTGTTCTGCCGTATTTCGGCAGCCTTGCTTTGACATCCTGGTAGAAGGCCTGCGCGCTTTCAATGCTCTGATGAGCGGTGAAAATAACTTCCGCTACCTTAGCCGCAAATTCCTTGCCGCTCTCCGAGGAGCCCGCTTGCACGAGCACCGGATAGCCCTGCGGCGGACGGGCAATGTTCAGCGGACCCTTCACCGAATAATATTTGCCCTTGTAATCGATCGTATGGACTTTATCCTTCACGATGCGGGTACCCGACGCCTTATCGTTAATGACCGCCTCATCCTCCCAACTGTCCCATAGCTGCTTGGCAACCTCCACGAATTCATCCGCTTCTTCATAGCGGAGCGCATGATCCGGATGCTCATCTCTGCCGAAATTATGCGCTGCCGATCCGGCGCCCGTAACGATGTTCCAGCCCGCTCTCCCTTTGCTAATGTGATCCAGGGATGCAAATTTGCGCGCAACGTGGAACGGCTCATTATAGGTTGTGCCGACGGTAGCGATCAGGCCGATATGCTTCGTCCTGCTCGCAAGCGCAGCCAGCTCCGTGAAGGGCTCCAGCTTATTGGAGCGGCCGGAATATCCGTCCGCCAAAAACACGGAATCCATCAATCCCCGCTCCGCCGTCTGCACGATTTGCAGCACATGCTTAAAGTCGAGATTGCGGTTCGGCTCGGCCTCCGGAAGCCGCCATGAAGCTTCATGGTGGCCGGTTCCGAACAAAAAGGCATTGAGATTCAACTTACGCTGCGAATGACTCATCTTTTATCCCCTCTCCAAACTTATTGGCCAATCGTTGTTTTTAACGTCTCTACATCCTTATTGATCGCATCCGTCGCTTTGCGGATAGCCGAGTTCACATCCAGCCCGTTAATCGCCAGATCCTCTGTCGCCTCTCTCAGCCTCACGCTGATTTCTGATTCATAAGGGTGAATGTAGTGCTCTTGCAAAGGTTCGCCGAGAAATACGTTTTGTACCGATTTCCCTTGAAGCACCGGTATATCCGCACCATAGTCCTTTTGAAGATCGGGATTAATGACAGCCGGGATACGGCCGTTTTTCGCAATAATGCGTTGGCCTTCGTCCGATAAAATTTCCGCAAGAACCTGGAACGCTTCATCCTTGTGCTTGCTTTGGCTGTTAATGGCAATGGCATGGATTTGCGCTTCTCTCGTTTTGCCCAGCTGATCGCTGAAGTTGGGCACCTGAGTAATATCCCAGTTAAACTCCACTCCCTGCTGGCGCAGTTCCTCCAAAGGACCGACCATATTTGCCAGCCAAGCTGCGCGCATTGCGATGTTCTGATCCTTCATGAAGTGGTCGCGCGTCCAGTTCCACGTGCCGTCCGGCGAAACGTAGCCCGGCGTCTCCAAAATTTTCTTCTGGAGTTCGAACACCCGCCGCCATTCCGGCGTATCCAGCGCCGCCTGCCCCGTCTCGCGGTCCAGATACGGCAAGCCGAGCGATTTGCCTAAGCCGGTCAGGTTGTCTACGACAAGACCGATATAGTTAACGCCATTTTCAGTTCTTGTCAGCTTCGCTCCAAGCTCAACCGCTTCATCCCATGTAAGCTGCTTTTCTGTCGGGTAAGGCACGCCGAATTTATCGAAAATATCCTTATTGTAATAAAGCACATGCTGGTTTACGTTAAACGGAAGCGCAAGAACGGCGTCCCCTTTGCCCTTCGTAATCTCCTTAATATAGTTGTAGGCGATCGGTTTGAGGCGGCTTTCATCAAAATGATGCCGCTTGATCAGCTCGCGCAAATCCTCGTAAGCTCCTGTGCGCAGCACTTTCTGCGACACGCTGCCGAATAAAATATCCGGCACATGGGTGGACAGCACTTCCTCCACGGTAGTTGTAGCGGCAGGTGTAATGCGTTCGATTGTCACATTCGGATACTTCGCATGGATCGGACCGGCGATCATTGCCTCAAACTCTACGTCCGTGAACGTCGCGCCCGTGTTGTACAGCGTCAGTGTAAGCGGCTCGTCGCCAAGCTTTTTGAAGTCGGCTTTCTCCGCTGCCCCGCTCCCGGCATCCGCCGCTGTATTCTTGTTCGCTGGGGCATTGCCGCCGCCTCCGCAAGCAGTAGCAGCCAAAGCTACTATAATTAAAATAGTAATAACAGACCCTAACTTCTTCATCGTATACCCTCTCATTTCTGTATTTTAATAACGGATAAATTTAAATTTGCTGAAAATGGCGCGTATTGGCCGGCCGTCCCAGGCCAAGGCTCTCGCGCAAAGTCGTGCCCTCGTACTCGGTGCGGAATAGCCCGCGGTTTTGCAATTCGGGAATGACCTTATCGACAAAGGTCTCAAGACCCGTCGGGAACAGCTGTGGCAGAACGTTAAAGCCGTCAGCCGCATGGTTTTTGAACCATTTCTCGATCAGATCAGCCGTCTGTAGGACAGAGCCCGTAAATGTAATATGACCATGTCCGCCATTGCTGCGGTAAAGCAGCTGGCGAATCGTGAAATTTTCCCTGCGCGCCGCATCAAGAATAACCTCCTGCCTGCTGCGGATGCCGTTAAACTCCTCTGCGGGCTTTGCTTTATCGAGCGGCACTGGAGCATCAAGCGGATAGTCGTTCAGATTAACGGTGAATCTCTCGGATAAACTATCCAGCGCCCGCTTCGTATCCACGAACGCATGCAGCTCCTCCTCAATGTCGCGCGCCTCCGCTTCCGTATCGGCTACGATCGGAGCCAGACCCGGCAATATAACGAGCTGGTCGGCGGTGCGTCCGTATTTGGCCAAACGCGATTTCACATCGCTGTAAAACTCGCGGCCCGCATCGAAGGTCTGCTGCGCGGTGAAAATAACTTCCGCCGTTTTGGCAGCGAGCTCCTTGCCTTGCTCGGAGGAGCCGGCCTGCACGAGCACCGGATAGCCCTGCGGCGGACGGGGAATGTTAAGCGGTCCCTTCACCGAATAGGTATGGCCTTTGAAGTTGATCTCATGCACCTTGTTCGGATCTACTAATTTGCCGCCTTTTTTATCGAAGATGAGAGCGTCGTCCTCCCAGCTGTCCCAAAGCTGCTTCACGACTTCGACGAATTCCTCGCCCGTCTCATAGCGCTCGGCATGCTCGGGATGTTCGTCTCTGCTGAAATTATGAGCGGCTGAGCCTGCTCCCGTAACGATGTTCCAGCCTGCCCTGCCGCCGCTTATGTGATCCAGTGACGCGAATTGTCTTGCTACATGGAAAGGATCGTTATACACCGTTCCCACCGTTGCGATCAAGCCGATATGCTCGGTTACGGAGGCTAATGCCGATAGCAGCGTAAATGGCTCCAGCTTGCTTCCGCCGCCTGCATAACCATCCGCGAGAAATACGGAATCCAGCTTGCCGCGCTCGGCAATTCTCGCCAGATGGCCTAAGTAATCAATGTCGAGCTCCAGCTCCGGATGGGAGTCGTTATGACGCCAAGCGCCGGCATGATGTCCCGTTGCCCTTAAAAATACATTTAAATGAACCTTGCGATTTGCTTCACTCATTATAAATACACCTCTTTCTCAGCTTTATAGAAGCGGCCGGCGTTCGCCGGACGCGCAAGAGCCAGATTGCCCCGCAGCGTTTGCTCTTCATAGGAAGTCCGGAACAAGCCGCGATTTTGGAGCTCTGGAATGACCTGGTCTACGAAACGCTCCAGGCCGCTCGGGTAAATTTGGGGCATAATGTTGAAGCCGTCGGCAGCGCCGCTGCGGAACCAGGTCTCGATTACGTCGGCCAGCTGCAGCGGCGTGCCCGTGAAGGTGAAATGTCCTCTCGCTCCCGCCAGGCGGTTAATTAATTGCCTCAGCGTCGGCCGCTCCCGTTCGATCAAATCCAGGATGAGCTGATGCCTGCTCTTCATGCCATTGACCTGATCCGTAGACTGCGCGCCGTCCAGGCTTACAAAATCATCAAGGGAATGATTCGATAAGTCGATTCCGAGGCGGTCGGAAAGACGCTTAACCGCTCCCTCGTGATCGATGAGGTCGAACAATTCATTCTCGATATCTCTAGCCTCTGCCTCCGTATTTGCCAAAATCGGACTTAATCCCGGCAATATTTTCAGCTGATCGGGTGTGCGGCCGAATTTAGCCAGACGGGATTTGACGTCTTTATAAAAAGCCTGCGCCTCTCCAATCGTGAGCTGTGCGGTGAAGATCACCTCCGCCAGCTTTGCGGCGAAATCCTTGCCTGTCTCCGAGGAGCCTGCCTGAACAAGCACCGGATAGCCCTGCGGCGGCCTCGCGATATTCAGCGGTCCCTTTACAGCGTAATGCTTCCCTGCAAAGTCGATCGTATGGACCTTGGCTTCATCAATCAGGACGCCGTTTATCTTGTCATTGCGTACCGCGTCATCCTCCCAGCTATCCCACAGCCGCTTAACGATCTCCACAAATTCCTCAGCCGATTCATAGCGCTCATGATGCTCCGGATGCTGCACCCTGCTGAACTGCTCCGCAGCCGGTCCGGCTCCGGTCACAATATTCCAGCCTGCCCGGCCTTTGCTGATATGATCCAAAGAAGCAAACTTTCGCGCAACATGGAACGGTTCGTTGTAGGTCGTTTCGACGGTGGCAATAAGCCCGATATGCTTGGTTGCTGACGCTAATGCGGACAACAGCGTAAACGGCTCAAGCGTTCCCGCATTCGCCCAATAGCCGTCGGCCAGAAAAACAGAGTCCAGCAAGCCCTTCTCGGCAATTCGGGTTAGCTTCAAATAGTGCTGAATATTCACTCCTTGCTCCGGCTCGGTGTCCGAATGACGCCATGAGGCTTCATGGTGGCCGGACGCTGCCAGAAACGCGTTTAGGTGAAGCTTTCGTTCCGGTACGGTCATGTGCTTATATCCCCCCTATGAGATTTCGAAAAAAAAATAGCCAGAGCTGCCCTAAGGCAATCTCCGGCTATCCGGTCGATTATTTCCTAGTAAAACAATATGTTTTATAAGGTTTGTTGCAAGTGCTATGAATTTATCATCTCGAAATGATTCTGTCAACGGTTATTTTCATGCTCTACTCCACTAAGCCCGTTCGTTCAACCCCTTCAATAAACCATCGCTGCGCGAACAGATAGACGACGAGCAGCGGCATAATGATGAGGAAGGAGGCCGCCATTTTGATCGCTTCGGCATATACCGTTATTTCGCCCGCTCCCTCGGCCAGCTTCATCTCGCCGGCCATCCTCGCCAGCGTGATCGACAGCGGAACGTTTTCTGCCGTAAACATAAACAGCGACGGGAAATAAAAGTCATTCCAGTTCCAGACGAACGAGAATAACACCACCACTACGGTAGCCGACCTCGATATCGGAAACATGACGCGAAAAAACATGCGGAAGGGACCCGCTCCATCCATGCGCGCCGCCTCGTCCAGCTCCTTCGGCAGCGTGGAATAAAAAGCGCGGTAGATGATGACGAACATCGCCCCCTTCAGACCATGACCGAATGCAGCCGGCACGACCATCGGCAAAAACGTATTCAGCCAGCCGAACTCCTTAAAGAGCATAATAGACGGCAAAATTGTAATTTGAGGCGGCATGATAAAAGTAAATAAAAGCAGGGCTCCCCATACTTTCTTGAACGGAAAATCAAGCCTTGCAAACGCATATCCGGCAATCGCGCAGGAAAACACCTGCAGCACCGCCACGGAGGAAGCGAGCGAGATGCTGATGAGAAAGCTCTTCGAATAATTCAGCATTTCGCTTGCCTGCTGGAGATGCCCTAGAAATACCGTTCTCGGCACCCATATGACAGTCGGGTCCAAAATATTTTTCGCATCCTTCACCATCGTGGTCACCATGTATAGAATAGGCTTAATATAAATGAATGCGACATTGATCAAAATGACATATACAAACAGCTTAAAGAGCAGGCCCTTGTCGATCTCCGCTCCAAGCAGCCGGTATCTAAGCGAAGTAAGGCCCTTGCGGAACTTCTCGCCGGAATAAAGGGCTATCGCTGCCTCGCTGCCTCTTTTGACAATTTTCATTAAGCTCGCCTCTCCTTCCTATTTATCGTTTTCCTGAAAGCGATTTGTCCACCCGGCTGTAAATAAACAGGGTCAAGAGCACGAATGTTAGAATAATAGAGAAATAAATCCATGCCAGCGCGCTGGAGCTGCCGTAATTGCTCGTATTCACCCGGCTGACGATCGGATTAGAAGGGAATGTGAACAAGTCGACAACCGTGTACATTAAATTCAAGAAAATATAGGGAACAAGCCCCGGAAGCGTTATTTTCCAAAAGGTGTTCCACGGGCCCGAGCCATCGATGCGGGAAGCTTCATATACCGAAGCCGGAAGCGTCTGCCTGCCCGCAAGAAAGATCAAAATTTGAACGCCCGAATACCAGAGGACAAGCACGAACGAGCTCATGACCTTCTGAATCGGCGCTGCCCACGCTCCCGGTACGTACTCCTGCAAATAATAGTCGATCCGCAGCGTTTCCATAATGCTGAGCGAGCCTTCGCCCTGAGCTATAAACTCCTGTACAATTTGGCCGGAGGAGAATATAACGGGTAGAAAGAAGATGACCCGAAACAGCGTTCTGCCTGGAAAGCGCAGATTAAGCAAGATTGCGACTAGTAGAGAAAAGACCAGGATGATCGGAATCATCATAGCCGACTCCCTTAGAAACGGAATCAGCTCTTCATAGAGCAGACTCCCGTTCGCGATCAGTATCTCCCTATAGTGGTTTAGTCCGATAAACGTATAATTGACGCTGTTTACCGTGATTTTGACCTGATGAAAGCTCATGTAGAGCGAGTAGCCGAGCGGAAACGCCACGAAGACGAGGAAGCCGAACACCCACGGCGCAATAAACAACGAGCCCTCGAGCTTCCGGATCGTCGTGCTGTCAAACTTGCGGCTCCATTTCATAGCTTCGTTCCTCCTTTAATGACCACGAAGTCTTTTGCCGGAACGAATACGCCGTCCTTGCTGTAATCCGTCTGATTATAATTGACGATAATTAGGTAATCGCTGCCGTACACCGTTTCCTTTACGCCGGGAGCGAGCGTACGGTGGGCCGTTATATACTGGTCCTGCACTGCTGCCAAAGCTTCGTTCGTTCTCTCGTATTCATCCTTTAAATCATCGATCCAATCCTTATAATTCAAGCTGTAATACCATAAGGAATACGACTTTTTCAAATCAGCCGCCTTATCTCCGCTAAGCACATAAGCCGGATATGCCCCATACTCGATGCTCCGCAAAAATCCATCGCCGAATTCGTTGCGCAAATTCGACCATTCCAGCGTATACGTACGCAAGCCGTGAAGAACCATTTGGGCAAAAGGAATTTGTTCGCCGATGAATACATCATACGAATAATCGTCCGTTAACCGGTGAACGTGATCAACCTGATCAAGCGCATAGAAGTTCACATTATTCGCTGCGACCGAGCCAAGCGTTTCCTTGGACTTTCTCAAAATCGTGCGCTGCACTAAGGCAACATCAGCGCGGCTTGCTTGATACCGGCTGTTGAAATCGGTATTCACCTGTTGGCCGATGCCGTCCTCGTAATAAATGCCGTCTGCCCCTAAGCTCTTATAATCGTTCAAATCGGCCGCGACAACCTTCTCATAAAATCTGGGGCTGACAAACGTACCGGCATCCTGATCGGCATTTCTCCGCTCCTCCAGCACCGTCCCCGCTAAATTGCGCAGGCCGTCGCGTCTCCACCAAAACCGGTCATCGCCATTCGTATTGAGCGTATAGTTCGCCGTTAAGTAGACGGGAATATCCAAGGAATGGGCGTAGGAAATGAAGCTCTTCATCCCGCTGTTCCCGCCTAACCGCTTATCTACAGGGAAATAGCCGCCATGCGTGCTGTAGCCATCCTGCTGCCAGCCCGAGAAGTTAACCTGCAGATGATGGATGCCTAGGTCATAAATATGACGAACCAGCTCAGCCGCTTCTGCAGTCGTCGTCGCTTTTAAGTAAGAGTCTGCAAAAAGACCCTTCTCGATGTCCGCGCCAACTATATCAACGAACAGCGGAATGTCCTTTTTCGGCGCTTCCAGCGGCTTCACTCCCTGTTCAGCGATCAAATAGTTGCGGTAAACCTCTGCCATTCCCGCATAATCGCTTTTCTCCGGAGGAAGCGGATAATAGCGTGTCGCGCGGGCATCTGCAATAAACTTGTCGCCGCTGTAGGTGTAGAAGCCTTCCCCCGTGCTTTTGCTTACGCTTTGGAAAAACCGCTTGCGGTACTGCCATTCGGTCGTCGCCCAATTCGATCGGCCCACCGCGCCTGAAGGCGCGGCGTAAGCGTTCGCGAACGCTTCCCCTTGCGAGATGATCGCAACGAAGGCTTGATCGCCGGACTTTATTCCGTATACCGGCATCGCGATTCGCTGTCTGCCCGTATTCTCGTTGTAGTAGGATAAATCTTGCCCATACACGCTTTCGTTATAGGTCAGCTGCGGCATAATCCGATCCTGCGCGAAGCTGATCAGCGAGCCGGAGCCGTCAGGCAGTACTATATAACCTTTCTGGCCGACTGACGGCTGTGCACCGAACAAGGGATACAGCTTTACATTCAATAAGCTCAAAGCGCCCTCTACAATGCCCGAATCAACGATCCTCGTCTCCACGTAATCCTTATGCAGACTCACCTCGACCGGAATTTTGAATTCCGCCTTCGGCAGCGTAAAGGTAACGGTAAAGCCGGTTTCGGTAGCCTGGAAATTTTCCAAATACCCTTGGTTTTCGATTAATCCCGCCGTTACCGAGGATGATTTATAATTTTTCGCATTGACATATTCAACCATGATCGGCGAAGACAAATTATTTTTCCAAGTGTTCGGTACCGTCTCATCCTTCCAATATTGCGGATCCGGATAAGATCGCCATACCTTGCCCGTCGATTTGTTAATCACCTGGAAATGAGCCGTCGTTTTATCCGCGAGCAGCTTTAGCGTGTCTGACTCTGCAATTTGTTCAAAGCTCCCTTCCGCCGGCAAGCCGGCCTTATACGGACTAGCGCCATTTGCTTCGAACAGACCCGTGACATCGGCAGCTTCGGCAGACGGTTTGCCCCATGACCCTCCTACCACTAGAGCCAGCCATCCTATCAAGGCCAGCAAAACGGTTATGAGCGCCAGCTTTGCGATAAGCGTAAAGTTTATTTTGCGGACCGTCATCGGATGATCACCTCCTGGTACAAGGAATTAATAAAGTTAACCAGTTCTATGCTTAGGCTTATTAAGATGAAAATTAAAATGACAATAATGGTGAGCGCCAGCAGCGATAGGACAATAATAAAAATAGCTTCGATAAAGGTGTAGTTATGTATCCCCTGAACCATCCAAATAAACAGCAAAACGACCCATAAGACAATAAACAGCTTCAAGAAATGGAAGATGGCAAGCTCGTTCAAGGTCAACACGTTCGACAATAATGTAACTGGTATTCCTATGAGAATAATCGGAAATAAGGCATAGGAGCTGCTGTAAAATACGTCCCGGAACCGTCCCTCTCCTCTAAGCAGCGAGCTGATCAGATAGTTGGAAACGACCCAGCCGAGCCATATCCCTACGAATTGAACCGCAATCGGCAATAAGTCAATGCCGACATGCACAGCAGGATTGAATATGAAGCTGGTGCCGGCTTGCATATATCCATACGATGCTGCCGCTAATCCAAACAGGATCAGGCTGCTTACGAAGCCCGCTTTGTTCTCGTACCGAATCGCGTAGAAGCCGTCGACCGGATGTTTGATTAAATAGAACACATGCTTCAGCTGTTCGACCAGCAGATGCTTCTCGCGGGGTTTTGCGCTCCACTTGCGTGTTAGGCGAAGCTTTCTGGCAAAAGCATTCCATAACAGATAGGCGATGCCAAGCGCAAGCGCGATATTCATCAATAGACCAAAGTGGCTTTGGAACCATTTCAACCGGTTTTGCCAAAAGGATTCGGAATAGCCGCCCACAACGCCCGCCTGATAAAAGAGCTTCTCCGCCCTCGCGTAATCCTCTTTCTTATAGGCAGCCTTCGCCAGACCGATCAAGGCCGGCGTGTACTGGGCATTTAAACGATGAACCTCGCTCCACAAAGGCTCGCTTTGCTCGTATCTGCCCTCCTGCGTCAATTGGTTTGCCTCATGGACCAAATGGCCAAACTCCGATAACCGGAGCACTTGTATCAAATTATTGACGCTGTCGAGCACGAGCAGCTCGCCTTTCGAATTGCCGGCAATCGCTGCCGGCGTTTTTACGACCCCTGTTTTCGAGGTAGCCGTAATGACATCCCCTCCCCAGAAGAACAGCAGATTACCGTTAAGATCATACTGGCTAATAATATTCCATACCGAATCGATAACCGTCATGTTGCCGGAGGAATCGACCGTGATATCGTTTAATTGGGGACTAATGCCGCGCTGAAAATAATGAAAATACTCGCCGTAGGACCGAACCGGCTGCAATGCTGCAAACTCACCCTTTCCTTTCAGCTGATCCAAGCCTGCAATATTAAGCTTTTTGATCTGGTCCGTCTGAATTTCCTTCGTTACGGTGTAAATAAAGCCATTGTTATCTATCGTCGAATTGGCAATGGCGCCCGGCAGCTTCTTCAGCTCTCTTTGATACATCTCCCGCGTGTAGAAAAATCGCTTGAACGCATCGAACAAAGAAAAGGCCACCTTATTCGGACCGAAGAAGCTTATGAAATTTCCTTCAGGGTCAAGCTGCACCAGGCCCTGGTATGCGCCAAGCGTCGTTACATAAATAAAGCCGCGCTTATCTACGATAAGATTGACCGGATCGTATTTGAATGCCGCCGGCAAATAGCTGGATTCGGGACGGCCGAACGCTTTCAGCAGCTTACCGTCCGGATCAAGCCGCACGACCCGATTGTTTCCCGTATCCGCAACGTAGATCTCTCCCGCCTTGTCGACGTACAGCCCGCTCGGCTTCTTAAGCGGACTTTCACTCACCTTTATTTCACGAATATAATGTCCCTGCTCGTCTAAATGAACGATACGATTATTACCTGTGTCCGCAATATAAATGTGATCCTTCTCATCCACAAATATATCCTTAGGCTGATTTAACTGCAGCTTATCCGGGGTACCAGCGGCTTGGTCTGCTTTCGCAATCACCACATTCGTACCGATGATACCGGCGGGAATATAAGCCGCTTGCGTCTTCACCAGCTGTCCGAATCCATCCTTATAGTAGGTTTCGTACGGTAACTGCGAGGCTGAAGCCTGTAAGCCGGGCCACGCTATGTAAATCGCCGTAATCAGGACCATGATGACCGGACGAATCCGCAGCCTCCTGTTCTTCAAACGATTTCCCCCCTGTTTACTTAATACCCGAATGCGCCATTGTAGAAATGACCTTGCTTTGAAGAATAATAAAAAAAATTAAATTCGGAACTAGCATAATGAGCGCCGCTACCGCAGCCGCGCCTTGACGGGCAACGTTGTTCGCAAGATTATTGGTCAACGTAGACAAGAAGAACGGAAAGTTTTTCATTTCATCGTCCTGCATGAACAGCATCGATGTCTCCAAGTTGCCCCATGAATTTTGAAACGCCAGAATGGCGACCGTCGCGATTGCCGGCATACACATCGGTATGACGATGCGGGCAAATACGATGAACTCATTCGCGCCGTCAATTCTTGACGCTTCCAGCAGCGAATCCGGAATCTGATCCACGAACTGCTTAAGCAGGAAGACGGCTACAGGCAGCGCAAGCACAGGCAGCAGATGGCCCCAGTACGTATTCATAATGCCTAGATTGCTGACGACCAGATACCTTGGAATCTGAATGACCTCCGGCGTGAACATCAGCATGAGAATAATAGTGGCAAAGATGAATTTACGCCCTGGAAAAGGATGCTTGGAGAGCGGATAGGCGCAGAGCGCGCTCACCGCCGTTATGCCAATAACGCTCGCAGCCGAGATAAACAAGCTGTTGAACAAATAACGCGATACCGGAACGACCGAATTTGAGGTCACCCAAAATAACTCAACAAAGTTCTGAAGGTTCGGCTCCTGCACGAAAAACTTCGGCGGATATATAAATAGTTCATGATAAGGCTTGAATGCATGATTAAAAATATAAATGATAGGCAGAATCATAATGATAGACATCACAAGCATGATGACGTTAAAGCTAATTTTTGCAGCAAGGCTCGACTGTTTCAGATGTTATTCCTCCTTCGAACCGAACAATCCCCAGCTTAGCTTGTTCGCAAAATACATTAATATAAGAAGAAACACGGAAACCGCCGCCGCATAGCCCATTTCAAAGCGGATAAGGCCATAGTCGTTAATATGGTTAACGATCAAATGGCCGGCATATTCCGGCGTCGGGTTTTGGCCGGACAGCTCAACGCCGATGGACCCCGTCTTAAAGGTCGTAACGATCGCCATTACGGCGCCGAACAGCATTTGCGGCTTCATGGACGGAATCGTAATATACCAAAGCTCCTGTAAATTATTTTTGATCCCGTCGATTCTTCCCGCTTCGTACAGCGTCGCATCCACATTGAGAATGCCTGCGAGCATCGCCAGAAAGCCAACGCCCATGCTCGACCACAACGTTACGACGATCATCGAGTTCATGAGATAATCAGGACTCGTTACCCATAGCTTCGGAACGTCGATTAGACCGAGTTTTAAGAGGAAGCTGTTCAAATAACCGATTCTATCGCCCGAAAGCAGGGGGAGCCATATAATGGTCATGGCTATCCCTACGGTAAGAGATGGCGTATACATGGCGAGCGCAACCCATTTGCGGTAGCTTCCGCGCAGCCGCGAAATGAGCCAAGCCAGCAGGAAGGCAGCCGCATAGCCGCCGGGACCGACAATAACGGCAAACTTAAATGTGTTCGGCAGCGCGTATTTCAAAAACAGCAAATCCTGCGCAATCAAATACTGAAAGTTGCTCCAGCCGATAAAGCGCGGAGGCTCGATCCCGTTGTAATAGGTGAAGCTTAAGCCGACCGCGGCCAATATAGGAATAACAATAAACAAGGCAAAGCAAATGACGAAAGGCGCAATAAATAAGTACGATATCCGAAATGACCACAGCTTACTCCACATAACGATCAATCCCTTCCCAAGGCTGATCGACAATTGGAATGTCCAATTTTTTAACCTGATGGCCCTGTTCATCGATAAAGCCGAATTCCTGCTGCTTCCTCAGCAGCTCCCGATTGATGTCTCTGACGGCTTGCTCTAACGAGGACATATAATTCGCCGTTTTTACAACCGATCTGATCCATGCATTATTCGTTTCGCGCTCAAGGAAATAGCCTCCCGGCACGTTTGGAATATCCTTATACCATTTCCACTGGTTCAAAATGATTTCCGCATCCTCCTTTTTCCACGGAAGATTGGTGAAAGCCTCCACGTTAGACGTATTCCAGCGGAAAGCAACGCCATTCACAGCCTCCAGGTCGGAGCCGTATTGCTCCTGCACCTCGGCAGAGAGCCACCATTTCAGAAACTGCCATGCTTCATTCTTTTTGCCCGACTTATCGAAAATAACGCCCGTCCGCTGCCCGCCTCCAGCCCATCGGCTTATCGTTCCGTCCGGTTGCTTCGTGCCGGGAATAAGCGCAATTCCCCAGCGGCCGTTCAGCTCCGGCGCTGCCGCCGACAGCTGCACATACATGTTGTAATCAGATATGCCGATAGGCATCGTTCCGCTGCGGAAATGCTGATAGAAGCTGGGCACCTCCCGCTCCACAGCGTACGTATTGAATAAATCCGTCCACTGCTTGAACGCGCGGTACGCCTCCGGCGAATCCAGCCCCGATTTCACGCCTCCCGGCTCATAAAAATCCACTCCGTTTTGATAGAAGAAGTGAGTAAATTCCTTCGGGTTCACGTAGAAGTTCATGAAATTTTGCTGGAGCGTAGGCAGTAAATCATATACATCCTCCCAGGTCTGGGGAATTTCAAGCCCTAAGCGCTGCAAAATATCCTTTCTATAGTAAAGAACCTGAAACGACTGCGTTTCCGGCACGCCGTAATAACCGCCGTCATAATGAAGCGGCAGCCATGAGCCGGGACTAAATTTAGGATAAAGCTGATTAAAATCCTCAAACTCGGCCAAATTTTGCAGCGTGCCGCGAATCGCGTAATCAACCGGCAAATCCTGCGTCAACCCGAGAGCGATATCGGGCTGAACGCCCGCTGCGTTAGACATGAGCAGAAGCTCCGGATTCGGCAGCAAATTAACCTTCACCTCTATGCCTGTCTCCGGCGTGAACGACTCATCGGCCAACTGCTGCAGCTGATCGACATAATCCCTTCCCCGCTGCACCCAAATATTCAGCTTCGTATCATCCAGCTCTTTCAGGCTGTCCCTTGCGTCGAACGAGTAGATAAAATTCTCAGCCCCGCCCCAAACACGGCTAAAAAAAGCCGCTTCCATCTTAGGATCATCAGCCTTTTCCGGAATGATATAGATCTCATCCAGCTGCAGCGATTGCTTCAACAGCGTGTCGATGAACGTTCCGAATTTCTCTCTCATCGAGGATATCTCTTCAACCTGATAAGGAATTTCCTCCGGCTTGCGGAGCAATGCCCGCAAATCCTTCGCTGAAGTATCGAGTCCTTGACTAATCGAATCCTTGTTTCCGTTAGCCTCTACGACCCGCCTAGACAATGAAACCATAACGTCTGCCGCAAGCGCCATCCGGTCTGTCATACCAGGAAAGTCTTGATCCATATTCCATGAACGGTTGCGGTCTATCGCTTTCTTCGTACTGGCCCCCGTAATGTTGCGCAAATCCCAATCGATCGCATCCAGATGGGCGATCAGCTTCTCCACATCGACGATAATCGATTTAACAGGAGACTGCGTAACCGCGAGCGACAACGTATGCTTCCCCTTCTCAAGCTTTAGCAAATACGGCTGTTTGCTTTCATCCTGCAAAACCGCTCCTCTCCAGCCCGTTGAATAACGAAAACCATAAGCCAGAAGCTCCTTAAACGGCACTTCGCCGTCGATCCGAACGGCCCGATAGGACGTTTTCTGCGCGATCGTGTTTTGCAAAGCGCGAAATCCTATTTTATACAATCCGGTCTCCGGCACTTCAAACGACCATGTAATTTCCTGATTCTGCTCCAGCCAGCGCTGTCCGCCTACTGTGTTGTAAATAATTCTCCCTTTATAACGGGGTAAGGTGCGGGAATTCTTATCCGAATACAGCTTAATCGCCGTATCGTTCTTGGAAGTAAAATCTTCCGCCTGAAGCGTCAACACGTCTCCGGCAATGGCAGGCACATTGGCATTTTGAGCTGCAGCCTCTTCATACGACGGAATCGTGTCGCTTGGCAGGAGTTCAATTTTCTCAATCGCAACCGGATCATAGCCTTGCAAACGAATGGTATGCGTTCCTTGTGTGAACTGCCATTGCAAAGGCTGCGCATATGCCCCTCCCGAATCGATTAACGGCTTTTCGCTCCAGCCCGAAACGTCAATCGAACGGGGGCGGATCTCATCGCCATCCGAGTTTTTCAGAATAGGACGGACATCCTCCCAGGTGCGGTATAACGATATGGAGGAGGCTTCCCTAAACGGTCTCTGACCGTCTATAGTAACCTCCCACCTAATCGGTCCCTTACTCCCAGCATCCTTTAACGGGTTATAAGATACATGGATTTCATACAGCGCACTTTCTGCAACGTCAACTTTATATTCGACCCAGCCCGTATCGCTCGTATTCCAAAGCAGCACATTCGATTTCCCCTCATACCCGCCGGCTTTAATTTCCTGATTATTCGACACCCTTGACGGCTTCGCCCCCTCCACCTGTATCGATGCGGTTGCGTTTTTCAGCCCCTGCGCCTGCCACTTCTCCAGCGCCTCGCTAAAATATGGATCAACCTTATAATCAAATGCAGTGACGAGACCATCATAATTGACAGTCTCGGTTTTCTCGCCTGATACCGTGCTTACTGCCGCTCCAGATGAGAGCAGCAATGCCGCAATCATTATACTTCCGCCATACACGAGCCATTTCCGTTTCTTATTCATAACGAGAAGCCGCCTCCCTCCTTCGCAGAAATCTGATCAGTCTGTAAATCTTTCTCCCGTATCCTTATGGAAAAAGTGAGCCTTCGAAATATCCAGCTCAACCTTCACTTTCTCATTTTCGGCAAAACGGTTATCCGGGTCCACGCGGGCGATCAGCGGCTTCTCCTGCCCAATGTCCAAATACAGAAAACGATCCGCGCCCATCAGCTCATTATCGCGGTAGATTCCGGTAATAATCGTCTCCGAAAATAAACCTTCAAGCTTAACGTTTTCCGGCCTAACCCCTAATATAACCGACTTGTTTACTTGGTTATTTTTGCGCAAAATATCCTCTATCGCTTCATTAATTTTCAGGTGGAAGCGATTCGTATGAAACTCCAATCTTCCTTGCGGATTTTCCTGGATGCGGCCGTTGATGAAGTTGATTTGGGGAGAGCCGATAAAGCTCGCAACAAACGTATTCGACGGTTTGGAGTAAACGGCTTCCGGCGTATCGCACTGCTGAATGATGCCGCCCTTCATGACAACGATACGATCGGCCATCGTCATCGCTTCAACCTGGTCATGCGTAACGAATATAAAGGTCGTGCCTAATTTTTTGTGCAGCTTCGTTATTTCCATTCTCATCGTTACTCTGAGTTTCGCGTCCAAATTAGACAGCGGCTCATCCATCAAAAACAGCTTCGGATCACGTACGATTGCTCTGCCCAGCGCCACCCGCTGACGTTGTCCACCCGACAACTCCTTCGGCTTGCGGTTCAGGTAAGGCTCGATCTCCAAAATCCGGCTTGCGTTTTTCACGGCCAAATCGATCTCGTGCTTCGGCAGCTTCCGCATCCTTAGACCAAATGCAATATTCTCATAAACGCTCAAATTCGGGTAAAGCGCATAGTTTTGGAAAACCATCGAAATATCTCTGTCCTTAGGAGGAAGCTTGTTGACCAGTTGATCCCCAATATAAATTTCACCCTCGGATATATCCTCAAGACCGGCAATCATTCTTAGCGTCGTCGACTTCCCGCAGCCGGAAGGCCCTACGAACACAATGAACTCCTTATCCTTAATTTCCAGCTGGAAGTCCTGCACGACCGCGTGCTTGTCTTTGCCGTAGCGCTTATATAAATGTTTAATAGTAACTCCCGCCACCATACGGCCTCCCCTCAAGTCTTTATGTCAAAAAAAATCAAAAGGAGGATATCACGTGGTGCTCTGATATCCTCCATTGATACGGTAGAATGTATGCAGTTGAATGATCAGCTGATTAGCTCAGAACCGTTTCTTTCGCCAATTGCAGGTTTGACGTCACTTCGTCTACCTTCGCCAGCTCTTCCGCGCTCAATCTTTCATGCCAGCTCTTTGCCGCTTCCGTAATATGCTCCGGTCTCGAAGCACCCAAAATGGCCGATGTAATTCCCGGACGGCTCAGCACCCACGACAAAGCGTATTGCGCCTGTGTCAGGCCGCGTTCTTCTGCCAATGGCCGGATTGCTTCTGCCAGCTGAATCGCATTTTTCTTCAAAAGCTCCTCCAGCCGTTGTTCGCCAGCCGCCAGGCGCGAGCCTTCCGGAGGCGCTTCTCCGGCGCGGTACTTGCCAGAGAGTATTCCTCTTCCAAGCGGACTGTAGACGATAACGCCGACATTCTCCGATTGTACGAATGGAATAATTTCCTTCTCAATTTCACGCGAGATCAAGCTGTATTCCGGCTGCAGGCTTTCAAAGCGATGCAGGCTGTGCAGAGCGCTTACTCCATGAGCCTTCGCCAGCTGCCAGGCGGCGAAATTGGAAGCACCTATGTATCTTACCTTCCCTTGACGAACCAGATCGTCTAAAGCCCGCAGCGTTTCATCAAGCGGAGTGTTCGGATCGAAGCGGTGTACCTGGTACAGGTCGATATAGTCCGTTTTCAAGCGCTTCAAGCTGTCTTCAACCGCCTTGAAAATATGATACCGGCTTTGTCCGGAATCATTGACGCCTTCTCCTACACGGCCGTGAACCTTTGTCGCGAGAACGATTTGCTGACGCCGCTCCTTTAGCAAATTGCCGAGAATACGTTCGGACTCCCCTGCCCCGTACACGTTCGCAGTGTCAACGAGATTAATGCCGTTATCAAGCGCTAAATCCAAAATAACTGCCGAAGCCTGTTCGTCAATCCACCGGCCAAATGCCATCGTACCCAAACTTACCTCGGATACCTTTAGTCCCGTTCTTCCCAATTTACGATATTCCATTTTCATTTTCCTCCCGTGATCGATCAAAGTGTAAACAAAATAACCGGAGACATCGTGCTGAACATGTCTCCGGTTATCCGGTCGATAATTACAAGTATTCAAATAGGAATAATATTTTTTTAAATATAAACTTGCTGCAGCCTTATGTCAACAGTCACCTGCATGAAAGAGCCGATTGTTTAATAAGCAGCCAATACGCCACTAACATGCATGTCGTGCTCGGCTGTAAACTGGCTCAACTCCACAATCAAATTCCCTTTTCCAAAGGACAGAAACTTACGCCCCTCATCTGCTTGCGACTGTGCCATCAGGTCCAAAAAACGGATGATCATCTTCCGTCTGCGTTTAATTTCAGGGTAGCCGTTGTCGAATAGCCATTGATCGATTGTGTTGTAAGTTCCGCGATTCAGCCGGTACACTTGCAAACAATAATGATGAAAGGCCAGATCAGGCCATTCATATAAGCTTGAATTCAATTTATTTTTCATCCGTCACCTCTTTATCTCTGCCGCTTAAC
>DATJKM010000358.1:0-15408 GCA_035491515.1 Candidatus Udaeobacter sp. | reverse complement strand
GACAGGCTCTATGATATTATATTTTTTGTGTCAACAACACGCGGAGAGGTACCCAAGAGGCCCAAGGGGGCTGACTCGAAATCAGCTAGGCGGGTCAAACCGTGCGTGGGTTCGAATCCCACCTTCTCCGCCATAAATATTAAACAGACAAACGATTCGATTACCGGATCGTTTTTTTTATTTATATAGCCCTAATAAGGAGGCGATCTAATTGAGCACACCAAAGCTTCCATTAACGGATGATGAACGTAAACGGTTAAGACAAGCAAGGATTAAGCTGGCAGATGTGGCGGGATACACACCGGAGGAATTAAGTATTAACTTAAATGTGCCGTCAGGAAGAGCGAACCTATTAGCAGCACTTGCAAAGTTTCAAGCGGTGCCTTCGATTGGCCCAAGACTTGCTGAAAATTTAGTCGAGCTGGGGTTTTATTCATTGGAGCAGATTAAAACCGGGGGAGAGAGTGGAGCACAGCTTGTAGAGCGCCTGGAAAGGCTGCACGGGGTTTGGATGGATCCTTGCGTCGAAGACGTTATGCGGCTTGCTGTCCATCATGCGAATGTACCCGGGAGCGATAAGCAATGGTGGGACTTTACAGCGGAAAGGAAAGCATACCGACAGAAGCACGGTTATCCGGCTGATCGTCCAAGCAAGGCATGGCATGAATAGGAATGAGAAGAAGAGGGCTCTTGCGAGCCCTCTTCTTGACGGTGGTTGATGGTTGAGTCTGATTATTTCTCACTACAAGCATTTGAAACCTTGGAGCTTTCATTCGTCAATCGGAGCAAATCAGCAAAAGCTTCATTGATTCCTTTTGAGCACAATTATACGTATCCGCATAAACGGATTGACGTATAGATGCTCGAATGCGCGTGTGTTACAGACAAGTGTCTTTAGCACAACCCTCCGCTTCTATACTGCGTGAACGAAATCCTCTTAATGCGAAACGAATGTTGAACCGTCTGTTGACGGGTACATTCGTGTACGCTTGCCCAAATGGTTCAAGGGAACCACACCTCTCTTACACCGTCGATAATATAATGACCAAAGCAGCGTCCTGATATTCATGATGCCCGGAAAAAAATTAATGGCCCATTCGTTTCCACTTACGCTCATGGTTGGTCGTCTCCGGGAAGCGCTCACCTTTACTGAGCTGAACCTTTTTCGGGTTTTGAATGCCCATATGAAACGAGTTTACCCCATCTTCGATGTATGTTCCATTATTCGGTGCTTTATCTCCCGGCGAAAACAACGTACCTTCACCCATCATGATCATCCTCCAGCTTATAATTTAAGCGGAAAGATAAGAATGTCTTATCCCTCCATTACCGTAGTATTTGCAGCGAATGGGAATTGCATAAGTAGCAGATAACGGCTATAAAGCTTGAATTCCTATTTGTTTCTAAGCTTCAACATTAAGCATCTGTCATTTGCTCTTGTCATAGGCGATTAGATTTGATATAGTATAGAGATGCGAGCAGAAGCTCGTTCCTTGCTCCATTTATGGGGCCGTTAGTCCAAGAGGAGGTGAAACAATATGCGCAAATATGAAGTAATGTACATCGTTCGTCCAGACGTTGAGCAAGAAGCCTTGCAAGCGATCGTTGACAAATTCCATGGCATTATCTCCAACGGCGGAGAGGTCACAAAGCAAGATGTGAGCGGAAAACGTCGTCTTGCGTATGAGATCAATAAGCTTCGTGATGGTTACTTTGTTCTGGTACATTTCAACGCAACAACTGAAATTGTGAATGAACTTGACCGTATCATGAAGATTACGGATGAAGTAATCCGTTCGTTGATCGTCAGAGACGTCGCTTAATCCACGCTGGATTGTTCGATTGGGAGGTCAGAAACGATGTTGAATCGTGTTATACTAATTGGTAGATTGACGAGAGACCCAGAGCTTCGCTATACGCCTGCAGGTGTTGCGGTTACACAATTTACGCTAGCAGTAGATCGTCCGTTTACGAGCGGCGGTCAAGGTGAACGTGAAGCGGATTTCATTCCGGTTGTAACGTGGCGTCAACTGGCCGAGACTTGCGCCAACTACTTGCGTAAAGGCCGCTTAACAGCGGTTGAAGGACGCATTCAAGTGCGGAATTACGAGAACAACGAAGGCAAACGCGTCTACGTAACGGAAGTTATCGCGGATAACGTTCGGTTCTTGGAATCCAATAAAGACGGCGGCGGCTCGCGCGAAGAAGGCGGAAGCAGCTACAGCGGCGGTACAAGCAGCGGCGGCGGATCTTACGGCGGCAACGCTTCCCAAAGCGGCGGTAACCGGCCATCTGGCAATAACTCACGTAACGACAGCCGTGATCCTTTCCAGGATGACGGACGCCCGATTGATATATCAGAGGATGATTTGCCCTTTTGATATCGGAGTAACTTCTACTTCGCGTATCAATGGAACGGTTATGCAGCCTTTATCGCAATATAAAGTAGCTGCGTAATTGTAAAATTTTCAACGATAAGGAGGATACCTATCATGGCTTTCAAGCAAAGAGATAACGGCGGCGACGAGCGTCCAGAGCGTAAGTTCAGCGGACGTAAAGGCGGACGCAACAAACGTCGTAAAGTGTGTTTCTTCACTGTAAACAAAATCACTAAAATTGACTATAAAGATGTAGATTTGCTGAAAAAGTTTATCAGCGAGCGCGGCAAAATTTTGCCACGTCGTGTGACTGGAACAAGCGCGAAATACCAACGCTTGCTTACAATCGCAGTTAAACGTTCACGTCAAATCGCATTGCTTCCTTACACGACTGAATAGGTCGTTAGGTGAATATGCAAGAAACGGAGGAGCCTGTCACCAAGGGCTCTTTTTGTTTTTTACTAAGAGCCCGCATGCATACGGGCTCTTTTTTGTTGCATGCTAACTCAATCGGTGAAGAAAGGGGTGCGTACGGATGCAGTTCATTTTTTATTTAGCACTCATTATCGTATCCACGAAAGCAGCCGGACATTTATCTGTACGGCTGGGACAGCCTGCGGTATTAGGCAAGCTGCTAGCGGGTATTATCATTGGCCCTGCATTATTAGGCTGGGTTCAGCCTGACGATTTCATTGGTCATTTTGCAGAAATAGGCGTACTTTTGCTTATGTTTATAGCAGGCTTAGAAACGGACTTGGATCAGCTCCGCCAAAACTGGAAGGCTTCCTTCGCTGTTGCGATAGGCGGAATCATCCTGCCGTTTATAGGTGGCTATGCGATAGCTGCTGCACTGGGTTTATCGAATACGGAGGCGCTATTCTTAGGCTTACTGTTGTGCGCAACCTCAGTCAGCATTTCCGTTCAAACGCTTAAGGAGATGAATCAACTTAATTCTAGAGAAGGTACTACGGTACTTGGGGCTGCGGTAGTGGATGACGTCGTCGTAGTAGTGCTGCTAGCGGTTATGATGAGCTTGCTCGGAGCAACAGACAATGTTTCAATTCCGGTATTGATTGGGAAAAAGGTATTGTTCTTTATTATAATTATCGCGGTCAGCATATGGGTTATACCGCAAGTGATGAAACTGTTCGCTCGCTTTAAAATTACGGAAGCTGCTATGAGCGCGGCCTTAGTCATTTGCTTTGCATTTTCTTACTTTTCCGAGTTTATGGGAGTAGCCGGCATTATTGGAGCCTTCGCAGCCGGAATTGCGATTTCACAAACGAAGTTTAAACATGATGTGGAGTCGAAAGTCGAGCCGATTGCCTATACGTTATTTGTACCGGTTTTCTTCGTAAGTATTGGACTAAACATTACTTTTGAGGGTTTGAGCAGCCAGCTTGTCTTTATTATATTGCTATCCCTTGTTGCCATCGTTACGAAGCTGCTTGGCGGGGGGTTAGGCGCTAGGCTGACCGGATTCAATAACCGTTCATCACTAGCGATAGGCGCAGGAATGGTATCAAGAGGAGAGGTAGCGCTCATTATTGCGGCATCCGGCTTAGAGTCAGGGCTTTTGCTGCCTCAATATTTCACCTCGGTCGTAATGGTCGTTATCGTGACAACGCTTGTCACTCCGCCTATGCTGAAGCTCGTCTTTCCAAATTCAGTAAACTCTAAGCAACAATCAAATTCACATGGTTGACCATATGGAAGCTGATAAGTTTAAGTGACAAGGAGAAGGGAATATAGCTGCGAGCCTGCAGTACAAAGAAAAGAGCAGCATCCTTCATTAGGATGCTGCTCTGGTTTTGAAAGGTGAGGCTTAACGCCGCCTGGTTATTCTGCTTTTGCCGACCTTGACGGAAGGCCTTGAGGTTCGCGGCTTTGTGTATACGCTGCTTGATTTGCTTTTTTGGTCGTTATTTTTTATGATTTTTCCTTTAGATGATGGCTTAGTCGTAATCGAGTTTTTATTCGAATCAGCCGTTGCATTGGCATCCTTTGAGCGTTTGAACACGGTGCCGCTGCGGTTAACCGTTACGGGCGGAGCCAGCTTCTTGTCTTCCACTGTAGGTACTCGGTACGTTGTGTTAGGCTTGTATTTATCCTTCGATGAGTAGCCCCGGTATTTGCCGCTGCCGTACTTGCCCTTATCGAATAGATCGTCAAGCACACTAGCTATTAAGTAACCTTCAAGAAACCCCGAGCTGTAATTTTGTCGTACATATTCGGTTGAGTCGATTTCGATAAGGGTATCTGCCGGCTTGTCGGGAGCCTGCTGCAAATGGATGATTTCATCAGAATAAACGAGAAACATCCGCTCTGTACTCACGTCGCTCTGCTGCTTAGGATCACGCTGCTTGATTAAATCGGCAGCGACATCCGGAACGGAACGGTTCTCTGCACGATACACATATGAAGTTTGGTTGCCTGAGCCATTTACCGATTCTAACGGATATTGATCCTTAACCGTATCCGAAACCGCGCAAGCTGTGAGAAGAGGGACGATAAAGCTCAGCAGAAGCAGGTATTTTATAGATTGATGCCACCATTTATTCATCTCTTCCTCCTATCCGCCACGCAGCACGCGAACATCGGCAGGCAGAACGCTTTCTCCTTCATAGAGCATGAAGCGTCCGTTTTGCCATTCAATACGAAGAAGCTTCATATCGTCAGATTGATACTGCCAGACATGCTGTTCGCCTCCCTGCATGTAAGGCGTTTTGCCGATCGCTGTAATTAATCCGGAGAATTGCTCCTCCATATGATAAGTCCGGTCATCCAGCTCCAAAATAGTCGGTACCTCTTCAACGGAGTCAAGCCGGCCGTCAATCGGGTCATAGAGCGCATACATGGTTCTTTCTCGTTCCTCTATAGTCAAATAGCGAATGGATATGCCGTCTTGCAGTGTGAGTACGATCGCATTGCGAGCCCGGTTATGCGTTCTGCCGGTCACGTTATACGTAACTAAGGAGACCTCGCATATGTCGCCAGGCGAGAGCGTCATTACGCTTTTCTCTACAATAGGCGGCTCCACGGGAGTAATCAGATTTTTAATCCTTTTGAACAAGCTCATCTTATATGCTCCTTCTATAAAGTTAAATAGACCCGATAATTAATGCCCCTGTAACATGGAGCGAGCCTGCAAACAATGCGTATCCGATCTTGCCTTCGTGTATGCCTTGCTCCAGTTTCATTCCGCTAACGGCAACGACGATTTTCTCGACAATCCACTCCAGTACGAGCAAGAGGACGAAGGAGATGAGAGAAACGACAAGAGCCTCCAACATTTCGCTCGATTTGCTAATCGATTGAGCCAAAATATACGCTTGGGCAAACAGCTTCAGCACGAAACGTGTAGTGACTGCCGTATTTCCGTTTTTAATTTCCTGCAAATCGTTGTACTTCGTGAAGCGCGAATCCAGAAACATGATGATGACTAATAAAATAGCTCCTGCACCTGTCCATACCGGAATTCGAATAAGATCAATCCAAGACATCGTGAGTTCCTCCAAAGTTTCCAATTTATAAAAAAGACCGCCTTTAGTTAAAACCGGAAGTCCGATTCATAACGCTAGCGGTCATACTATACAATACTTGCTAGTTAAATGGAACAATTATTGTTTCTCGTATTGTTTCATAAGGGCGGCAAGCTCATCTTCAACCGCTTTGTCCTTGCCGAGCTTCTCAAATTCATCATCGAGCGATTTACCTTTAGAGCTCATCTCGTTGCTCGCTTCAGCTTGAGCCTCCATTTGCAGCATTTTCTCTTCCATGCGCTTCATGCCTGCTGCAGCCGAATCCGTGCCGAACCCCGACATTGCTTTATTGATTTCCGTTTGCGCTTTGGCAGCGTTGTATCTAGCTACAAGCGTTTCGCGCTTATTTTTTAGGTCGGTAAGCTGCTTGCGCATCTCATCAAGCTTGCCGCGAAGGTTATCGGCCAGCAATTTATTTTGGTCAAAGCTGGACTTGTACTCAGCAACCTTCTGTTCGGCCGATTTCTTCTCTTCCAGGGCGCGGCGCGCCAGTTCGATGTTCTGAGCCTGTGCCGCAAGATGGGCTTGCTCGCTGCGCTTCTTCACGAGCTCCGCCTGTTCTTCATAAAGCTGCTTAAATTTTTTCTCGATAGCAATTTGTGCCGCAACAGCCTTCTCCGCATCTGCTAGATCTTCTTGCATGTCTCGTATATATTGATCGGTTAACTTAACAGGATCTTCCGCTTTCTCAATAAGAGAGTAAACATTCGATAAAGTAAGGTCACGCAGCCGTTTAAAAATAGACAATTAAATCCCTCCCAGGAATGTTGATCGCATAAATAATGATACGTGAGGCTAATGGAAAAAGTTGCAAGCAATAAGAGGGGAATTTCGATGGCAGCTTTTGGACCGGATTGCTGCTGTTCAAAAAGCCGCTCATCCCATAAACAAAAGAAGGAGAGCGGCTAACCGTCTTTATATGATGCGTAATCGCTCAAGGAACCTAAAGTATATATACACGCAGCTGAAAGCAAGTAAGTAGGATAGGGAGGTATAGCCGATATTCCAGCCGTTCCCGTACGATACTTTGCCGACCAGAGTCCCAATATACTCAAGTATCGTCGTACAAAGAACGAATAAGAATATAATGAGCGCTGTTTTTTTTCGATGCAAAAGAATCGTCCAAATCATGTAGCTTCCAAGTACAGGGTAAAGGCCGATATTAAGCGGCAATGCCGATACGTTTTGATCATCCGGTATAAGCGGCGTAAAGTCCCAAAACTTTAATTGAAAGCCGAATGCGTTTATGACAAACGATAGGACAGCGCCGATAGGAGAGATCAGCAGCAATATTTTAGGACTTTTCCGGGCAAGGTACAGCGCGATGATCCAAGGAATTATGAAACCGAAAATTACATTAATTAGCATTTCAGACATCTCAGATCCCTTTCTTATTCATTTTTTTATTAGGGTTCCCGTTGTTGTAAGCAGCATACGCTTTTTCAAAATAAAACCAGGACATTGTGCGCATACACCGTCCTGGTTCTTTTTTATGAAAAAAAAAGAACGGCAACAGGCCGTCCATTTTTTGGGATATAAGAAAGTGAAAAACTGAACCGTTGCACTGGAGTATAGAAATTTAAAACTTGTTTGCTTGCTGCTCCGACCAATCGCCGATAATAGGAAGTTTGGTCAGCTTGCCTTGCAGTGTAAGCAGCATAAGCCCAATCCACAAAATGAAGCTGACTGGAGCAAGCAGTAAACCGAGCAGCCAGCCGATGAGGGGAATAAAACCAAACAAAATATTAAGTACGATGAGCGTTACACATACGACGATCGATTGAACGGCGTGCAGCTTAACGAAACGGCTTTTTTTCTCCAGAATAAGGAATATAATTCCAGTTACAAAGCCTCCCAAGTAACAAAGCAAGCCAGCTACTTTAGGGTCTAGGCCGGTCGATGAGCCGTCCGGCTGCAAGGATGGAGGTTGTATCACAAGTTTCACCCTTTCTAATTAACATATGCTTGGAATGATTGTATTCGTCATCTGTAGGAGGTAGACCTTTTTCATTTATAAAATAATATCAAAAATTGGTATGAATACATTGTAAAAGATTTGTAACCTGTTTCGACAAATTATCGTCTAGAATATAGGTGTCATTATATAAGAATCGAAAGATAGGAGAAGTTATTATATTATGAATAAACGTAAATGGTTATATGCGGCATCGGCCTTAGCGGTTGTTCTTATCGTTACCGTTGTTTTTAACCGCGGGGCTTTGGCTATGTTAGGATTTGATTGGTTCCTCGAAGGTCATATAGAGAAGCAACTGGAGCAAACTTATAAGCCTATCGATGGACGGGAGCCCGTTCCGATTAGTACAATAGATAAGAAGCAGGATCCGTTCTCCGTGCTGCTTCTTGGCGTTGACCAGAGAGGTAAAGAAATTGGACGCTCGGATACGATGATTTATACGGTCGTTCGTCCAAAAGACGGCGATCTTCTGATGGTCTCGATTCCGCGTGATACGTACGTTGAGATCGTCGGGAAGGACAAAGAGGATAAGATTACGCATGCTTACGCATTCGGCGGAGCGGGTATGGCCATGGATACCGTCGAGAAGTTATTGGACGCGCCTATTCATTATTACGCTTCTATTAACTTTGAAGGCTTCCGCAAGGTTATTGATACGCTCGGCGGGATCTCGCTGCCTATTGAAGAGGATATGGTTAATGACGACCCCGATCACGAGAAGTTCGTCATCAAGGCCGGTCAGGACAATTATAACGGTCAGGATACTCTTAACTATGTTCGTTACCGAGAGGATGCAGGCGGAGACATGAACCGCACGGAGCGTCATCAAATTTTCTTGAATCTGCTGATGGAGAAAGCAAAGCAAATGAATCAATGGTCCAAGGTACCAGAGCTTATGGATATTATGGGCGATAATTTTAGCACGGATATGCGTCCGCAGCAGCTTGTCGACTTAGCTCAAAGCATGCTGCAGGCAAAGGAGAGGAATATTTACAGCCACTCGCTGCTAGGCAATGGACACCGCTTGAAGAGCGGCGGCGCCTGGTACTATTTTGCCGATGAAGAGGATTTGGCTAAGGTGCAGACGATGATAAAAAGCTGGTTGAATGCGGACACGCCTGCATCCAGCCTTATATTGCCGGATAAGTACACAGTAAACAAGGCGAAAGAAGTAGGGACGCTTTCGAGCAGCGAGAGTGTGTCGAAGCAGCCGTAAAGCTGCGCGCTCCGGTCCGTCTGCTGCCTTCGGCCAATAGGGAATGGAAAGAGCAAATGGAACGGAGTTGTTGGGGAAAAATGAATATCGCGTTTTTTTTATTGCCGAAGCAGGATGTCATCTGTTTAACCCAGGATGCAACATTAAGACAGACGCTTGAACGAATGGAATATCATCGTTATACGGCAGTACCTATCATAAATGATGATGGCGGATATGCAGGCACCGTTACGGAAGGCGATTTGTTATGGTACATCAAAAATCATACCGACCTTACGCTTGAGCAGACCAATAAAGTGAAGCTCGCTGATGTGCCGCTTCGAATGAATAATAAGACGGTGCAAATCGATGCCAATATGGATGATCTGATCTCCCTGGCGAAGGTGCAAAATTTCGTGCCCGTTGTCGACGATATGAACCGGTTTATCGGGATCGTGCGCAGAAGCGAAATTATCGATTACTGCCAGAAAATCATAACAGAGCAATATAATGTGCTGCAGGATAAATAACGAACGGCGGCGATACCGGCCGGGTTGTGGTATTATTTTCAAAGTGAGTGGGGCAACATAATTAGAAACGAAGGCGGAATGAGCTTGCTGTTCCGTCTTTTTGTTTTTTGTATAAGCGGTGAAGCGGGCGCTGCATCCTTATAGGAAGCCAATGGGAATGTGCGTGATATATGCAGCTTTTATGCTATAATGAGTTGTAAAAGTTTCGTAAGAAACGAGATTAAATAATCAAGAGGTGAACGGTTTGAAAACCGGCTTGAAACCAGTGCTGTGGAGCTGTACGGCACTTCTTTTATTATTGTCCCTTCTAGTGCCGCTATTCAACGTCATTACCATGCTGCTGATTATGGTGCCGTATGTCGTACTGTATGCGACCTTGCCGCCAAAATCGTTTGTGCTGCATCTGCTTCCTGTATGGGTGCTGGCGTTCATTATCGGCGGGCCGGCCACGCTCATTATTGGGTTGTTTTTCCTGATACCTTCTATAGTGATGGGCCACTTGTACATGAAGCAAGCAACCGCCTCGAGGGTTATTCGGACGGTCGGCGTTGTGGTTCTCGCTCAATTGATGCTTGAGCTGCTTATATTCGAGGTATTCTTGGATATTTCGCTCATTAGAGAATTGAGTACGTTTGTACGGTCAACGGTCGAGGAATTGATGGCACAGAGCTATCTTCCTGCGGAATGGGACTCGGGGTTAACGGATATCGTCATTCACACCATGGTTAACTCAATCCCCGTTACCTTTATTTTGATTGCGTTTGGGCTTACGGTTATTACGCAATTCGTAGCCCGTAGAGCCGTTAAGTGGAGCGGGGGGCCGGATGTGCCTAGGTTTACCCGTGCAAGGGAATGGCGTCTGCCTCGTTTGCTCGTTATTTTGTACTTGATTTCTTATGTCATTGAGCTGTTTTCGTCGACAGCAACGAGCGATTCTTATTTTGCAGTGGCGTTAATGAACTTGGTTCCTCTGCTTAGTTTTGTTTTTGCGTTTCAGGCTGTCGGATTTTTCTACTTCCTTGCCCATCAGCGAGGGTGGAACAAAGCGGTGCCGGTTCTGATTGCGATTCCGGTGCTTTTGATTCCGCCGCTAAGCTTAATTGGCGTGCTGGATACCGCTTTCCCAATCCGCAAGTCGTTTACGAAACCATAGCACAGGAGCGGATCTGAAATGCCGAAGTTTTTGGTTACACGTTGGCACGGAATGCATCAGATATGGTCATTCGTATTGATGGTGCTCATGTCGGTGGCACTTGCATGGTTCGAGTGGCTGCTCGGGCTGCTCGGGCTGCTGCTGACCGGTGGCGTATTGTTTTACATGGTAATAGCTGAAAGAGCGTTCCGCAAAGACCTCAAAACGTATTTGGGCACGTTGTCCTATCGGGTCAAGAAGGTTGGCAACGATGTCATCAGCGAGCTTCCTTTTGGAATTATTCTATATAATGAAGATCGAATAGTGGAATGGCATAATCCTTATATTGCAGGCGTGGTGGAGCGGGAAACGGTCATCGGCGTGCCGCTTGCGGAGCTTTTTCCGTCTTTGCAGCAGGTGAAGGAACGGGAGGGAACCATCGAAGCGACGGTTGGTTCCCAAGTGTACCAGCTGATCTTCAAGCCGAAGGAACGGATTCTGTACGTCAAAAATATTACCGACCTCTGGCAGCTTGGCCGCAAATACGATGATGAGAAGCTTGTCCTAGGCGTCGTCATGATCGATAACCTTGAGGAAGTGACGCAAGGCTTGGACGATCACCAGCGCAGCTCGATGCTGGCGAAGGTCACGACGGAAATTACCGAATGGGCGCAAAAATTTCATCTTTATTTGAAGAGACTCACGTCTGACCGCTTTCTGCTGGTGACCGACCAGCGAACGCTGAAGCAGCTTGAGCAGTCCCGCTTTGTTGTGCTCGACGAGGTAAGGGAGATTACCGGGGATCACAAAATTCCGGTCACGCTCAGCATCGGCTTCGCAGCAGGGGCCGAGAACATTATCGAGCTTGGCCAATGGGCGCATACGAGCCTTGATATTGCGCTCGGACGGGGCGGTGATCAGGCATCCGTTAAGGTTGGCAGCCGGCAATCGTTCTACGGAGGCAAGTCGAATGCGGTGGAGAAGCGGACCCGCGTCCGTGCACGTGTGGTCGCTCATGCGCTGAGAGATCTGATACGCGAGAGCCACAATGTTGTTATTATGGGACACAAAATGCCCGACATGGATGCAATCGGGGCAGCTATCGGCGTGATGAAGGCAGCGCAGCTGTTTGGCAAAGAGGCCTATATCGTGCTCGAGGGCGTCAACCCGGCGATCCAGAAAATGATGGAGCTCATCAGGGAAGACGAGAGGCTGTCTAAACGTTTTGTCTCGCCGGAGCAAGCTTTTGCGCTAATAACGCCTCAGACGCTTGCCGTGGTCGTCGATACACATAAAGTATCCATGGTGAAGGAGCCTAAGCTGCTTTCACTAACGGATCGTATCGTCGTTGTCGATCATCATCGCCGCAGCGAGGAATTTATCGCGAATGCAATATTGGTTTATATGGAGCCTTACGCCTCATCGACATGCGAACTGGTAACCGAGCTGCTTCAATACATTCATGACCGCGTCGTTCTTGATGTAAGGGAATCAACAGCATTGCTTGCCGGCATCACAGTCGATACGAAGAGCTTCTCGCTTCGTACTGGAGCGCGGACGTTTGAGGCCGCTTCATTCCTCCGCCGCAACGGCGCAGATTCGATGATGATTCAGCGGATGCTGAAGGAGGATCTTGAGGAGTACGTGCGCAAGGCAGAAATTATTAAGCATGCCGAGGTGCTCCATGAGCATGTGGCTATTGCAGTAACCGAAAGCGGTCGTAAATATTCGCAGCTGCTCATCGCGCAGTCGGCGGATACGCTGCTGAATATGACGGATATACTCGCTTCCTTCGTTATCGGGGAGCGGCCTGACGGACTTATCGGCATTAGCGCTCGTTCGCTGGGCCATATGAATGTGCAGGTAGTAATGGAACGAATGGGCGGAGGCGGGCATTTGACGAATGCTGCCGCTCAGCTTGAAGGATCAGTAGTAGAAGTAGCCGAACGTCTGAAGCGGGTTTTAGACGAAATTGAAACGGAAGAGGGGTTATTTGAATGAAAGTAATCTTTTTGAAGGATGTTAAAGGACAAGGAAAGAAAGGTCAAGTGAAGGATCTTTCTGAAGGATACGTACGTAATTTTCTATTGCCGCAAGGGCTGGCGAAGCTGGCATCGGACGGCAACCTGAAGACGCTTGAGGTTCAGAATGCGTCCGAGCAGAAGCGCAAGGAGCAGGAAAAGGTAGATGCGCAGGAGCTTGGCAAGAAGCTGGAAGAATTGACTGTCGTTATCAAGACAAAAGCGGGCGAAGGCGGAAGGCTGTTCGGCGCGATTACGAGCAAGCAAATCGGCGAGGCGCTGGCAGCGCAAGGCATTAAGATCGACAAACGCAAAATCGAGCTTGAAGATCCCATTCGCACGCTAGGTGTTACGCAGGTTGTCGTGAAGCTTCACCCTGAAGTAAAAGCGAAGCTGAGCGTACAAGCGGCTGAAGAATAGAAGATAGTTTTTATGCTTACGAAGCAGGTTTTCGAAAACCATTAAGGAGGGACCCATGAGTACAGAGCTGATGTTTGACCGTGTTCCACCGCAAAACTTAGAAGCTGAACAGGCTGTCATCGGAGCGATATTGCTGCAAGCGGAAGCGCTTATTACAGCGATGGAGCGGGTGCGCAGCGAAGACTTCTATAGCGGCCCTCACAGACTAATTTACGAGGCGATGGTCGAGATCGCCGAGAACAACCAGCCGGTTGATCTCGTAACCTTGACAGCTCATTTGCAGGATCAGCAATTGCTTGAAGAAATAGGCGGCGTCAGTTATTTGGCGAAGCTGGCCAATTCGGTGCCGACAGCGGCAAACGTTGATTATTACGCGCAAATCGTTGAAGAGAAATCGATGCTGCGGCGCCTTATCCGAACAGCAACCAACATTGTATCCGATGGCTATGCGAACTCGGAGGATGTAGGCGTCCTGCTCGGCGATGCGGAGAAAAAAATTCTCGAAATATCGAATCGCCGCTCAGGCAGCGGATTTATATCCATTCGGGACGTATTGATGGAGGTATTCGAGAAGGTCGAGCAGCTGTATGCGGACAAGGGAGGCACGACGGGTATTCCATCCGGCTTTACGGATCTGGACCGAATGACAGCCGGCTTCCAGCGGAGTGACCTTATCATTGTCGCGGCCCGTCCATCGGTAGGTAAAACGGCGTTCGCGCTCAATATCGCACAAAATGTCGGCGTTCGCGCCCGCGAGACCGTCGCCATCTTCAGTCTGGAGATGTCAGCGGCGCAGCTGGTACAGCGTATGATCTGCGCTGAAGCGAACGTAGATGCGCAGCGCATGCGGACAGGCCATCTGGAGGGCGACGACTGGGAGAAGCTGACGATGGCGATTGGTTCGTTGTCGGAAGCGCAAATTTTCATAGATGATACGCCGGGTATTACGGTGGCCGAGATTCGTGCCAAATGTCGTCGATTGAAAAAGGAAAAAGGCCTCGGCATGATTCTGATTGACTATTTGCAGCTGATTTCCGGCCGCGGCAAAGCAGGCGAGAACCGGCAGCAAGAGGTATCCGAAATTTCGCGGACTTTGAAACAAATTGCGCGTGAGCTTGAGGTTCCGGTAATCGCGCTCTCGCAGCTCAGCCGGGGTGTTGAGCAGCGGCAGGACAAGCGGCCGATGATGTCTGACCTTAGGGAATCAGGCTCGATCGAGCAAGATGCCGATATCGTCTCGTTCTTGTACCGGGACGATTACTATGATAAAGAATCAGAGAAGAAAGACATTATCGAGATCATAATCGCCAAGCAGCGGAACGGACCGGTAGGTACGGTAGAGCTGGTCTTTCTGAAAAAATATAATAAATTCGTAAGTATCGACCGCACTCATCAGGATCCGATGCAGGCGTCATGAATTCCCGAACAATTGCATGGGGAGCTATGCAATTGTTCGTTTTTAGTTTGACTTCTCGGGGATGGACTGATACACTATTAATGCTGTCTTTTGACTTGCATCACGAGGCCTCTAAATGAAGGTAATGTCGTGCCGCAGCATTCAGACGGTAATTTTCGGTGCTTATAAACACCGGACGGGGGTATAATTATGTCTACGGTTGTTGTTGTTGGTACACAGTGGGGAGACGAAGGTAAAGGCAAAATCACTGATTACTTGGCAGAGGGAGCCGACGTCGTCGCTCGTTACCAAGGGGGAAACAATGCCGGACACACGATCCTTATTGATAACAAAAAATACAAATTAACGATGATTCCATCGGGTATTTTCAATCATAATAAAACATGCGTCATCGGCAACGGAATGGTTATTAATCCGGAAGCGCTGATCGAGGAAATTAACTATATTCATGATAACGGCTTCTCGACTGCTAATTTGAAAATTAGCGATCGCGCGCACGTTATTATGCCGTACCACCTTGTGCTTGACGCTCTTGAGGAAGATCGTAAAGGCGATAACAAAATCGGTACAACACGCAAAGGGATCGGCCCTTGCTACATGGACAAAGCGGCACGCAACGGTATCCGCATCGCCGATCTGATGGATGCAGAGGGATTTGAAGCAAGAGTCCGCAGCATTATCGTCGAGAAAAACCAACTGATCGAGCAAGTATACGGCGGAGAGCAGCTTGATGCTGACAAAATCGTCCGTGATTATCTTGGCTATGCAGAAACACTTCGTCCGTACGTAACCGATACG
>DATJKM010000357.1:0-6729 GCA_035491515.1 Candidatus Udaeobacter sp. | reverse complement strand
GCCTTTGCCTTATCCGCTTTAAGGGGAGTCGGCTGCGCTTGGACCGTAATCATTGGATGGAACGTCAGGTCACAGTCGCCGTTCTTCGAGCATAACGCGTCAAGCACCCCTGTTTCTGCCGCTTTCTCCTTCGGATAATTGTTAAAAATAAAGTTTCCTAAACTGTATGCAATCCATTTGCCTTTATACATCTCAAATCCCTGCAGCACATGCGGATGGCTGCCGATGACAAGATCCGCGCCGGCATCAATGTACTGTCTTCCAAAATCCTTCTGGTACTCCTCAGGCTGGTCGACCCGCTCCTTGCCCCAATGCACCATTACAACTACGACATCCGCCTGCTTCTTCGCTTTCGCAATAGCGGCAACCGCTCGTTTTGTATCGTAGGTTTCCGCTACTCCGGCTACATTTTTATCTGCTTTCCACGAATTGAACGGCAGCACTCTGCTTATGCCGATATAGGCAACCTTAATGCCCCGTACCTCTTTAATGAGGGGAGTAAAAGCTTCCGTGTCGTTTTTGCCCGCGCCCATATGCGCTATTCCGGCCTTATCCAAATACTTCATCGTGTCGAGCATGCCCTCCACGCCTTGATCAAGCGTATGATTGTTGGCAAGACTCATGACATCGAAGCCGGCATTACGCATCGACGGCAGCACATCCGGCGAGCCTTTGAACACGTACGGCGTGCCCTCGACCGGCACTCCGCGCTTCGTTATCGGAAATTCCAAATTTCCTGCCGTAAGATCGGGCTCGCTTAAGTACAGCATCGACGGCTTATACAAATAATCATAGCCCTTGCGCTCTGTAATTGCACTCACATATTGCTCGACCAGCACATCTCCGACAAAGGAAAGGCTAATTTTGTCAGCTTCATTGTTTGCTCTTTCAGGCGCCGTCGCAGCAGCATTGTCTTCCTCAGACGGCATTTTCTCTTCGCCTTTATTGCTCGGATCTTCTATGGCGGAATTTGGGGTTTTCGCTGATCCCGCACCATTCCCTGAATTTTCGGCGCTCACATTAGGCTGTGCTGCCTCCGCCTGCTCCTTCTTATCGCCGCCTGCAAAGCTAAACCAGTCTTGCAGCTTATCTGAATTCGCTGCGGCAAGCCATGCGCCAAGCACTACTATAATGATACCAAGCAGCGTGAAATTAACGATAATGAGTCTTTTAAGCCTTTTTTTCCGGCTAAGCTTGTCCCGCTTATGCGTTTCGGACCGTGATTTTTGCATGAAAGATGGCTCCTCTATGTAAGGTTTAAAAGTCCAAAAATCGATAGACTCTACCATTATAGCAATGATCCACCTTTGATGGGGAACAATTAAAAGACCTTAATTTAAAATCGCCTGCGCAGCTTCCTTACCCTGTCTGATGCAATCCGGTAGACCGACGCCATCAAATGCCGCGCCCGTGATCCAGACGCCTGGCAGCTCCCTTTCAAAACGTTCCCGAAGCTGCTTCATATTCGTTAAATGTCCGAGCGGATATTGCGGCATTGAACGAGGCAATCTCGTAATTTCAATAAACGTCGGCACTGCCTTAATGCCCATCGTTTCTTCTATATCCTTCCGTACTGCCTTAACAAGCTCTGCATCCGGCAGTCTAACGATTTCCTCGGCTCCGGAGCGGCCGACATAGCAGCGCAGCAGCACCTTATTATCCGGACTCGTATGCAGCCATTTGTTTGACGTCCATGTGCAAGCCGTAATATGCAGCCCTTCCGAGCGGGGCACAACAAACCCTGATCCGTCAAAATCAAGCCCAAACGTAGACTTATCGAACGCCATAACCACGTTTGCCACCGATACGTAATTGACTGTCCGGAGCTCGCTGCAATCCGTCAATGGCTCCAGCAGACCCGCCGCATCATAAGCCGGTGCCGTCATCACAATCCGGTCAGCCTGCAGGCTTTCTCCGGTGTCCAGCACAACCTCGTAACGGCCTGCCTCGCCCTCAGCGGATCCTTCACGCATGCTTCCTGCTTCTGCCGGGCTTTCCGCATTGCGCCTAATCTCCGTAACCTTCGTGCCAAGACGCCTCTGAGCTTTGCTCAAGGCTTCGTCAAGCGCCCTTACCAGCGTCGATAAACCGCCCTTAAACGTCAGGAAGGTGCCTCCCTTCGCAACGGCCGGCAGAGCACCGGCAGCAGCGCTGGCCTTACGGTTATGCATCATGCCGCGAATAAGGCTGCCGTGCTTGCGTTCAGCCGCTGCAAACTGCGGGAAGGTTGCCTGCAGGCTCAGCTTCTTCAAATCCCCCGCATAAATGCCCGCGAGCAGCGGCTCAGCGATACGGCGCATCACTTGATTGCCTACCCGCCTCTCCAAAAAGCCGCCAAGCGACTCGTCGCTGTTTTCTTTGCGGACCGGCAGCGCCAAATCCAGCAAAGCGCGCAGCTTGCCGCCCCATGACAATAATCCAGTCTTTACGAATGGGCCAATCTCCGTCGGTATGCCAAGCACTAGCCCAGGCGGCATTGGGTACAGCTTGCGTTCATGCAAAATATATGTTTTTTTCGCTCCCGGATTCGTTGTCGTCAGCTCGTCCTCTAAACCAAGCTCCATCGCCAAGTCGATTATGGCCTGCTTGCGCGCCAAAAAAGAATCCGGCCCCTTCTCGATGACAAACCCGTCATGCTGCAGCGTATTAATTTTTCCGCCAAAGGCAGGAGCACCGTCTACGATGGTAATTTCTATCTCCTTGCCCTGTCGCTCCGCTTCCCGCTGCAAATAAAAAGCGGAGCTCAGTCCGCTGATCCCTCCGCCAATAATGACAATTCGATCAGGGTTTCCGATTCTCCGCATCTCATTCATTCCTTCCCTTAGCTGTTCAAGGACTCGATAACCGATTCCGCCAACGTTTCCATATATAATGGATCGCGATTCAGCATCGCGATTCTGTCTAAAGCTATGCCCAGCTGTTTCGAAGCAGCCTGCGCTTCAATATCAAGATCATATAATACTTCCAAATGATCCGACACGAAGCCTACCGGCGCAATGAGCACCGCTTTGACGCCCTCTTCCGCCAGCACAGGCAATGTTTCCAAAATATCCGGTCCGAGCCAAGGCTCCCTAGTCCGACCCGCGCTTTGCCATGTAAACTGCCAATCCTTTACATTAGCCGCTTTCGCAACCGCTGCAGAAGTTTCAAGCAGCTGCTGCTCGTACGGATCGCCAAGCTCGCGAATTTTCACAGGCAAGCTGTGTGCGCTGAACAGCACCTTCACATTCTCTTCCCCGTTCGCAGCGGCGGCCAAACGGCCTAATCCGTCTACAACCCGGTCAGTTAGCGCCTGCAGCAGCTTCGGATGCATATGGTATTCCTTTACGAAAGTCATCGCAATGCCAAGCTCCTTCGCCTTCTCCTCCGCACGCTTAATGTAGCTGCCTACGCTCATCGTTGAGAAATGCGGGGCCAGCACGATCCCAACCGCTTGCGTGATGCCATCCTTGGCCATTTCCTGGACGCCGACTTCAATATAAGGTTTTGCGTGTTTCAAGCCCTGATAGCAGACGAACTGGCCCGGTGCCAGCTGCTCCAGCTTGTCCTGCAGACCGGCTACCTGCCCGTTCGTATTTTCCCGCAAAGGAAATACTCCGCCCACGATGGCTTCGTAACGGCCTTTCAGCTCTGCAAGCAGCTCAGGCGTCGGAGCGTTTCCGCGTCGAATATGCGTGTAATATGCCTCTACATCGTCCATCGACTCCGGAGTGCCGTAGGACATAACGAGCACACCGGTTTTTTGCCCTTTATGCTCAGACATGACTGGCCTCCTTCAGACTTCTGTCTGCGATCGCTTTCTTCGAGTACGAATGTACGAATGCAGTTAACTCAGCCAGCTTCTCGAGCGAAGCTTCCGGGAATAAACCGTGCCCAAGGTTAAAAATAAATCCGGGTTTCTCAATGCCGCTATCCATAATTTCCTTCGCATACGATTCAATAACGCCGATCGGCGCAGTTAATATTGTCGGATCCAAATTGCCTTGTACCGCAAATCCGCCGCCCAATCTGCGACGGCCTTCATCGATCGATACACGCCAGTCAAGACCGATCACATCTGCCTTCACATTTTGCAGCTCCGGAAGCAATTCGCCTGAGCTAACGCCTGGAAAATAAATTTTCGGCTGCGGCAAATCCGCCAGCTCTGCGAAAATACGCTCGATCGTCGGCAATACGAATTGCCGGAAATCTGCAGGAGTCAAGGCGCCTACCCAGCTGTCAAATAATTGAAAAGCTTTGCCGCCTGCCGCAATATGCGCACGCAAATAGGTAATGACCATGTCGCCAAGCTTACGCATCAGCTCATGCCATAGCTTCGGCTCGCTGTACATCATTTCTTTCGTCCGTAAATAGTTTTTGGAAGGCCTTCCTTCAATTAAATAGCTCGCAATCGTGAATGGCGCGCCAGCGAACGTAATAAGCGGAACATCCAGCTCACGGTCCAGTATACGAATCGTCTCAATGACATGGCTGAGATCCCCTTCCACGTCGATAGGCTTCAGACGTTCTACGTCAGCCGCAGAACGAATCGGGTTAGCGATTACCGGCCCGATGTTAGCGACAATATCAAAATCTATGCCGATCGAAGCAACTGGATTCATAATGTCCGAGTATAAAATAGCGGCATCGACGCCCAGCTTGCGGACCGGCATCATCGTCACTTCAGCGGCAAGCTCCGGCTGCTTGCATATTTCGAGCAATGAATACTTTTCTTTTATTTTGCGATAATCAGGATCGTACCTTCCTGCCTGTCGCATGTACCATACAGGTATTTGATCTACGTGTTCCTTCCGGCAAGCCCGTATGAAACGGTCGTTATAAGACATTCCCGTTCCCCATTTCTATGAATTTTCCTATGCTTCCATTATGCCCTTTTTCATCAAACCTAACAACTGCCGCTTATCGGCTTCCTATGACAATAGTATGACAATCAGTCGTTAGTTGCATGAAAAGCGCATGAATTATTGCGGGAGGAATGAAAAGAAAGAAGCTTTCATTGGCGGATCCGACTCCCGGTTTCCCGCTTAACAGGCCCTGAATGGCAGCATTGACGGCATACTCGCCTGCGGGCAAAAGTTCCGTAACGTTCAGGTCTGCCGCACCGTAATATGTCGCTTGCAATAATTTACGGATATCGAAATCCGGCTTGGCGGCCTGCTGCGAATTGCCTATTCTGATCGCTGTGCTTCAGTTCAACCGGCCAAAGGAAATTTCAGTATAACTTATGATATACTTTGGTTATGGAACAATGGAAAAAAAATCTGATCGTGTTGTGGTTCGGACAGTTTCTCGTTATGGCTGGGATGACGATGATCATTCCGTTCTTGTCTCTTTATTTACAATTTGATTTAGGCTTAAAAGATAAGCATGAGATCGGTGTTTGGGCTGGGTTTATTTTTGCCGGAAACTTTGTTTCTTCCTTTATATTTCAACCGATATGGGGGAAGATGGCGGATCGGTACGGCCGCAAAATGATGCTGCTTCGTTCAGGCTTCGGCATGTCGATTGTTATGGTATTAATGGGCTTTGCCACTAACCCTTGGCATTTGCTGCTGCTTCGTATGGTGAACGGTACGATTTCCGGCTTTAACCCCGCCTCAATATCTTTGATCTCCGCAACAACACCAAAAAACCGGATGGGCTTCGCGATGGGAACGATTCAATCCGGCGGGATTGCCGGAACGATACTCGGTCCATTCATCGGCGGCTTGCTTGCAGATACGATCGGCTTCCGGCCGATATTCTATTTAACGGGAGCTTTGCTGTTTGCGGCTTCGCTGCTTGCCTTGCTGGTCGTAAAGGAGCCGTTTGACCGTATGAAGGCAGCTGCTCGCGAGCAGGCTTCGGTTATTGAAGGCTTCAGGAAGCTAAGCGGAATTCATCAGCTTACCGCGCTGTTCGCCGTCACCTTCCTCATCCAATTCGCGATGATGAGTCCGATGACGCTTATTCCGCTCTACGTTCAGGAGCTGCACGGCACAACCGCAAATCTTGCCTTCTACGCCGGTTTCGTCGGTTCAGTTACAGGCCTTTCCAATCTCGTAGCCTCGCCGCTGCTTGGCAAGCTTAGCGACCGAATTGGCGCGGAGCGTGTGCTCGGGGTCGCGCTTGTCGGAGCCTCGCTCGCCTTTATACCGCAAGCTCTGGCAGGAACGGTATGGCAATTGCTGCTTGCCCGTTTTATGCTTGGCATTTTTCTTGGGGGGCTTATTCCAGCGGTAAACTCCCTTATTCGCAAATACACACCGGACGGTATGGAGAGCCGTTCCTACAGCTTTAACACCAGTACGATGAGCCTTGGCAACATGATCGGCCCTATTACCGGCGGCGCCCTCTCCGGCTGGATCGGCATTCAAGGCTTGTTCATCCTATCCTCGGTCATGCTTATGGTTAACGCTGGATGGGTGTGGCAGTCGCTGCTGCGCAAGCGGCCGCTGCCACAGCAAGGCAAGGACGGCTGATGCCGTCCGCTAGACGGGTTGAGCGGGAGAATACATTCTCCCGCTCGTCTCTCGTATTTTTTTGGTGCCCGAACGTTTACTTCTTTAATGTCAAACTAATAAGGCTTTTAAGCTCGCCAAATCTAACTAAACCGCCAGTTTTAAGTGAAACACCGGAATTAGTTTCACGGAATCGAACTATTCAAGAAGCTGGTTTGGAAGCTAATTTAGAACCAGGTTTGGCAGCAAGCTGAAGACAGCTTGGTGCCAGTTGAAAATCGATTAAAAA
>DATJKM010000356.1:0-47461 GCA_035491515.1 Candidatus Udaeobacter sp. | reverse complement strand
GCCAGCCGCTCGCCTCCAAGGTAGGCCACAAGCCATAGCTGACGGATCTGGCAATGTCCCGCACGAGCGTCGTTTTACCCTGCTGCGGAGGAGCTAAGATAAGTGTGGAATGCAGCGTTTTTCTAGTACGGTCGATCAGCTTTGGCAGCAGGTGTGCGCTGGCGCCGATCACTTCTCTGGCTACCCGGATATTGAATGCGCCTATATCGCGAATGCCGCGTACAACGCCGCTGTCCAGTATCGTCCTGCCAGCCAGTCCAATACGATGGCCGCCCGAGACGGTGATAAAGCCTCTGCGCAGCTCCTCCTCCATGGCGTACAAGGAATAGTTGGTAATGCGTTCAAGCAGCTTGCGGCATGTGTCTGCCGATGGCTTGTATGCCCCGTCGGCAGCTTGGCGCAGCGACCCGTCAATCATCATAAATCGAGACTGCCCCCGAAACCCTATTTCAAGCGGTCGTCCTTCTCGAATCCGTATTTCCTCCAGCTGCTCCTGCATAGATTCAGGAAGCCGCTCCAGCAGCGTCTTCAGCTCCAAGGGCAGTAAGTGCACGATGCGTGCGAGCATGCCATCATCACTCCCGGATGTTTGTCCTTCGTAGTTCCTATTTGTATGCTTTCGATGCGAAAATATGTCTGCCCCGTCCATCGTTTGCTAGATTTACAATCTATTATTTTTTCAAAATACCGATCATCAAGCAGATGACGCCGGCACCTACCCAAAGAAATTTAGAAGGCGACAGCTTGTCGGAAATCCCGACGAGTCCAACGGTAGTCGTCGCGATAAGAATGAGCGGGCCTACTAACGCAAGTGATGAGTTTACGACCAGCGCTCTGTCGATTTGGTTAAACCGGAGCATCAGCAGCGCGGCGCAAATTTCGATGCTGCCTGACATAAGCCGCAGTGACGCCATAGTCAGTACAATTTTATTAAGCACGATTAAATGACCTCCCTTCGCAATCCATCTGTTCCTTATTCATATGCACGCTTGTCTACCTTTCATACCGGACACCTGCCCATAGGAAGACGCATATAGTAAAGGATTGAGCTTAGGAAAGGCGGAATATCCAACATGCAAGTGCAGGTTATATCAAGTGTAAATGAAGCCAGCTCCGCAAGATTTCATCAAAAGACGGCTATTATCATCGACGTGCTGCGGGCGACAAGCACGATTATTACGGCAATCGCAGCGGGCGCTTTATGCGTCATCCCTGCTGAAACCGTAATGGAGGCAAGGGCTCTTCAGCGTCCGGGAGATTTACTTGGAGGAGAACGATTTTGCCGAAAAATCGCCGGCTTCGATCTGGGCAACTCGCCGGATGAGTACACCGAGCAGGTCGTGGCAGGCAAAAGAATTGTGCTTACGACTACGAACGGCACAAGGGCGATCCATAAATCGATGCGGGCAGACAATGTGTTGACCGCGTCGCTGCTGAATGCGGAGGCCTGCGCCCGCTTGGCTGTCGATCTTCGGCGCGATGTCGTTATTTTGTGCGCGGGCAGTCATGATGAATTTGCGATTGAGGATGGCTTATGCGCCGGGCTTGTGCTTGATAAGCTTCATAGCTTAAGCCATGTTACTGTTGAAATGGATGATTTTGGCACCGCGATGCTGGCGTTGTACCGCAATCGGTCGGCTCAAGTGAAAGAGACAATAATGAATGGAATGACGGGAAAAAAGCTTTTGAAAATGGGGATGAAAAAAGATATTGAGGCGTGCTCCGCCATCGATATTTACCACGAGGTTCCGAGATTGAATGGAGATCAGCTAACAAGATCCTGATCGCTTGCGCGTAAAAAAAGGCACGTTCCGTCAGTACGGAACGTGCCTTCTCTCTAGCCTATTCTATTAACGGCGTTCCTGAGGGCCGCCTACAAACGCCTGCACTTCGGTATCAAGACCATATGCAGTATGAAGCGCACGCACAACGTCGCTCAAAGGCTCAGCAGTAATCACGCAAGAGCATTTGATTTCAGAGGTGCTTACCATCTTGATGCTGACGCCAAGCGATGAAATCGTTGCGAACATTTTCGCTGCAACGCCTGGATTGCTGACCATGCCTGCGCCCACGATGGATACCTTCACAAGGTTCGATTCTGAAGTAGTCTCACGGTACGGCACCTTGCTGCGGACACCCTCGATAACCGAAATCGCCTTATCCTTGTCGTCGCCAGAGAGAGTGAAGGAGAAGTCGGCCTTACCGTCCTGCACACCGCTTTGTACGATAATGTCAACATCGATGCCGTTGCTCGCCAGTGCGCCAAACACATTGGCAAGCACGCCCGGTACATCCTCAACACCCATAATGCTAATTCTAGCTACATTTTTGTCAAACGCGATGCCGCGAACGACCACGCCTTGCTCCATGACCGCTTCCTCCTTCACACTTGTACCTTCGTTTTGGGTAAAGCTTGAACGCACAACAAGCTTAACATTGTTATGCTTAGCGTATTCCACCGCACGCGGGTGTAATACAGCAGCGCCCAAATTAGCGAGCTCAAGCATTTCATCATACGAAATCTCGTTTAGCTTGCGCGCATTTTTTACGACGCGGGGATCGGTTGAATAAATGCCGTCCACATCCGTATAAATCTCGCAAACGTCTGCTTTCATCGCGGCTGCCATTGCAACTGCCGTCGTGTCAGAACCGCCGCGGCCGAGTGTCGTAATTTCACCGTCTTCCGTCATCCCTTGGAAGCCGGCAATGATGGCTACATTGCCCTGCTCCAGCGCTTTAAATACGCGCTCAGGGTGAATGTTCGTCATCTTTGCCTTGCCATGCACCGCTTCTGTGCGGATGCCTGCCTGCCAGCCGGTAAAGGATACGGCTTTAGCTCCAAGCTGGTGTACGGTCATCGACAGCAAAGCTATCGATATTTGCTCTCCAACAGTTAATAGCATATCCATTTCCCGCGCCGGCGGGTTTGGATTAAGCTGTTTCGACTGATCGATTAAATCGTCTGTCGTATCTCCCATGGCAGAAACGACGACAACGATATCGTTGCCTTCCCGCTGCCTGTCAATTATTCGTTTCGCTACGCGCTGCATCCGCTCCGGCGTTCCCACGGAGCTGCCGCCAAACTTCATCACTATCAACGACAAAGCTGATTCACTCCCAACCCTGACATGTACATACAAGACAATATTATAACACAACAGACAGTCCCGTGGGTATATCCGCCTGCAAAAAAACCGTCCGAGTTACATCGGACGGTCGAATCAAGCTGCTTACTAAGCGCGCGAAATGTATTTGCCTTCGCGAGTATCGATGAGCAGAACGTCGCCTTCGTTTATGAACAGTGGAACTTGAACGTTCAGGCCGGTTTCAACCTTAGCCATTTTCGTAGCGCCTTGTGCTGTGTTGCCTTTCACACCCGGCTCTGTTTCAATGACTTTCAGCTCAACGCTGTTTTGCATTTGAATACCAAGAATTTCGCCTTGGTAGCTAGAAATGTTAACATTCATGTTTTCTTTCAGGAAGTTAAGTTCCCATTCCAGCTGCTTCTTGTCCAAGTTAAATTGGTCAAACGTTTCATTATCCATAAACGTGTACTCCGAACCGGAGTTGTACAAATATTGCACTTCACGGTTTTCGATAATCGCGCGGCCGATGCTCTCGCCCGCACGGAACGTTTTCTCAACAACGTTACCGTTGCGAAGGTTTTTTAGCTTGGAGCGAACGAAAGCCGCGCCTTTACCCGGCTTAACGTGTTGAAAGTCAAGAACGGTGAAAATATCTGTGTCTACTTGCACGGTCAAGCCTGTTTTAAAATCGTTTACTGAAATCATTGCTGATTCCCTCCTGAATGAATAGTCCTAACCCAGAGTGATCAAGTCCTTCGGGGATGAGGTTAATATTTTAATACCGGTTTCCGTAATAACGATATCATCCTCTATGCGCACGCCGCCGAAGCCAGGTACGTATATGCCGGGTTCAACCGTGACCGTCATGCCGGGGGTTAAAATCGTTTCACTTAGTTTGGACAATCTCGGCGCTTCATGAATTTCCATGCCGAGTCCATGCCCGGTACCATGCCCAAACAGATCGCCATAGCCGTATTTCGTAATGATGTCGCGAGTTAGCGCATCCGCTTCGCGTCCGGTCATGCCCGGCTTAATATTCTCCAGTGCATGCAATTGCGCTTCGAGAACGATATTGTAGATCTCAAGATGCTTCGCTGTAGGCGTTCCAACCACTACTGTCCGGGTCAAATCAGAGCAATAGCCATTATAATAGGCGCCGAAATCTAGCTTTACAAACTCATTATTGCCGATTATGCGATCGCTGGCTACTCCATGCGGCAGTGCGGAGCGCTCGCCCGACGCTACGATGGTGTCAAAGGAAGAGGATGTTGCGCCGTGCTTTCGCATATACACTTCCATCTCAAGCGCGATTTCCGTTTCACGAACTCCCGGGCGGATCAGTTTCAAAATATGATTGAAGGTGCTGTCCGCCAGGTCCGCAGCCTCCTGCATAATTTGCAGCTCAGACTCGTCCTTTATGATGCGAAGCCGTTCAACCAATCCTGAAGCAGGCTCGAGTGTGATGCCGTTCAACGTTTTCGTCCATGCCGTAAATTCGCTGTACACGACATGGTCTTGCTCGAAAGCGAGCTTCGTCAGCTTGGCTTGACGCAGAAGCCCGAGCACATCCTCAAGCGGACTTGATCCGTGCTCGATGATTTGAAAGCCTGCCGCCTGCTGAGGCGCTTGCGTACGATAGCGAAAATCGGTAAGCAAATAGCTTTCACGGAGCGTGATCAGCACCATGCCTGAAGAGCCGGTAAAGCCGCTTATGTATCGACGGTTGTGCTCGCTTCCAATTAGTATCGCTTCAAAGCGATGTTCTTCCATCAGCTGGCGCAGTCGCTTTACTCTATCGTTTGGCATAACCGCTTCACCCCTTCTTATACTCATTACGATTTTTGCAAATGACGTACGAGCGCAGTAAGGCCGAGTTCATAGCTGTGAGACCCGAAGCCGGCAATTTGACCGACCGCGATTGCAGCGACGACGGATACATGGCGGAACGCTTCTCTCTTGTGAATGTTCGACATATGCACCTCGATGACCGGCAGTCCCACTGTGCTAAGAGCATCGCGCAGCGCATAGCTGTAATGCGTCCAAGCACCGGGGTTAATGACGATACCGTCTGCTTTGCCATACACACTATGTATTCGGTCAATCATTTCGCCCTCATGATTCGTTTGGAAAAATTCAAGCGTGGCGCCAAGCGCTTCGGCTTTATCCTTCAAGAGCGATTCGATGGATGCAAGCGTCTCTGTCCCGTATACCCCGGGCTCACGAATTCCGAGCATGTTTAAGTTCGGCCCGTTCAAAACAACGATTCTGTGCATAAATGCACCTCCCAAGCAACCGAATTCATCATAGGTTCAAAGATCAATAGCCATTTTACCACAAATGTCGGCTTCTTGAGAAGTAGAACTCGTTACCCCGCTTTAATTGGCTCCCTCGATGCTTCATCAGTGAACTCAAAGGAAATAGAATAACCGATAAACACGCCCCACAGAAGAAATACGCAAATCTCGGTGTAAAGCGTATTCCAGCCTGCTATTCTAATGCTCTCCATGATGCCGAGCATCGGGCCTACGACGATAAATAGAATGGCCCACCAAGCGGCGCCGTACAAAACGCCCGGCCATGGACCGCGCAATCGGCCAAGCGCTATTTTATAAAGTAACGCTGCGGCAATTGAAAATAGTACGAATGCGCCTATCCCAACGACTTCTCCCCATCCGGTCTTAAGAAAGGATGACCGAAAGAAAGGATCCGCCGCAAAACCGGTCAGCACCTTCGTAAATTTCATTTCATAAAACATCCATCGCACGATTCCCCATATAAGACCTGCGAAAAAGCCGATTTTGATCGAGTAAAGCCATGGATTTGTATGATGCTCCCGCACATCATAATCTGTCCGCTGCTTTTCCTTAGCCATTTTGGTTAACCTCCACTCTGATGTGCATTGTTGCCTGGCTTAGTATGTGAAAAAATTCCGATCTGTAACCGCTGACTTCAACAACCGGCTTTCATTAACCCGCTTTACGCTTCCAGCATGCTGACGTTGGCAATTGGCCGGTAGATCAAGTACAATAGATTACAAAGTTAAAGGTACATTCGTCGTAACAGCTAAGACGATATTCCACTCAAGGAAGGTGACAAGCTCTTGCCGCAAGACTCCCGAAGCATATATGGCGGACAAGCGGTTATTGAAGGCGTAATGTTTGCTGGCAAACACGTTAACGTAACGGCAGTCCGACGCAAAAATGATGAAATTGTATTTTATGAAGTACCCCGTACTACCAAGAGCTGGATCCAAGTATTAAAAAAAATCCCATTCGTCCGGGGCGTTGTAGGCATTTTGGAATCAAGCGCCAAAGGCTCGCAGCATTTGAACTTCTCTATGGAAACATACGCGGAGGATGAGGCCGGCGAAGAACAGGATACAGTTAAGGCCGTGCAAGCCGTCAAGGCGAAGGAAGAAAAAAAATCAGGCTGGAGTCTCAGTATGCTGGTCGGCGTGGCCGTGGCAGGCGTACTGTCCTTTATTTTCGGCAAGCTCATATTCACCGCTGCTCCTGCAGCGCTTGAAGAATTACTGTTTGCCGGGGTATTTGACAACAAGGTCGGTCATAATTTATTAGAAGGACTTATCAAAATCATTTTATTGCTCGCTTACTTATATTTCATCTCCATGACTCCGCTTATTAAGCGGCTGTTCCAGTATCATGGCGCTGAACATAAGGTAATCAGCGCTTATGAAGCAGGCGAGGAGCTTACCATTCGCAATGTGCAAAAATATAGCCGTCTTCACTATCGCTGCGGCTCCAGCTTTATCGTATTCACTGTCTTAGTGGGCGTTGTCGTATACTCGCTTCCCTTTTTCACATGGGATACGATTTGGGAACGAATTTACATCCGTATTCTTCTGCTTCCTCTCGTTCTCGGCATATCGTACGAGGTACTGCGCTGGACGAATGCTTTGCGTGAAATTCCTATTCTGCGCTATCTCGGCTATCCGGGCTTGTGGCTGCAGCTGCTTACGACTAAAGAACCGCGCGACGAGCAGGTGGCGGTGTCCATCGCTTCATTTAAACGCATGCTTGAGCTGGATAGGCAAATGAAATAAATTTATGATGAGCTGAAAGGCGGTATTACAATGAGCAGAATACCGGGCAAATGGAATGTATGGTCAATCACGTTTTTGGCGCTGCTAGTGATCGGTCTCGTATACAGTGTTATTAATAGTCCAGGCTCATTTATTATTCCGATTGTAGTGCTTGGCGGTATTTTCCTGCTGTATAAATATCCGCCGTCTTTCTTAAGAGGATATGGCTCGCAGCAAAGCAGGACCTACGTCAAGCCGAGCCGTTCCACCTCTTCCCGATCGAAGACAAGCAAGCCCCGCTCCAAAACCGTGCCGTTTCGCGTCATTGAAGGCGGCAAGGATGACGATGATCTGCCTAAATACCATTAAATGCAAAAAAGGACTGCGGCATGTTAGCCGCAGTCCTTTTTTTGTAGATTATTCTATATGCTATGTATCATTCACTGTCCATTTCCGCACGTACGGCGCGAAGCTCGTCCATTCTTTGCGAGTCCCGGCGGAAATATTCAACCAATGTTTCAATGCATGTAATAGAATCCCAGCTTAAATGATGTTCAATTCCTTCGACATCCTGATAAATATTTTCGTCCTGTACGCCGATCGTCGTTAGAAACGACTCTAGCAGCTGGTGCCGGTCGACAAGTCTTTTACCCATTTTCTTGCCTTTATTGGTCAGGACAAGCCCGCGATACTTCTCATAAATCAAATAATTATCTTTATCGAGCTTCTGAATCATTTTAGTGACGGAAGAAGGATGCACCTCTAGTCCTTCTGCTATGTCCGAGACACGCGCATATCCTTTTTCATCGATCAGCTTATAAATTTTTTCCAAGTAGTCTTCCATGCTCGGTGTAGGCACTGAAGAACCTCCTAACCATACTTCTTCAACCTGTTTCGCAGGCGTTACTCTATGTATCATACACTGTTCATTACGCTCACTGCAACCTGCTCCCAATCCAAAAATAGATTGCAAAACGCCAAAAACGCTTGATAATACCCGTTTGATCCGCTCTTCTCTTCCACAAATTAACGCTCATGGGACAAAAATTTCTAGCGTGTTGCACTAGATTTGAATACCGCATTAGGCCGCCGCTAAGGCTGCAAGGGCGGGTTATCCGACGGACTTCATTCTTCACCACTCTAAGGCATGACGGCAGGGAGAAACGCTTTGGAGAGCTTATAACTCCTAAAATAAGCAGATGCGCTCCGCAAGTCTATATCGGAGCGCATCTATAACCGTTTTCCAGATGCAAAAATTGAATATTTTGCTCAGAGGGCCGAGCTCTCGTTTTAAAATGCAAGCCATTCCGGCGTAATGATATTTAACCAGATCGTAATTTTGGTCATTTGATCGGTAAACAGCAAGATACCCATCAAAATCATGACGGCTCCGCCAATCTTCATAACGGAAGCGGAATATTTCAAAATCCATCTAGCCGTGCCGAGGAAAAAAGCAAGCACAAAAAACGGGATTGCAAAACCTAGCGCATATGCTGTCGTCAATTGAAACCATGTTCCGGGTTCCGTTGCGGCCAATCCTAATATAGCCGTTAGAGCTGGCCCCATGCACGGCGTCCAGCCAGCAGAGAAGCCGATACCAAAAATAAAGGAGCTTATGTAGTCCGCTTTTTTCGGAATCAGATTCATTCTCCGTTCTTTCATGAGCAGCTGCGGCTGGAATAATCCGATTAGAAAAAGTCCCATCAATATGATCAGTATAGCGGATAACTGCCTGATCAGCTGTCTGTACTCGCTGAAAAACTCAGCAAACACATTCGTTCCGTAGCCTAACGCGTAATAAACCGTGCAAAAGCCTAAAATGAAAAACAGCGTATGCGACATCGTACGCATACGTTTTTGTTTTGCGTTCGAATTCTCCTTCAAATCCGCCACTGAAATACCCGTAATATACGATAAATATGAGGGATACAGAGGCAAGCAGCAAGGGGAAATGAACGATGCGAAGCCGGCGCCGAAAGCCAGCCAAATGTTAATGTCTGACAATACCTTTCACCCCAATCCGAATCAACTGCCTGCCCGCACCCCGCGTCGGAACACGAGCAGCAAAAGCAGCACGGCAATAAGCAATAATACGATCGTACCGCCAGGCGCTAAATTCCAGATCCCAGCGATAAGCAGCCCGATAATAACGGCCAGCTCACCGATAATGACGACCGTAATGACGCTCTGACGGAAGCTGCGGGCAATAATCAGGCTGCATGCAGCCGGTATCGTTAGCAAGGCAGAAACAAGCAGCGCGCCCACGATTTTAATAGATACGCTAATAATGAGTGCAGTAAGCACGCTAATCATAACATTATAAAATTTCACGGGCAAGCCGCTTACCGCAGCCGCATCCTCGTCAAATGTAATAAGGAAAAGCTCCTTGACCTGCAAGCGGATCGCTGCGAGTACGATGACCGTAACTCCGCCAATAACGTATAGATCGGTATTATTGAGTGTGTATATACTGCCAAATAAATAACTGTTCACATTGTTGTTAAAGCCCTTGCCCATCGTGAATAGAATCGATGCAAGCGCGACCCCGCCCGACATAATAATAGCAATTGACAGCTCCGCGTAAGATTTGTAGGCTTTTCTAAGCTTCTCGATAGCGAAGGATGCGGCTATAGCGAATAGCAGACCTACCGCAATCGGGTAAACTCCTATAAGGAAGCCCAGCGCCACGCCGGCAATGGAGACATGAGATAAAGTGTCGCCAATCATAGACAGTCTGCGCAGCACAAGAAATAAGCCCATCAGCGGAGCGGTTATGCCAATCAGCAAACCGCCGATAAGGGCTCTTTGAAAAAATTCACTCGTTACGATCTCCAACTAAAACAACCTCTTTCCTGCTCTCCATTTGCTCCCTTAAACCTTTCAAGCTGTGCGCCAGGTCATTCTCCACGCAATCCTGCGTTTCATGCGAATGCTTAATATGAAATTTGAGCTTCCCGTTCGCTGACGCAGGCTCTTGACCAAGATAGGATCGTATCATTTCCAAATCGTGGGAAACCATCAAAAACGTAATGTTATGATGCTGGTGCATATGCTTGATCATATGGAAGAAGCTCTCCTGCGTCTCCGTATCAATACCCACCGTCGGCTCATCCAGAATAAGCAGCGAAGGATTGTTAATCAGCGCTCTTGCCAGAAACACACGCTGCTGCTGGCCGCCCGAAAGCTGACCGATGCGCTTATCCTTTAAGTCATCGATGCCCATTGCATGGAGCGCGTCCTCGCATTTTTTAAAATCCGCTTTGTTCATCTGTTTAAACAGCTTGCTCCGCCCATATAGCCCTGACAGTACCACTTCCCGCACAGTAGCGGGAAACAACGGGTTTAACGTGTTTTTCTGCGGAACGTAACCGATACGCTCCCATTGCTTAAACTTGTCTATTTTCTCTCCAAATAAACGGATCGTGCCGCTGGTCGGCTTCAATAAGCCAACGATCATGCGAAGCAGCGTCGTTTTTCCCGCACCATTCGTACCTATTAAGCCGATGAAGTCCCGTTCCTTCACTGCAAAGCTAAGATTCGAAATGACAGTCTGCTGTTGAAAAGAAAAGGAGACATCCTCCAATGAGATAACCTCTTGGTGGCAGCTAGCGTCCGCATTTGTTATTCGATTCGATTGCGCCATAATTTCTCTCCTCACAGCAATACGGAGCTGAATCAGCTCCGCAGGTTTGCCTTTTGTTCTATTGTAATGCTTGCACAAGATTTTGCAAGTTTCTCTCCATCAGCGTGAGGTAGGTTTCTCCCTCTTTTTCTTGATCCGGCGTTAAGCCCTCAAGCGGATTAAGCACCATCGTTTTAACGTCAGCCTCGCTCGCAAGCGTTTGTGCCAACTGGTCGGATACGAGCTCTTCGAAGAAAATATATTTTACGTTGTTCGCCTTAACATACTTCGCAATGTCCAGCAAATCCTGTGCGCGCGGCTCGGCGTCCGGGCTCAGACCCATGATGGAAATTTGCTTCAAGCCATAGTCGCGAGCCAGGTAGCCGAACGCTTGGTGCGATGTAACGATGTTTTTATTCACCGATTGCGCAAGCTTCACCGTATATTCCGCGTCGATGGCTTCCAGCTTCACTTTAAGCGCTGCATAGTTTTTCTCATAATCCGCTTGATTTGCGCGATCTGCCTCTATCAAGCTATTTTTCACATTTTCAGCCAAAGTTAGCGCTGATTTCGGGCTGACCCACGTATGCGGATCCACGCTGCCGTGCTCGTCAGCATGCTCTTCTTCATGCTCATGCTCTTCTTCCGTACCTTCAATAAGCGCAATCCCATCGCTGATCTCTTTCGTTACGACCGTGCTGTCCTTCGACAACCCCTTCAGAAAATCGTCTACCCAGCCCTCTAATCCAGCTCCATGATACAAAAACAGCTGCGCTTTCGAAGCAGTATCCAAATCACGGCTCTTCGGCGTCCAGTCGTGAGGCTCTACACCGGCAGATACTAAATTTACCGCATTAACATGCTCTCCGCCGATTTCAGCCGCTAGAAAGTATAGCGGATAGAAGCTGGTAACAACACTAATCTGATCTTTACTTACATTGTCAGCTGCGGCGCTGCTATTAGCATTAGCCGGTGAATTCGAGTTGTTCGTATGATTGCCGCACGCTGCCGCAAACAGCATTGCAGTTAGGAGCAGGAGTAACGCCATCAAGCGTATCGATGATTTCGAATCTTTCATTTGGATTTTTCTCTCCATTCTTATTCCGTTCTTCTTCGTAATCGTTATTATTACGTTTTGTATTATACGACGCAATTAAATAGACTGTCAACCATATTCATCCGAATAAAGTAGTCATAATAGCAGATTCATAAGCATCAGCAACTCCGCTGTACCGGATTCTGATTACTTGTATTGACTAAAAAAGAACGAAATATGATATGGAGACCATCATGCCGAGCCGGAAAAAATAGAGATGCCCCGGAAGTCGTCTCGACTTCCGGGGCATCTCCTGATTCAATCATTCGGCAACGACAGTTATTTCACGACCGCGCCATTTGGCATGCCGTCCGGCACCGTAGCCAGCGTTAGCTGATCGCCGTGCGAAGCCGCAAGTATCATGCCCTGCGACCATTCACCGCGCAGCTTAACCGGCTTCAGGTTCGTTACGCAAATCACTTTGCGGCCGACCATTTGCTCCGGCGTGTAAAACTTGGCAATGCCGGAAACGACCTGGCGCTGCTCGTAGCCAAGATCTAGCTGCAGCTTGAGCAGCTTGTCGGCTTTGTGCACAGGCTCTGCCGAGATAACCTGAGCAACGCGCAGTTCGACTTTCGCAAAGTCATCAATCGCAATTTCTTCCTTCGTCTCTACTGCCGCCTGCGGAGCTCCGCCACTAGCCTTCGCATCCGATGCGGCTGCCTCATCCGCTGCTTGCTCTGGCTGTGCGCCACCACCCATTGCAGCAGCGATAAAGGCCGCTTCCTCCGCCGTTTCAAGACGCGGAAATAAAGGCGAGCCTTTGCTTACTTTCGTTCCGCCCGGCAGCGAGCCGAATTGCTTGGTGCTCTCCCATGAAGTCAGCTCGCCCTGCTCCAGGCCAATCTGCTTCCACATTTCGCGAGGTGAATGCGTCAAGAACGGTTGAAGCAAAATCGATACGATGCGCAGCGATTCCGCCAAATGGTACATGACCGATGCAAGCTCGTCAGTCTTCGTGTCATCCTTGGCAAGAGCCCATGGCTGCGTCTCATCGATAAATTTGTTCGTACGGCTTACAAGCTGCCATAACGATGCTAGCGCCACCGAAAATTCCATGTTTTCAAGCGCAGCTTCCACCTGCTCGATCGTTTCGGCCGCAAGCTTCTGCAAGGAATCGTCGAAAGCCGTTACAGAGCCCGCAAAAGAAGGAATAACACCGTCAAAATATTTATCGATCATCGCAATCGTCCGGTTGAGCAGGTTTCCAAGATCATTTGCCAAGTCAAAATTAATCCGCTCGACGAAATTTTCCGGGGTAAATGTACCGTCTGCTCCAAACGGCACCTCACGCAATAAATAATAACGGAGTGCGTCTAGTCCGTAGCGATCGATTAACATAACCGGATCAACGACATTGCCCTTGGACTTCGACATTTTGCCATCTTTCATCAGCAGCCAGCCGTGCGCAAACACCTTCTTCGGAATTGGCAAATCAAGCGCCATCAGCATGATCGGCCAATAAATGGTATGGAAACGAACGATTTCCTTCCCGACCAAATGCACGTCGGCAGGCCAGAAATCGCGGTACTTCTGATCTTTGCCTTCATTGCCGTAGCCTAGTGCCGTTATATAATTCGACAACGCGTCGATCCATACATAAATGACATGCTTAGGGTCTCCCGGTACTTTTACGCCCCAATCGAAGGTCGTACGCGATACGGCCAGATCCTCCAGACCTGGCTTAATGAAGTTGTTGATCATCTCGTTCTTGCGCGATTCCGGCTGAATGAAATCCGGATTGTCCTCATAATACTGCAGGAGACGATCTGCATATTTGCTCATACGGAAAAAATAACTTTCTTCCTTCACAAGCTCAACCGGGCGGCCGCAGTCCGGACATTTGCCGTCTACAAGCTGACGCTCGAGAAAAAACGACTCGCAAGGCGTACAGTACCAGCCTTCATAAGTACCCTTGTAAATATCGTCCTGCTCTAGAAGCTGAGCAAATATTTTCTCCACTACAAGCTTATGGCGCTCTTCCGTGGTGCGAATGAAATCATCATTGGAAATTTCAAGCTTCGCCCAAAGGTCCTTAATGAGGGCGACGATATCGTCAACGAACTGCTGCGGAGTTTGATCCTTTTCCTTTGCCTTGCGCTCAATCTTCTGCCCGTGCTCATCCGTACCAGTCAAGTACCATACATCATAACCGCGAAGACGCTTATAGCGCGCCATTGCATCTCCGGCTACAGTCGTATAAGCATGACCGATATGGAGCTTATCGCTTGGATAATAAATCGGAGTCGTAATATAAAACGTATTTTTCTTCGTCATCTGAAATCCCCCTATTCCATTTTCACTGCAAAAAAACGCAAAAAACTCCCGTCCATCATGGGACGAGAGTTAGAACTCACGCGGTACCACCCAAATTTCAATCACGAAAAACCAGTTAAACCGGTTTTCCGGGAAAGCTTCGTGTGCCGCCTTCTAGGCGGCTATCGCCGTTAACGCCAGCTTCGCGTCGCTCCCTTACTGAGCCGGCACCATAGGCTGCAGCTTGAAAGCGAATCCTCCCGGACCATATTCCAATAGCGTCCCTTACCGGCTTGCACCATCAATCCCGGCTCTCTGTAAAAGTTGTTCTATTGTACTTATCCGTTCCTCGGACATATGGAGAAATCTAGTAATAACTTTACCCGCTTATTATTCAAAATATACCGAAACAGAACCCTCTCTGTCAAGGAGCATCTGTCTTATCCGTTTTTGGAGGCGGTACGGGATCATATCCACCGGCATTAAACGGATGGCAGCGCGCGATACGCTTAACCGCGAGCCATGAGCCTTTAGCTGCTCCATGCTTCTCGATCGCTTCCAGCGCATACATCGAACAGGTCGGATAAAAGCGGCATGAAGGCGGAGTCAAAGGTGATATAACCTTGCGATAAAAATGAATTGGAGCCTGCGTCACCCTTCGCATCACTCGTAGTTTCGGCATTAGGCTAAGCTTGCCGGCGAATCATCCTGAATACAATCCTTGCAGTAGCCGAACACCTCGAATTTATGCTTGACGACCCGGAACTCTTCGGGAACGGCCGTCTGCTCCATCGGACAGAAGGTTATCGGATAGGTCATGCCGCATTGCAGACAAATCATATGGTGATGATGATCATGCTCCCTGCAATGCAGCTTGAACTTGCCGCCGTCCTCAAAAATAACCTGCTCCAGCACGCCCAGCTCTTCCATGACACGCAAATTACGATATACCGTATCGAAGCTGAGACCAGTATACGATTTTCCCATATATTCATAGACTTCCTTCGGGGCCAAATAACCCTGCGTCTCCGAAAACAATCTAGCAAGCGTCTTTCTTTGATCCGTTATTCGTAATCCTTGACTGGACATGCGTCGTATAATGTCTTCCATTGTATGCATATGTCGAACCTCCGGACTAGTAATTGTCTATCTCCATAATGACGAAAAAAAAAGCTCTCGTCAATGAGAGCCTCTTATCCATTCAATCTCATGTTGATCATAAAGCTGGCCGCCATCGCAACGAATAACACGATACTGAGAACCCCGACCAGCTTTCGCCTTGCGTTCAGCCGTTTGATGAGCGCAAAATCGCCCGATTGCCGTTTCGTTTCCGTATAAGAGCGGTGCATAAACAAATACGTAATAATAGATACGACAAACAGCATATTGACGAAAAACCATATGATTGTCCAGAACAAGCCAATTCCTCCGGTTGTGATCAGCTATAGAACGGCTATAGATACCACTTGTTTAATATAATCATAAAGACTACGAAGCTGATAACCGCACCGCCGAAGCTAAACCAGCCCGTACGGAACCGCTGCTGAAACATGCGTAAAATTCCGAAGCTGAGTAAACCGAAAATTAGCATGATAAACACGATACCGAGTATGAATAACGAAGCAGATACACTGCTCACATCGACTAGTGACACCGAACACACTCCCTTATTTGCTAATATGTACATGTTCACTAGACATTATAAGGGATAGCTCAGCCATTAGCCAGCTGCAAACCCTGTCGATTTCGTGACAAAAAAAGCACACATCCGGCGGATATGCGCCCTCGCTCCCTGTCCGTGCTTGCGCTACCACCGTACGATAGCCTCATGATAGTTACGGTTCGTCGGTCGCTTCTGCAGCTTTACTTGCAGCACGTTGTCCTTTAAAAGCGTTTTGCAGACGCGCGGCTTTACAAGCTTTGGCAGCTTGATCGTCTCGCTTTTGCCATTCGGCAAGCCGTCAAGCCGCAGCCGGTCCTCGCGCACAAACAACCTAAGCTGCTCTCTTTCAAAGCCATCCGGTAATTTTATTTTAACATGAACAAAATGGCGTGTTTCAGAAAAGGTAGCGGAGCCTCCCCCGATTATTGCGCCGGCCGCTTCGGGAAGCGCCTTAGTCATCATTTTGCGCACGTATTGCTCCACCCAATCCGGTTCACGCAGCAGCTCAAACCCTTTGGGAAGCTGCTGCCTCTCCATCCATCGCTCCATATCATCCCATTTGGATGTCACCAGCAAACACCCGCCTTCCAGCATTCCTACCATCATATGCGCCTAGCTTCATACAGGATACTTAAGCTCCGGGAACCTCTAGGCGAATGCCGCATAAGATATATCACGTACAGCCGTCTGATCAAAAAGTGCACACGAAAAAGGAGGATGCTTATGCCAGCTGTCATCGGCTTTGTTAAAATAGTTAGCACCGGTACTGGTTCCATAGTTCAGTTCGGTGATGCCCTTGAAGTATCGCCTTCTAGCGCTACAAAAACTTATGCGGGCTCAGGCTCGTTCTTGACCGGCAGCTTAACGAACTCGAACAATGCTGTCAGCGCTACGAACTCCATCGATCCTGACGTACAGGATAATACGAATAATGATGTGAGTGTCGTATGAGTCTGACCATCCATCAGCAAATTACGATTCATATGCTCCGCGTAGACAACGTATCGAACAGCTCCGTCCTGCAGGTCGGCAGCGCCGGGTCAATCCGCTCGTTGTCTCAGCTCTATAATACAGGCGGGTTTACCGAACCCGCCCCACAGCTCGGCAGCGGAGATAATCCCCTGTCCTTCGTGCCTCTTCCGAACCCTTCCTAAGGGAGCGCGTGGATTTCAATACGAGAAGGAGGAGCAGTCTCATGCAGCAGCCCAATCAGCTGTCCCCTTGGCAGATGTGGTCTCTTGAAGTGCAGCATAAGCTAAACGAGCAGCAGGAGCAGCTTCAAGCGCTTGAAGCGAAGGTAGCTGCTTTGAGCGAGCAGGTGAAGAAGCTCGAAGCGCGCCCTACTTACAATATAGAAAGCATTGAATATCATTTTGACCAGTTGAAGGTAGAAAAGCTCGACGGCACATTAAATATCGGTATGGCTGCTCCAAGTACGGACGGCGAGTCTTTTCCAGGCAGCATTGACCAGCTGGAGGTGACGAGCCCGCAGGTATTTCCGTCAGCCGGCCCGTCTATTCCGCCGCCCAGCGAAACGTACAACGCTGTTTATGGCGAAATGAACCGTTATTTGGATGACGCAGCTCCGCAAAGGCTGCTTGCTTTCGAGCATGATTTTGGCATTCCGCTGGACCCTTATCATAGACGCATTATTATAGAGGATGTACGCAGACAGCTGCCTAACCGCATCCATTACTATATGAAGCAGCCGGATAATATTACAGCGGATCAGCAGCCGGCACAAATTGATGAAACAGTTGCCGCTAGAGTCCTCACCAAAACAACGAGGGATGCCGAGGCAGCTATGCTCGCTTACATGCGCCAGCTGCAAAGCGGTACGCCCGTCTCAGGAGGAATGGAATAGATGTTTAACTTCAGCGTGATAAACCATCAATTGAGCGTTGGTCAAATCGAAATACTTGGTATATCAAGCGCATCGATGCTGCAGGTGGGCGACACCGATACCGTCTCCTTGTATTCCATGTTCGATACGCCGCCCGAGTCCGTTATCGTTGGCCCGATGGCCCCTTTACCAATGCCTGAAGAGGCAGAAGACATATCAAGCGATGGATAAACAATATGACTCGTATGAATGAACAATCCGAGCACTCTTATCCGGTAAGAACTGCGAATATTGGATCGATTTGTATGATAAGCGTCTCCCAGGCAGGATGCGTTCAGATTGGCGACCGCGCGGTAACGAATGCGAAGCAGATAGGGGTTGCGTTGCAGCGGCAAGAGGATCATCCAGGCGCCGGCGACGTCTTTTTTGAAATGTATCCGCTATTCTACCGTCCTCTGCCCTATTTTGATGATCCCGGTGATGATAACGGACAGGTCGTATCGCTTCACCGGACCAATTGCGCGCCAAACATTACAGTCGGCCATATTCAGGTCATTGCAGCCGGCGCGGCATCCAGCATTCAAGCCGGCAACGGCATGTGCCTAACCGGCGAGTCGCGCATCAAAAATGTCCGTCAGTATCCTCGCCCTAAGCCCTATCCTCCTATAGGCTGCTAGCAAGGTCATCTGTCAGGCAAGGCAGCTGTACAAGGCTATTATGGCCGCTTCCGTATAGGCATTTGCGCAAATGCGAATGATCCGGTACAAACGTCCAGTGCAACCATGCGATTCCGGCATACATTAACAGTGTGAGCTAAACATCACAATAAAACAAATTTATTCAGGAGGTATGAACCATGGGATACCCTGTAGCAGGCGTTGGCACTGGTTGTTATCCGGTCGGAGGCGTTGGTACTGGTTGTTCACCGGTTGGAGGCATCTGGACCAGCACGGGCGTTATTCTCGTCCTCTTCATTTTGCTGGTAATCATTCTGCGGTGCGGCATATTTTAAGCCATAGCTTAAACTTTTGAGCTAACGGGGCAAGCTTGCCCCGTCGCTCCGATCAACGATTATTCAGATCAAACATGACAAGGGGACCAGTGAAAACGGCTGACGCCGTTCTGTGACGGAAAAAGCCCGTTTCATGGTAAAATATAAGCAAGTTTATTCGTGAGAAACTGATAAATTCTTATATTTAAATAAAGTCCGCACGGATGATTGCATCCATGCGGACTTTGTTGCCGCTTAAGCCAATTGAAAGCCGTGTACGAGCAGCAGTCCAAGCCCGGCTAACAATACGGAACCGATTAACGCTGCGACAAAAGGTTTTTTGCCCCGCTTTCTGAAAATCACGAGATCAACGCCTAGGCCAAGTCCGGCCATCGCCATCGCGATGAGGAAATACGCAGCGGCAATCAGCTGGCCTGTTATTGCTTCAGGGATAATGTCCGCCGTATTAACACCGCTCATCGCCAGAAAACCAACGATAAACCAAGGAATCGGCAGCTTTTTCAGACTGAATTTTGCCGGTTTATTCGCTCCGCGCCCATTCCACAGGCCTATCATTATCGAGACCGGAACCAGCATCGCTACCCGCGACATTTTGACGATAACGGCCAGATCAATCGCTTCTTGCCCTCCAGGCGCAGCTGCCGCAATAACATGAGCAACCTCATGGAGCGTGGCGCCCGAAAATATACCGTAGCCTGCATCGCTTAAATGCAGGACAGGATATAGAATCGTATAAACGAGCGTAAACAGCGTGCCAAGTATCGCGACTGTCGTTGCGCTAATGGCCGTTTCATTATCGCTTGCCTTTAATTGCGGCGAAATAGCCACCACAGCAGCAGCACCGCAGATCGCGGTTCCGCAAGCCGTCAAGATGCCCAGCTTTTTATCAATATTAAGCCATTTGCTTAGCCCGTATACTACAACAATCGTAAATGAAATATTGATTACCGCTATCGCAAAAACCTTTGGGCCCGCATGTACAATGTCGATCAAATTCAAACGCAGTCCAAGCAATATAATGCCGATCCTCAGCAGACCTTTACTCGAAAATGCTATACCATGCACTGCCGGCTCCGGTACGCCTACCCACGCTTTACATCCGATTCCGAGTAAAATTGCCACAACCAGCTGACCCATCACGTTAAAAAAAGGCAGCATCGAGATGTATTTTGCAGCAACAGCAATGAGCATGGTAATCGCTAAGCCTAGCGTAAATCCAAGCCCTTTATCATTAATAATAGCAAACCCGTTTTTATGTGCCATGACCTTCACCTCTGCATCAGGACTAAACCTGCTGTCCTCTATGCCTTCACTATACGGCTCACACTGCAGGAAGTGAAATACTTATCTCCTATCTGTATCATTATAATTACTTATGATTGAAATTGTGGACTGCCTTATTTTGCGTTATTATTACAATATATTCGCCTAAATCGCAAATAATAATGAGGGATATTAATGATAATCGAGGCATTACGTGTCTTCGTTACCGTAACGGAGCAAAGTCATTTTTCAAGAGCAGCAGATTTATTGAATATTTCCCAGCCCGGCGTGAGCCTGCATATCCGAAATCTGGAGAACGAGCTTGGCGCAAAGCTGCTGCACCGTTCTCCTAAGCAGGTCCGGCTTACCGAAGCCGGCGATGTGATGTATCAAAAAGCGAAGCAAATTTTGTCCTTATACGAGGAAGCCAAGCAAGACATTCATATGCTGCAGGATAAAGTAACAGGAGCCATTCAAATCGGTGCGAGCTTTACGATAGGCGAATATGTGCTTCCTCGACGGCTCGCTGAATTTGCTGCCCAATACCCGCTCGTAGCCATGCAGGTCACGATTGGAAATACGGAGGAGATTGTACAAGCGGTTCGATCAAACGAACTGGATGTAGGACTCATAGAAGGAGAAACCAATGCAGCGGACTTGGTTATTACACCCTATATGAAGGATGAAATGATTTTAATCGCTCCATCGGCTAGCATGCTTTCAACGGAACGCATTATAGACGCCGAAATGCTTCAAAATCAAGTGTGGGTGCTGAGAGAAAGCGGATCCGGTACACGCGCCTTCAGTGATCAATTCATGCGGGATGCTAGTCTAACCCCAAAACGCTCTTACGTTTTCAATAGCAGCCAAAGCGTTAAAGAAGCGGTAGTATCCGGCTTAGGCATAGCGATGCTCTCACGCTGGATCGTCCGAAGAGAGCTGGAATCAGGGGAATTATGCGAATTGCGTCTGAATAAGGAGCGCTTCGAGCGCAATTTTTCAATTATTCGCCATAAGGAAGCGGCGGTTACGATGGCCGTTAATACGTTTACTCAGAGGCTGTTAACGGCCGCCGACTAGGATGTATTTTCTAATTTGGCCCTGCAAATGTTGCGAACCCGACTGTCAACGCTTCCTGGCGCATATAAATAGAGCAACTACGGTTGCAAAGGATGAACGCGCCTAATGGATATGAACCGAATCCGTGCACGGATAGATGAAATGACCGCCGATCTGCTCCGGACGCAGTCGCATGACGGCGCATGGCGGATGTGTTTTGATTCAGGAACGATGACGGATAGCTATCTTATCATTTTGCTTCGTCTGCTTGGTAGAGCTGATGAGCATTTGATTCATTTGCTTGCTGCGCGAATAGCCTCCAAGCAAGAGGCTAACGGTGCATGGAAGGTATATCCGGACGAGTTAGAGGGTAATTTGGAGGCGACTGCCGAGGCCTATTTCGCACTGCTGTATGCGGGCTACTATCATGCGGCAGATCCGCGTATGTTAATGGCTAAGCAGTTCATTCTCTATCTTGGAGGACTATCCGAAGCAAAAAACCTGCTCACTCAAGTCATCTTCGCCGCTACGGGCCAAGCCGAATGGCCCAAGTTATTGCGTATTCCGCTCGAAGCCTTCTTCTCGGATCTAGGAATCGGTTTGGACCTGTTCTCAATATCCGGTCATGCGCGCGTTCATCTTGTGCCTACTTTAATTATGGCTAACAAGCAATTCGTGAGCAGACCGGTGACGATGCCTAATTTATCCGATTTATTCGTTGGCAGCTCACGCGCATTCACGAATGATTCCACCTGGATATCGGCTTTGAACGAATTTATATCAAGCTTGCCTTTGTCCAGCCTGCTTCTATCCAGCCCCAAAGCCGCATACGACCAGGCTGAAGCATTTATGTTTGAGCGCCTGGAGCCTAACGGAACGCTGCTTACCTTTTCAACAGCGACGATTCTGATGATTTTGGCTTTGCTTGCACTTGACTATTCCCCTCAATCATCCGCTATTAATCGATTATTGACTGGAATTTATTCAATCATTTGCGTCGATCGGCCGCATCTTCAAGTGGCGTCCTCTGAAGTATGGGATACAGCTATGATTAGCTATGCTCTGACGGAAGCGGGAATCCCGTCCAGTCACAATGCTCTGGAAAGGGCAGGCGCTTATTTGATAAACAGGCAGCAAAACCGTCTAGGCGACTGGGCGATCCGATTGCAGAGTACGCCAGCGGGCGGCTGGGGCTTCTCCGACGTCAATACGCTGTATCCTGACGTCGACGACAGCGCCGCCGCACTACGTGCCATTCGTCCCTATACATCGGCCGCAAATGGATTATACGCCAGTTGGCAGAGAGGTCTAAACTGGGTATTAGCGATGCGCAACGATGATCGCGGCTGGCCTGCTTTCGAACGAGAAGGAAAGCAGCTGCCGGCAAGTTTTTTTACGTTTGAAGGCTCAGAAGACATCTCGACAGATCCTTCGACGGTTGACCTGACAGGGCGTGTTCTCAGCTTTCTGGGCAATGAGCTCGACATGACCATCGGCCATCAATGGCTCGATGACAGTGTGCAATGGGTGCTGTCGCAGCAAACAAGAAATGGCAGCTGGTACGGACGCTGGGGAATTGCTTACATCCACGGCACAGGCGCTGCCATTCAAGGAATGACGGCAGTGGGCGTTCCTGCAGACCATCCCGCCATTAAGAAGGGAGTTAAATGGCTTCTAGACATCCAAAATGATGACGGAGGCTGGGGAGAATCATGTCTTAGCGATAAAGTAAAGCGCTACGTGCCGCTCCATGCCAGCACCCCTTCCCAGACTGCATGGGCGCTCGATGCGCTTACCGCCGCATACGAAAAACCAACTTCTGCGCTGGAGAGAGGGGTAAACGCACTCCTCCACTCGCTCGAACGACGGGATTGGACCTATACCTATCCTACAGGAGCCGGCCTTCCAGGCAGCATATACGTCCACTATCCAAGCAATAACTATGTATGGCCCTTGCTCACCTTATCGGCTATTTTGAAGAAATATGGCTCATGATATTGACCGCACGTAAAAAAAACAGCCGGCTTCCCCGGCTGTTTTTCCATTAAACTATACCCATTTTTGCTGAAAAGCAGCGATGTTGGCATATTCCTCAGTCAGCAAGCGAGAAACACGGATATAAATCCGCATCAGCTCGGAATAGATTTCGGCGTTTTGCTTGTTCGGCAAATGAAAATGCGATCCCCCTACCATGTCAGATACGACATCTAGCGAATCAACCTCTCCTAAGCTGTACAATCCAAGAATGACCGCTCCTAAACATGAGCTTTCGATGCTTTCCGGTACATGCAGCTCCTGATCGAAAATATCAGCCATCATCTGGCGCCATAGCTCCGATCTTGCAAAGCCGCCCGTCGCTTGAATTTTCGTCGGCTTGCCTGTTAATTCCTCAAGCGCCATTAGCACGCTGTACAAATTATAAATAACGCCCTCTAACGCCGCGCGAATGAGATGCTCCTTCTTGTGGTGAAGCCCGAGTCCGAAATAAGAGCCCCGCGCATTCGCATCCCATAGCGGAGCGCGCTCGCCGGATAGATACGGATGGAAAATAAGCCCTTCCGAGCCCGGCTTCGCCTTCGCGGCAAGCTCCGTAAGCAGTTCATAGGGATCGATGCCAAGCCGCTTGGCCGAGGCGATCTCTTCCGTACCGATCTGATCACGAACCCATCTAAAGATCATGCCCCCGTTATTTACCGGTCCGCCGATCACCCAGTGGTTCTCCGTCAGCGCATAGCAAAAAATTCTGCCCTTCGGATCCGTTACCGGCTTGTCCGTCACCGCCCGGATAGCACCGCTCGTGCCAATGGTAACCGCTACTACGCCCGGCTCGATTGCGTTCACGCCAAGATTGGACAGCACGCCGTCACTTGCGCCAACTACGAACGGTGTGGACGGAAGCAAATTCATTTGCTTCGCATAGCTCTCTTCCAAGCCCTCCAGCTTATACGTTGTAGGAACAAGCTCGGACAACCGTTCTGCCGTAACTCCGGCTACACTTAATGCTTCCTCGTCCCATTGCAAATTTTCCAAATGAAACATACCTGTCGCGGAAGCGATGGAATAATCGATTACATAACGGCCGAATAGTTTAAAAAATACGTATTCTTTGATCGAAATAAATTTATAAGTACGGTCAAACAGCTCTTTATGGTCATGGCGCAGCCATGTGAGCTTCGATAGTGGAGACATCGGGTGGATCGGCGTGCCTGTACGCAAATAAATCTCATGACCGTTCCATTCATTCTTTATTTTATTCGTCCATTCGATACTGCGATTGTCTGCCCACGTAATGCATTTCGTCAGCGGCGTGCCTGTATGGTCCACGGCAATTACACTATGCATAGCTGAGCTGAAGGAAACGCACAAAATATCCTGAGGCTGAACGTTGCTCTTTGTAATCGTTTGTCCGATTGTACCCAGCACCGCATTAAAAATTTCGTCCGGATCCTGCTCCGCAATAGCCGGGGATGGTGAGTGAAGCGGGTATTCCATGCCATGGCTTGCCACAATTTCACCCTTTACCGTAAAGAGCACCGACTTCGTGCTCGTCGTTCCAATATCAACACCGATAACATATTTCATATTCATCTCTTTACCTCCCTTTGCATTTGCCCTTCCAACAGCCAGCATAATACTCGTCCACCTGCCATTATTACAATACCGTTCTTCCGGCAATTATTCAATCAGCAGTATTAAGAGCTTACAACGCTATGGCCGCCGAACTCATTGCGCAGCGCTGCAACGACTTTGCCCGAGAACGTATTTTCCTCCAGGGAGCGGTATCTCATCAGAAGCGACAATGCGATAACAGGTGTGGCAGTTTGCAGATCCAACGCTGTTTCAAGTGTCCATTTCCCTTCTCCCGAGGAATGCATGATACCCTTTAGGCCATCCAAACGAGCATCCTTCGTAAACGCGTTTTCCGTTAATTCCATCAGCCACGACCGAATGACCGACCCGTTGTTCCATACCCGTGCGACCTTCTCAAAATCAAAGTCGAAATCGCTTTTTTCCAGCAGCTCGAAGCCTTCCGCAATCGCCTGCATCATGCCATATTCAACCCCGTTATGAACCATCTTTAGAAAATGTCCGCTGCCGCTATCTCCGGCATGCAAATAACCGTCCTTTACGCAAATGTCGGAGAACAGCTGCTCCACCGAATCAAATGCCGCTTTATTGCCCCCAATCATCGTACAAGCGCCGGATCTTGCTCCTGATGTTCCTCCGCTTGTGCCGACATCCAGGAAATGAACGCCCTGCTCAGCAAGCTGATCAGCCCGTCTAATCGATTCTTTATAGTTGGAATTTCCGCCATCTATCAAAATATCTCCAGCCTCAAGCCAGCCTCTAACCTGCTCAATAACCGAATCGGTCAGCTCTCCTGCCGGCACCATCATCCAAATGACGCGTGGAGCCTGCAAGGAGTTAACTAATTGCTGAATGGAAGCAGCGCCTTGAGCCCCGTCCTCAACAGCTTTTGCGACCGCATCTGCATTTACGTCGTATACGACGGTTTTATGGTTATTTTCCATTACGTTAAGCATCAAATTATAACCCATTTTACCTAAACCAATAATTCCAATTTGCATCGTTATTCATCTCCTAATTGTTTTTTTCGCTAAGTGATCTTCGGAAGCGCGAATGTATGATGTATGATCGACTTGCCGTTTATGTTATACTTCTCATGAAATAAGCTACTACGCGAGGGGAAGCAACTATTATGGTGCAAAACATGCTCGGAAAAATTCGTTCTTATTATGCTAGATTCAGCGAAAAAGAAAAGAAAATCGCTACCTACATATTAAATAATCCCGAAAAAATTATTCATAGCACGATCAATGAGGTTGCGGACGATCTAAATGTCGCGGAAGCAACCGTTTTTCGTTTTTGTAAGCATATCGGATATAAAGGCTATCAAGCGATGAAAATCGCGCTCGCCTCTGAAACCATGTCGCCTATCCAACAAATTTATGAAGAAATAAACGAGAATGACAATGAGAAAGCAATTGCCGAAAAAGTATTTAAATCCAATATACGCACGCTGGAAAATACTTATCAAATACTTGATGGCGAAGACTTTGGCAAAGCGGTATCCTTTATTGCAGCTGCAAACCGCGTTCATTTTTATGGCATAGGCGGTTCCGGCGTTATTGCGATGGATGCGTTTCATAAATTCATCCGTTCGGGAAAACAGGCTTTCGCGTTTACGGATGCGCATTTCCAGCTCATGTCTGCGGCACAGCTTACTAAGGAGGATGTCGCAGTCGTCATTTCCCACTCCGGCACGAATAAAGATACGATTCGTATTCTCCAGACTGCAAGCGCTAACGGCGCCAAGACAATTGCCATAACCGGTTTTCCAAAATCGCCAATCAGCCAGCATGCGGATGTATCTCTCCACACCAGCTCAGATGAAACCGAGTACCGGTCAGAAGCTCTTGCATCGAGAATCGGTCAGCTCAGCTTAATTGATGCCCTTTATGTGAATGTCATGATCATCAACAAAGATAAAGCAAAAACATCGCTCGATAAAGTACGTGAAGCTATTTCTGAAACGCGAATTTAATCCGCAAATCATAGAAGGATGAAAGGTGAACTGATGACTGCATTGTCAATCGCGCACCTTTTTTTATCTTCTAAACAAAGATATCTGTGCCCTCCTATTTTGTTAAGGTTAAAACGCTGCGCAAGCATTTCAATTATATGAAAAAAATTTTCTCAAATCAATACAATATTTCGAAAAATTTTTTATTATTTATGCCGAATATTCAGTTAGTTATTATGAGTCATACGTTTTATATCATGCATAACTGAAAAAACATCTAGCAAATAAATAGGAAGAACCCACATGCCGTTTATCGCATGCGGGTTCTTCCTATTTATTTCAAAGCGGTTATTGGCTGTTGCTCCTACTGCAGTCCGCTTGACTCGGCTTTACTTTTTAGACGCTTATATTTCTCAGCATATTTGCTAACGCTGTGTACGACAGTTGCATGCGACCAGGTGAGCGGAGCTACGGATAACGGAGAGCCGTCGTATGGATTAAGCTGCTCTGGCAGCAATCCGCTTTTGAGCGCATGATCAGATACCCATTGCAGCGTGTTGCGAGGTCCTTCGAGCTCTTCAAGCGTTTTAGCTGAATCTATCTCAAAGTTGGCTACCCAAAGCGTACAAATAATCCACGGGTTGCCCGGAACCTTATCGATTTCACCGGATTGCTGGAAGTAATAATCGTTCGTATAACGAGCGATGCCTCCAATATGAGTTTTGACTTGCAGCCCTTCCTTGATCGCCAGCATCGTCTGTACGACACGGTAATCATCAACGGGAAGCACGCCAAATTCAAGAACGCCGAACAAACTGCTCTCTAGCGTCATATCCTTTACCCAACGATTGTCCTTCTGAATAAGGCCTCGCGCGAACCGGCCGGTTTCCTCATCCCACAGATGAGTAATAATACCGTGTTTGATAGCTTGAGCCGTGCTTTTGTAATGATCGCTGCGTTCGTAATCTCCAAATAGATCCGTAAAAAAAGAGGCTGCCATCAAACCGCCGTATACGGAAGCTGCCGTATAGGTCCAAATGCCGTAACGTTCCTCCCATAAGTCGTAGCTCGGCTTCGGCAGCGACAAGGAATGCTCCATATATGAGCTCAAAAAAGTTGCAGCTTTCCGAATTAAGTTGCTGTATAACGACTGCGGCAGCTCGATAACTTGATTTCTCGAGTAATCCTTCCATAAGGCGAACAGCACTAGCGCCGTCTCATCCTCTTGAATCGGCAATCGTCTGCTGCCCTGCACGATATAAGGATGCCAGCTAGAGCCTACCGTTCCGTCCGGATTGTATTTGTGATACAAATAGCCTTCAGGGGATAAGGCTTGCGCGCAAAAATGAAAGAATGGAGCGATGACGCTCTGATATCCCGCCATAGACATCGCGTCAGCAATAAGAGCGCCGTCGCGCGGCCACATATAGCTGTAATGATCGCGATTGTACTGTAAAATATCGGTATCATTCGCAGCTAATATGGCCCCGCGCTCATCGACCTGCGTTCGAACGAGCAGCAAGCTTTGCTTAAACATCTTCACAACATCATACGGAAGATCGCCAAGATTGGTTTCTGCGCGGCGAAGCCAATGCTTCCAGTAAATGACGACTCGGCTGAGCAGCTTCTCCGGATGGTTCTCTTGCACATATTGATTCAGCTCTTTTACTTCTTCGAGGTTCTCGCCGATTGACATCCAATAGTAAATCGTTTTATCGCCGTTTGGCGGAACGATCGTACGGAAGCTGATCGTACTGTCAACGGAGCCTTGGGCAATAGAATTGCCCATGAGTACGCCATCCTCCGCATCTCGCCAGGTCCCCTCTGCGGATTGAAACCTTTTGATACCTGTCGAATACTGGGTCATTCCGCCTTCATCCGAGAAGCCGTTGAACATGAAATAATTGTTCCGCTTGTAATGATAAAGCGTATGGTTTTCCGGATAATAAACGGCGGTATCGCCAACCTCCGTACCATCGATCATCAAATCCTGATGGAAAAACAAACGAATTTCTCTCGTATCGTTTGTTTTATTCCGGATGACAACCCGCTTAATGTAAATGCACTCGCGTTGATGAATCCCGTCGTTCATGTGGAGCTCAATACCTAAACCGTGATGCTTAGCTGTAATATTCGTAACTAAGGAATCCTCAATATAATCCAGATCAAACTTCCACTCCGGCTCATCCAACCAGGTAAAAGCACCTTCCACCCACAAACCTAAGCGACAATACTGTCCGCCTACATGATTTAACTGTCCAACAAACGGATAATAAATATCCCGAATATAACAGTGTTGGTCCAAATTAAGGAGCATCTTTCCGTTGCCGATTACAAGATGACGGGCCATGGCTCTTTCTCCTTTCGATGCGGCACAAGTTCAGAGTAAACAGAAATATAGGCTTTTGCTGAACGGTTCCAGCTGTAATCCTCTTTTTCTCCATTACTCACGATTTGCTTCCAGACCTCCTCATTACGATATAGCGCTAGCGCTCTGCGTACGGTATACATATAATCGTGCGCATTGTAATTCGTGAAGCTGAAGCCATTACCTTCGCCAGTATATTCGTTATAGGCTTGTACCGTGTCCTTAAGTCCGCCAGTCTCTCGAACAATCGGGACGGAAAGGTAGCGCAACGCAAGAAGTTGACTGAGACCGCAAGGCTCGAACTGCGACGGCATCGCAAACATGTCCGAGCCTGCATAAATGCGGCGGGCCAGCCCATCGTCGTAGCCTATCCATACTGCAACCTTATCGGGATGACGATAAGCCGCATCATTGAAAAAATGCTCATAGCGCCCTTCACCGGCACCTAACAAAACAAATTGAACGTCCTCTTCAAGCAGCTCCTCAAAGGTAGCCGCAATAAGATCAATGCCCTTCTGTTCAACTAATCGGGTTACGATTCCAATAAGCGGTATTTCTTCGGATTGTGGGAGCCCCAGCTCACGCTGCAGCTCCACTTTATTTTTCCGCTTGCGGCTGAGTGAGCTTCGATAAGGAACCGCTAATGCGCTGTCATTCATAGGATCAAACAATTCATCGTCGATGCCGTTCACAATTCCGGTCAAGTCCCATGAACGGTAACGAAGCAGAGGATCCAGCCTCTCGCCAAAATATTCGGTCTGAATTTCCTCCGCATAGGTGGAGCTGACCGTCGTCAGTTTGTCTGCGTATACGAGACCGCCCTTCATGCAGCTCCCGGCACCGTAAAATCCCAAGCTGTCGGTTAGAAAAAACTCATCGCCCACTCCAAGCAAATCCTTCATGTGATCGATGCCGAACAAGCCTTGGTATTTCAAATTATGAATTGTAAATACCGATTTGGTATAAGCCCAAGCCGGATCGTGGTAGTATTTCGTCTTCAAGAGGAAAGGGATAAGCCCGGTTTGCCAATCATGGCAATGAACGATGTCAGGATGGAAATCCATGTAGCGCACAGCTTCCATTACGGCAAAGCAGAAAAAAACAAACCGTTCCGCTTCATCTCCGTAGCCATAAAGCCCTTTTCTCCTAAAATAAAACTCATTATCGATTAAATAATAAGTAACTCCGTCAAGCTCAGCCCTCAACAATCCGCAGTATTGATTGCGCCAGCCAAACGATACGGTAAAATGAGTGATTTGCTCGAACTGCCCGATGAGCGAAGCAGGAATTTCTTCATATTTTGGCAATACGACTCTGGTATCAACGCCCCGCTTATTCAGCGCCTTAGGGAGCGCCCCTGCAACGTCGGCAAGCCCTCCCGTCTTCGCAAGTGGAACCGCCTCAGAGGTTGCGAACAAAATGTTCATAGGATTCTCCTTCCTTATTGACGCCGCATGAGCGCTTGCATCAACCCAATTGGAAATTGCTTTCGACTTCCTATTGCGTTAAAGCGCATGTTTCGCGGCACAAACTCACTGTTTTTTGGATTTTGGCTTACATGACAACATCGAATTAAATAATTTTTCGTTTTCCGGCTAAGAAAGGAGCACTTGCGGCACCCCGGATATCGCGGTCCGCTTCTACGCGAACATCTTTATCCAAAATGCTGTGCTGCAAAAAGCTGTTCTCACCGATAACCCCATTTTGCATCACGATGCTATTACTAACGATGGCACCTTTCTGAACGTGCACACCGCGGAACAATATGCTGTTGATAACGGTGCCTTCAATACGGCAGCCGTTTGCAATAAGCGAATTCGTTACTTTGGAGCCAACTAAATAACGAGCCGGCGGTTCATCTTTGACCTTCGTAAAAATCGGTCCCGGCTGGTAGAAGAGCTCCGACCATACGTCGGAGTCGAGCAAATTCATATTATTGCGGTAGTAGCTGGTCAGCGTATTCACAACGCCCAAATAACCTTCATACATATATCCATAAACTTTCAACTTGTCGAGTCTAGACAGTATCGCATGGCGAACCAAATGATCCTGACCTTGAGCAAGCGAAGTTTCTACTAACTCCATCAGTAAGTCCTTACGCATAACGTACATTTCCATGGAACTGATATCGCTGGACATGTGGCCGTAATGATCTTGAATTGCGGTAACCCGGCCATCCTCGGTCAGCTTCACCTTACGGGCTTTGCCTGACAGCAGATCCTGCTGCTGCTTGCATACGACCGTAATATCGGCTTCCCGATCCAAATGGAATTGAATGACTTTTTCAAAATCGACGTTGCACACCATGTGGCTGCGAGTAATAACCACATATTCTAACGGCGAGCGGTTAAAATAATCGCGCTGCTGATAGAAATGATACAGATCCCCGCGGCTGATCTCTTGGATATCATCAGTCGCTGGAGGAAGAACGAACAATCCGCTTTGGCGATGCTGCAAATCCCAATGCTTACCCGATCCCAGATGGTCCATAAGCGAGCGATATTTCGTATGCGCGAATACCGCTACCTTCGAGATGCCCGAATTAACCATGCTTGATAATACAAAATCGATTAAGCGGTAACGTGCGCCAAAGGGCACAGTAGCAAGGCAGCGGCCTGCCGTTAATCGTTCAAGCTCATCATTCTCGTGAATTAAATTTATGACTCCCATGACTTTATGCTTCATGAGTGCTCAACCTCCTGCAGCAAATGATCGTTTGTCACGAATTGGTCAACAGCAATGACCGTAATGGCACTATCATCCGGGCTTCCGATTGTAACACCCGCTTCGATGACTGCTCCTTCACCAATTATAGCTCTATATATGCGCGCGCCTTCACCTATGCGTACATTAGGCATGATGACAGACTCGGATATCAATGAATTTTTTTCGACTTTAACGCCATAGAACAATACAGACCGGTCAACGATGCCTTCAATCTTGCAGCCTTCCGTGATTAAAGAAGCGGATACTTCTGCCGTAGCCCCGATATGCTGAGCAGGCTGATTAGGGCTGACCGAGTAAATCCGCCAATCGGAATCCGCAAGCTCAAGCGGCGGCTCCTCCGCAATCAGATCCATGTTCGCTTCCCATAAGCTTTCGATCGTACCGACATCCTTCCAATATCCCTTGAACGGATATGAGTGAAGTCGTTTGCCGTCTCTCATCATGGCAGGAATAATATCCTTGCCGAAATCATGGTTGGAGGTGCGGCTTGCCTCATCGTAGATCAAATACTTTTGAAGCTCGGACCATGTGAAAATATAAACGCCCATAGATGCGATATTGCTTGTCGGATTTTTCGGTTTTTCTTCGAACGCGGTTATACGATCCTCATCGTCGATGTGCATAACACCAAAGCGGCTGGCCTCTTTCCAGTCCACCTCGATGCCAGCGATTGTCACGTCAGCGCCAGAGCGCTTATGATGATCCAGCATGAGCTCGTAATCCATTTTATAAATGTGATCGCCGGAAATAATAAGAACATATTCTGGATTATAAGGTTCAATAAAGGACATATTTTGGTAGATCGCATTCGCCGTTCCCTTGTACCATACGCCACCTTTTTGCTTCATATAGGGCGGAAGAATAGTCATGCCCCCATCGCGGCGGTCAAGACCCCATGGACTTCCAATACCAAGATAACGGTTGAGCTCGAGCGGTTGATATTGCGTTAGAACGCCTACCGTATCAATGCCCGAGTGCGCGCAATTACTTAGAGTAAAATCAATTATTCTGTATTTACCACCAAAATAGACAGCTGGCTTAGCTAAATCTTTAGTAAGTACGCCTAGCCTTTTACCTTCGCCTCCTGCGAGCAGCATGGCTATCATTTCTTTTCGGCCCATGGACACCAACTCCCTCTCAATGTTTGACCCTCGGTTCTAATTTTAAATATTGGAACGTAAGGGGTGGCAAATGAAGCGTAATGCTTTGATCGTGACCGTGCCAAGCAACGTTCTCGCTGCTGTAGCAAAGCTTTGTTTGTGTTTCCGTTCCGCCAAATTGCTTGTCGTTACTATTTATGAAAGAGCGATAAGAACCTGGCTCTGGAACACCGATACGAAATTGCTGATAGTCGTTTCTTGAAAAATTAGCAACAATTACCGAAAATTCCGACTTTCCGCGGCGGATAAAGGATATTACTGATTGAGCCGCATTATGAACATCGATCCATTCGAAGCAATCTGGTTCACTGTCCCGCTCCCATAGCGAGGGCTGGTTTAAATACATGTGATTGAGCGTTCTCACATAATGGTGCATATGCTGATGCGAATCGTAATCGAGTACCATCCAGTCCAGCATATCGGCATCTTTCCATTCGTCAAACTGGCCCCATTCACTGCCCATAAATAACAATTTCTTGCCGGGATGGGACATCCAAAATCCGTAGAACAACCGCAATTGCGCGAATTTTTCTTCATAGCTGCCAGGCATTTTGTTTAATAGAGAGCGTTTTCCGTGTACAACTTCATCATGAGATAGAGGTAAAACATAGTTTTCAGAAAAAGCATAAAGGAGTGAAAATGTGATGAGATGATGGTGGTGCGGGCGATCGTACGGGTCTAGCGCCATATAGCGCAGCATATCGTTCATCCAGCCCATATTCCATTTAAAATTAAATCCGAGACCGCCTTGATAGGTTGGTGCTGTGACACCTGGCCATGCGGAAGAATCTTCAGCAAGCATTAGTGTATCGGGGTAATAATGAAACACTGTTTCATTGAGCTTCTTAATGAAGCGGAGCGCATCTAAGTTGTCAGGGCCGCCGAGGTGGTTGTAAGTGTGCATTTCTGGCGGTTTATCCATATGTAAATTAATCATGCTAGCGACAGCATCAACACGTAAGCCGTCGATATGATACATATCCATCCAATATAACGCATTGGAAATAAGAAAGCTATTGATCTCGTTTTTGCCAAAATCGAAGGAAAGCGTGCCCCAGAGCGGCTTCTCGGCCCGATTAATATCAGCGCCCTCGAAAATCGGCGTCCCGTCAAAAAGACGCAGGCCGTGATCGTCCTTGCAGAAATGGCCGGGCACCCAGTCCAAAATAACACCGATTCCGTACTGATGACATTTGTCAACAAACTTCATCAATTGCTTCGGCGTGCCGTACCGGCTCGTTACGCCATAGAAACCCGTTATTTGGTAGCCCCAAGATTGATCTAGCGGATGCTCAGCAATTGGCATTAGCTCGATATGCGTATAGCCCATTTCCGCTGTATAAGGAATCAGGGTATCTGCCAATTCTTCATAGGTATAAAAATCTTCTTTACCTTTGATTTTCCAAGAGCCTGCATGAACCTCATAAATAAGCAGCGGATTGGTATAAGCCGTAAGCTCGCGCTTCTTCAGCTGCCAATCACCGTCACCCCATTCATAACCGCTTAAGCTTGATACGATTGATGCCGTTCCAGGCCGCCGTTCAGCATAGAATGCATAGGGATCGGCTTTCCGAATAATGTCTCCTTCGGGTGTAACGATCTCGTATTTGTACAATTCACCTTCAACAATATTCGCAACGAATAAGGTAAAAATACCAGTGGTACCGATCCGTTTCATCGGATGATGCTTCCCGTCCCAATTATTGAAACCGCCGATAACTTGAACTTTTGCTGCATTCGGTGCCCACACTGTAAACCGAACTCCGTCAATACCGCCCATTTGGATCAGATGCGCACCCATGAAACGGTAGCTGTGGTAGGAGCTTCCTTCGTTAAACAAATATAAATCCTTGTGTGATAAGCCGTTAGGTGCCTTTTGAACCATACGTGGTTTCACCCCCTCTTGGATGATCAATGACGAGTAAAAGTCAGCTGAGCCAGAATCACTTTAACCACATTATACATGGTTTGTTGAAAAAAAACACAGTCTTTTTCATAGATTTCGACAGGTTAATTTATTCCATGTCATATCAAGTTACATGAATCTGACATGCGCCCGTGACTCGTTGAATGTAATAATGCTTGGCACAATAACCTTTCGTAATTGATAGTTTAGGACAATTCACCCATTTGCAATTCGACACTTGTTTAACTCGATGAGGTCTTACGATATGAGGATCACCGTGACGCAGCAATCGCTGATGATGCATCGCGCACAAATCCTTGGCTTTAATCGGCTTCATACAGTTTTCAATGCTGCAATAGTTCATATGTCAGTATCTCCCATGTGTGATTGCCTATTTGCTCATACCTGCTCAATGCAAATGTCTGCTATCATATTATAGGGAAACTGAATTAGAATAAAGTCTCATATACGTTAATTACGGGCGATTTAGACCAAAGTAGACACAATTTGCACGTTCTATATCCGAATTAAGCTACCGAGTTTAATTAATTAAACTCAAATAGTTCATTCGATTTGCAACGAAAATGTCAAAATCATGGGCTTGTTTGTCTTCAAGGGCTATTTTATACTTTTACTTATTTGTTAGGAAGTTGAATGGATTTTAGAGGAGTGTCATGTATTGTCGATTTACCGCAAAATTTATCAAATGATGGACCAGCCTATGCTTCTAATGAGCCAGAGTAACCATGAAGTACAAATCGATGATGCGAACCAAGCCTTTCTACGATTATCGGGCTACACACTCAAGGAGCTGCAATCCAAGCCAAGCAGTACTTTACTCCAAAAATATAAGATTGACGCCTCAAGGCAGGTGTTTAAAAGCGAAGTCATCCTATATACGAAGCAAAAGCGCCAAATATCCGTACGGATCGATCAACAGCCCTTGCCAAAAAACAGCAAGGATGATTCCAATCGGGCCTTCATCATTTTTGAGGATCTGACTCCCTACAAGTGGATCGAGCAGCAAGCGGAGAGAAACAAAGTGCTGATTAGCGGCATCGTTGACAGCCATCAGCGCGTTCGTTTATTGAGAGCCGGACCGGCTCCACTGTTATTCGAAGCAGACCGAAATATGAAAAACGAAACGCTGCTGCAATTCATTGCCGATACGGAGCATGGACCTATGAAGAAAGTGTTAAAGCAGGCCTATTTGTCGAAAAAAGAGAGCTGCTTTAAGCTTAAAACAAATAAACTGAGCGGCATCGAGCTTGAGCTGTCCGTAATGTTCACGCCTATTATCGACGGATTCGGAGAAGTATTGGAATTTGCATTTGTCATCTGGGACCTAAATCCCGTAAATGACAAAGCCGAAGCGTCGATGAAGCTGCGGATATGGATGGCCAAAAGAGACATAACGGCCGGTCATTTATCCGCTTCAACCGGCATTTCGATTCAAACGATCTCCAAGCTTCGCAACGGAAAAATATTGAAGCCCCAAAGACTCACAGCAGAGCTGATCGCTTCGGAGCTTCAGGTTGATGTTCATGATATATGGTCGGAAGTTAGAAAATAAGTCTATCGTATAAATGCAGTGAGCTCATGGGTATGAAAGAGATGAAGCTCATGCATCGCTCTCGTGCAAGCTGTGTAAAACAGCTTCCTTTCGCTTTCACGCCCATAGAACTCATTGCTTGCATTGCTAATGATGACTGCATCAAATTCGACACCCTTCGCCAAATATGATGGAATGACGAGAACTCCTTTTTCAAAGGTAACCGTTTCTTTCTCGATAAGACGCAGCTTAGGAAGCTGCTTCTGCAGGGCAGAATGCACGCATTTACTCTCTTCAGCTGTTTTACAAATGACCGCTATCGATTGAAAGCCTTTTCTTGCCAATTGAACGATTCGTTCCTTCATTTCTTTCATTAGCTGCGAATGATCAGCCACCTTGGTTATCGTCGGCTCTTCGCCATCCCGATTGAAGGCCTCAATCTGTTCGCCGCCTTCTATCATCCGGCTTGTAAACGCTACGATTGGTTTCGTTGAGCGGTAGCTTCTCGTTAGTACGATCTTCTCCGTTTCTTCCCCGCTATACAGCTCCGATAACGGATCAAACCCGTTCCCCGTAACGGCATGCGCAAAAATCGACTGATTCAGATCGCCAAGCACGGTCATTTTGCAGTTCGGGAAAATACGCTTAAGATAATGATATTGGAACGGCGAATAATCCTGCGCCTCATCGATAAATAGATGTTTTACCGATGTATTCGTATGAAATCCTTCAAGCTTTTCCTTCAAATACAAATACGGTGTCGCATCCTCGTAAAAAATAGTTCCGCTATTCAGCATAACAATGGTTTGTTCGCTTATTTCCTTCCACTTGTCAGGCAGCTTATGCCCGGCTGCTTTTAAACGCTCCAGCATAAACCGATCGTTCTCGAACAAACGCTTATAAATTGCCGGAACATCCAGAAATAATAAACGCTTTACACGTCTGCGCAGCTTTTTGAACCTCTCCTGTACAACCATTGCGGCCAAATAATCCCGTTCCGCTTCAAAATCATCAAATGAATTTCCCGCAAACCGATTTTTCCGCTGCAGCTCCTCATAGGCTTTCGCATAAGCCTCTTGATCCAACAGCTCAATATGCTCCTGCACCCAATCCTGCTCGCGCTCCTCGCGGCTTAATCTCGTTAACTCCTTCAGCATCCATTCCGCTGTTAACCGCATACGGTTGCCGATAGAGATAGATCGATCCCATTTGTAAAATTGCTCAGCGATAACCGATTCTGCTATCAACGTGCGTCCTTTAAAAGTGATGGCTTTAAACGCTAAGCCCGCATGACCGAGTTCTGCCGCGTAGCCATCAATCAAATGCATGAAGGATACTCCGGATTTGTAAGTGATAGCAGCCATTCTCGTATCATACCCCTGATCGTTAACAGCTGCCAGCGTATATTCCATTTGCGAAAAAGGATCCTCAAGCGCATACGTTTGGCCTAGCCTATGTTCCAGATATTGCTGATAGGTGGTTTGCTGCATATTTTGCTCGCCAAGCTCGGGCAATACGGTTGCTACGTAGCTGTTAAACATCGGATTGGGAGAAAAAAGCACAATTTGATCGGCATTAAGCAGCCCCCGGTAACGGTACAGCAGATAAGCTACGCGCTGGAGCGCTGCGGATGTTTTGCCGCTTCCCGCTGCTCCCTGCACGATAAGCAGCCTCGCCCGTTCGTTGCGGATAATACGGTTTTGCTCCCGCTGGATCGTAGCGACAATGCTTTTCATTTGGGCATCGGACTGCTTGCCTAAAACCTCCTGAAGCAGCTCATCCCCAATTGTGACGCCCGTATCGAACATGCTGCGGATTTGACCGTCACGGATAATAAATTGACGCTTGAGCGACATTTCGCCTCCGATCGTCCCGCTTGGCGTTTCATATCGCACCGGTCCCGGACCATAATCATAATACAGGCTGGAGACTGGCGCCCGCCAATCATAAATCAAATACTCATATCCGCTTTCATCCAGCAGCGAGCCGACACCTAAATAAATCTGCTCCGATTTTGACTGATCTTGCTCCATAAGGTCGATTCTTCCAAAATACGGAGAACGCTCCAGCTTTAATAATGTTTTAAGCTGCTCCTCCGCATGACGATGACTTCTTTCTCGCTCCGAAAGCACCTCCGCCTGCTGCTTCATGCTTGCATGCGATTCTGCAGATTCTGTCGCATCTTCGAAGTTGAGTGTTACATCGTCCCAGAAATTTCGACGAATATCGACAATATCCTCGCGCATGCCGCCAACCTGTTTACGTAATTCTTCTATCCGAAAACGTATGATACCCGTCACTTCATCTACACGCTGCTGCTCTTGCTGCAGCTCATCATTAGAATTCGTCATGAAAACACTCCTTAACTAATTAGTAAGGTTAAAAATAATCACACTGTGTTATAAAATGGCATCATCCATTCTACCATCTTCTACCGTCCAAATAAAACGATGGTAAAGAAATTTAAATAGTTGAAGCCATTCTTTGAATATTTTTTATTGTGAAGGGTGCAAAAGCGGGATTGCCTGTAATCAGGCATCCCGCTTTTGCACACTGTTCATGGCATAAATCCAATATCATCGAGCATAACTTTCCCGGGTCCATTAACGAACCGGAACGTAATTCGGTGAATATCCCGGGCTGTAATCGGCTTGTCGTAAGGGCCAAACTTCTCAAGGGGCAGCATGTAGGTTTGAAATACAGGCTCTGTAGACTCCTTGTACTTCTCCTCTTTCATCCGTTTTTCGAGCCAAGACAGGGTCATAAACGCCGTGTAAGCGGACGGTGGAACAGGCATAATATCGGCAAGCTCCAGCTTCCTGCTGATCCCCTGGGCTGTTTCAAGCTCAATCTCAACTGCTGGCAGCGGCGGCAGTTCAGTCACTTCCGCAGCAGCGCCTGATGTTACCTCCCCACCCTTAGGCGAGATTAGATCGCGTTCAAGATTCGCCATGGAAAACACAAGATTCCCTTCCATCAGCACTTCTGCTTCCGCACTCGTAACGGATGAAAACACCAGCTCGTACTCTGCGCCGGGCTCCTTCCACTCCAGCTCGATTCCTTTTGTTCCTTTGTTTTTTCCATCTCTGTCCTCTGCAGCAGCGATCTGCCATGCCTTCATACCGGCTGCGCTTGCCTTACCGCCGTCCTTTAGCACAGTTTTTCTTTTTCCGTCGTCGAAGCGCGCAATTTCAATAAAAGCCGATTCTTCATAACGATTCGTATACGACGTGTCTGGCAGCCAAGCCTTTCCTAAGCGATAATCCTTAAACAATGGCTTATATTGCTCGTCTCCAAGCAAGGTTGCTTGCAGGAAAGCTGACACATACACCTTGGAAATTTGGCGCTGCTCATCAGCCTCCAACAGTTGTTTGCGGTTTAAGAACAAGCCGCCGGGCGGCCGTTCGTCCATCTTTCCCCATTCTGAATTGAACTGACTATGGTTTGCATCCGCAATATACAACGCTGCTTTGAATTTATCCGATTGCTCCCTGAACGTCGTTCTGCTGAACTGACGGTCTCCGTAAAAATTGTTTACATCAGCATCTCTGGCTCCTTGAAGTGTCAAATAATTAACATCCGATAAACGGGCCGACTTATCGTCTACTTGTTTATCGGTTGGGGCAATCGCGACAACAGATTCGATAACAATGTCCTTTAGGTTGTCCAAAGTTCTATCATCCTTAAACCATCGCCCGGCATCCGCTGCCATGGCAACGGCCTGCCCGCCGCGCGAATGGCCGATCATAGCTACATGCTTCAGATCAACCCGCCCGGCAAAGGGATTACCCGCCGCTTCGCTTAGCTGCTTGATTTGCTGCAAATGCTTGAGCAGAATCCAAGCCCGCACCTTCATATCATCATTCGGTATCCCCGACCAAACCGAATAGTTGAGAAAGTTTTCATCAACTGAGATCGCTATGATGCCTTTGCTCGCAAGCAGTTTACCCAGGTAGCCGTATCCGCCATCAGAATAGTCCTCCATGAGATGATTGCCATGAACAATTAACGCGATCGGAAAAGGCCCGAGGCCATTCGGCATCCATACGCGCCCATTCAAGGGCAGCGCTTGCTCATCAAAACCCCAAAACCAGGTTTTAAGTTTTGACCATTTCTTAATATATGCTGACGCATCAGTTGACGCGGTTTTTACATCCACATCGTCTCCGAAAATCGCTCTATGCTTGTCTTGCCCGCTCCCGTAAGTGAACGTTCGATAAGCGTACGCTCCCTGCTCGGCTGGATTAGGCGCGTTCAATTCAGCAGCGTTATCACTGGGCAGATCTTTTTGCGCCGCCTCTCTTTGCGGCATGGCGGCCGGTCCGGGCCAGTCAATCAACACATAAGCCGCGGCTGCAGCAATTGCAAACCCCAGTGCAAGAATAAGCTTGCTCCTCGGCTTTATTCTCAGTTTTAATAAACAGCCCAATAAACAGCCGGCTAAAGCGCCAATAAGCGTGAACGCCAACGAAACAACGATCGACATTAGCACACCCAGCTCGGCATAATAGCATATTACATACGTCTCGATCGAAACGTACAGCCACACAGCCGCAAATCTTCGAGGCAATGGCACATAAATGAGACTAAAAAAGAATGATAACAGGATCGCAGCTATACTCATAGCAGCTGCATTAAGCGTCAAAAAAACAACAATGTCTACGGCTGCACCTAAACCGGTCGGCATGCCCAGTACAGCAGCCAGCATCGATAATGAACCAAACAAAGCAGTGCTTCCGGTAGCTATGCGCGATACGAAATTATCCCGGTCATTTCTAAGTGCAAAGCGGCTGCTATACCATGCTTTCATTTTTCTTAATCTGCCTGGTTCAGGAAGCTGCAGCTCCGGCTCTTGTATCGCTAATTCCATAAAGCCCCCTTTACGGACAGCCAGTTTCTGCCGTCTCTCTTTAAAAGTTCAACCGGCACATCAAAAAAATCGCTCATCAGCGCTGATGTCAGTACGTCGGACGTATGATCAGCAGCAAATACTTGCCCTTCCTTTATTAATAGCGTCTTCGTAAAGCATGGTAAAATTTCCTCTACATGATGCGTTACATATATAATCGTAGGAGCATTCTCCTCCGCCGCCACAGTACCGATCATCTGCAGCAATTGCTCGCGCGCAAACACATCAAGGCCCGTGCAAGGCTCATCTAATATAAGCAGCTTAGGCGAAGCCATTAGCGCTCTTGCAATAAGCACCCGCTGCCGTTCCCCCTGAGAAAGCGTATCGTAGGTACGTTCTATCAAGGCTGTACATCCAAGCGATTTCATCAACGCTTCAGCCCGTCCTAAATCCTCGGTATCGGTCTGGTCATAAAGCCCAATGGTTGCAAATTTCCCGCTGAGCACAATCTTCAATGCGGTTTCACTGCCGTACAGCTTCTGCTGCAGCGATGTGCTGACCCAGCCGATGCTTTTGCGAAGCTCGCGCAAATCATATTCGCCGAAAATTTTCCCTAGCACCGACATCTTGCCTTCGGTCGGCCATATGTAGCCATTGATCATATTCAGAAGCGTCGTTTTTCCGGAGCCGTTTAACCCAAGCAGACACCAATGCTCCCCTTCTTTTACCGTCCAGTTAATACTTTGTAAAATCAATTTATTGTTTCGATCCCATGAAACGTTATGGATGTCTATTATCATCTTTAACTCTCCCGTCCGTTGACATTTAAGCATTTCACAAATTTGACTTGGCAAATAATATCGACCATTATAATAGTACAACGAATTCTAGCCGTCGGAACTGTCCCATCTTACCCTAACGTTTATACATATTTGTTATTTCAGGAGTGATCTGCATATGAAAACCAATCAATTAAAGCAATGGGCTCATTTTTTTTTAACTTATAAATTTGCGCTTGATGCTGTGGAAACGAAACTTAACATTTTAAATGAAGAATTTCAATTTATTCACGACTATAACCCAATCGAGCATATGAAAACCCGAATAAAAGCGCCGGAGAGCGTAATGAAGAAGCTGCAGCGCAAAGGACTCGATATTACGCTTGAGGATGCAAAAGAGCATATTCGCGATATAGCCGGTGTCCGCGTCATTTGTTCCTTCTCCACCGATATTTATCAAATTGTAGATATGATCAGCAAGCAAAGCGATGTCCGGGTCGTTGAGATTAAAGACTACGTAATCAATCCGAAACCTAATGGTTACCAAAGTATACATTTGTTAATCGAAATACCTGTTTTTCTTACGGATCGAACGGAGTATGTGCTCGTTGAAATTCAAATCCGTACGATCGCCATGGATTTCTGGGCAAGCCTGGAGCATAAGATCTATTATAAATTCAATGAACAAATTCCGCCACATATACAGGAGCAGCTTAAAGGCTCTGCCGATATGATCCATTTGCTCGACAGGCAAATGCTTGCTTTGAACGTAGAGGTACAAAAGCATCGCGAGCAAGCCCTGAAATAAAAAGAAGCTGCATCCCGTTTTCAGGGATGCAGCTTCTTCTGCTTTTAGGTTACAGCATAATAAAAGGGCACGATAACTAAATTAATTGCTATTGCAATAATCCCGATCGCCATAGACCAACCGCCGAGCCCGCGTGCGCCTTGCCTGTAAGCGATGAAGCCAAGCACTGCGGCTGTAGCTCCAAGCAATACCGGCCATATAAACCATGACGCAATTGCAAATACAAGCGATACCCAGCCAAGCGCGTAGCCGCCCGAACGCGCTTCTGTCCGCTCCGCTCGTTCCACGTGCCGTTCCTCTCTCCGCTCCGCATGTACAGCAGGATTGCTGATTGCAAAATCAGCAGCCATTTCTTCATTTACGTCAAGCAAGTCGTCCTTCCCCACAACTGGATGGCTTGCATGTGCTGATCGATCTCGTTCATCCAACAATTGTTTATAATCGTCTTCATAATTTCCCATCGACCATCACTCCTTCGGTTTAAAGGTCTGGCAGCATGTTGCCTTGGATGTTTCTGCTTGATCCTGATGGAATAAGCCGAGCTCATCTGCAGCAAATTCTTCATTGAAATGAGCACCTGCATGCTGATCAATTTCAATTTGAATTGCACTTGCGCCGCAGTTATTGCCTTCTTTCCAGAAGCTGCAGTTAGCTACACTACAGGACACGCCATTTGGCATAAAAAAATCACCTCCACTATCAAGTTTCCCTGACTGGAGGTGATTCATTCTGCCTTATTTTTGTCCTTGCATGCGACGCTGCGTCATGTAGTCATTTTCGTAGTAGGCCAATTCGTCGCGCAGCTCCTCGAAAATTTTTGAAACGTTAAGTACGATATCACGTGAATCACGGTTCGGCTTAAAACGGAATCGAATCGCATCCTGGCCGGTATATGCATAACGGCCATCTTCGGAATAGCATTCGTTCTTCGGATAGAAAAACGCGCTTACGCAATGATGGTAAACTTCATACAGCACGCGTTCCGCATAATCCGTATCGAAATTGGGCCTTCTGAGCAATACTCCCAGCTTTTCAACCGAGACTTCAGAAAACACCAATAAATGTCTCAAATCAGATAACAGGCCTTTGTAAAAAGTTTGGGCTTCTTCGCCATTATCCTCTCCGGTTAATTGAAGCAAAGCATTGTTATTCAGAAACGGTTCGAGTTGATTTACCGCGTCCTTTAGCTTCGTGCGAGTTGATTCCGTAAGCTCTTTGACGTTTGCAGTTGGCATATAGGTAATTCCCCTTTCATAATCCAAACACACGTAAAAACTACAATCATCATTATCGTACCACAAATTACATTGAAGTGGTACTGGCGTTTAACTCTTTTGGTCGCATATTTTCCGCGTTGAAACCCGATTCTATAGATTAGACTCAGCTCTAATTAGAACGATCAATGGAGGTTTCAAGCATGCCTAGAAAATGGATTGGTGCCCTTACAATTGTAGCCTTAGCCGCCCTGCTTATACCTACGACGCCTTTATTCGCTCCAAAAGACGTCAAAAAGACGCCGCAAACGTCAAGCTTTTCAGCTAAGCGAGAGCATACGCTCAAAATGGCTGCTTTACAGAATGATATGAAAGCAACTGCCATGCTATGCTCGGCAGAATGCTCCAAAGACTTTCAACAGCTGATGAGCGCAAGCATGGGCTCAAAAACAAAAGCTGCCCAGCAAATTAAGCATATGATGCATGAGCATATGCACATGACCTACATTAGCTGGATATCGGGCAAACGGAGCGTGGACCGAGGTACACTGCCGCAAACAAAGAATAGGCAAGCCGAATCTTATGTCGCGGATGCCAAAGCCCAAGTAAGCAAAGGAGCCAAGTTTGAATCTCCTACATTCACCGCGAAGGATGGCAGCCGCTACATGGTTCTTGGCGTACCTGATTCTAAGCATCTCAGTATCGGCGTTGTCGGTGTTATTAAACAAGATATTTTGAAATCTGTGGAAAAGCACCAAATGCGCAATCTTCGGCTAATCCCTTACCCGGCAGAAGGAAATTACAAAATTGAATCCGTAAAGCCTAATTCAACGACCGATACGACTGTCCGCAGCGGCGAAGACAACGGCAACGCAAGCCATTATCATGTTCGGGATGTCGTTGTCCATTTCGCCAAACCTTTGTCCGATGCTGAGCTGGAACGCGTAAAACGCGATATTAACGCGGAATCGGTTAAGCATATCGGAGACACGTTCGTCTTCCGCTCCAAAAACATTGAAACGGATCAGCTTGTCCAATACTTCAAGCAAACATGGAACACGGAATATACAGAACCGCATTACTTGTATTTAACGAATGAAACTTCGAAGACCATCATTCCAAACGATGATCTTTACTCGGAATATCAATGGAATTTACCGTCCATCGAAACGGAGAAGGGTTGGGACGTCTCCAAAGGAAATGACAAAGTCATTATTGCGGTGCTTGATACAGGCGTACAAAGCAATCACCCGGATTTAAAAGGAAAAATTATAAAAGGCATGAATATTGTAAATGAAGATACTGATCCGGATGATGATGTCGGTCACGGAACACATGTATCAGGGATTATCGGCGCAACAGTCAATAATAGTGAAGGTGTAGCCGGCCTCTCCTGGTATAACAAAATTATGCCTGTCAAAGTGCTGGACAGCAGCGGTGCCGGTTCTACCTATTCCGTTGCTCAAGGCATTATTTGGGCCGTTGATCACGGTGCGAAAGTCATTAACATGAGCTTAGGCAACTACGCGCAGGCTGACTTCCTCCATGATGCCATTAAGTATGCTTATGACCATGACGTTGTCATGATCGCAGCCAGCGGCAATGATAATACCGATCGGCCGGGTTATCCTGCAGCTTATCCGGAAGTATTCGCGGTCGCGGCAACAGACAGCAATAAGGAAAAGGCTTCTTTCTCAAACTACGGCGATTATATTGACGTCGCAGCCCCTGGAGACAGTATTGCCAGCACCTATCCTGGCAGTCAGTATGCAGCATTGTCGGGAACGTCAATGGCGAGCCCGCATGTCGCTGCGCTTGCCGGATTGATTCGTTCCGTTAACCCTGAGCTCTCCAACGTCGAGGTCATGGAGCTTATGAGAAAATCGACGATTGATTTGGGCGCTAAGGGCAAGGACGATTATTTCGGATACGGTTTAATTGATGTCGACAAAGCGCTACGAGCCGCATCAAAATTTGGAGGCGCGCTGCAAACCTACCCGGATCAAGTTAAACGCAGGCTGGATCGCATCGTGTCCAAATACCAAAAATAATCATCTGATGACACAATAAAGCACCCATCGCGAGCGAGGGGTGCTCTTTGCTTATGTGTAAAGTCGTATGGAAAGTTTGCCGTAAGCCGGGTTCTGTACTTCTAGTGGTTCGAACGGGAACGACCCTCCCACGAGGAAGCGACAATCATCTATCTAGGCCGCACATTACTGAGCGGCTCCAGCAACCAACCCGGACGCGCCTCAGGCTAAGGCTGCAGCGTAAAGCTGCGGCGTCCTCTCGGTCTTGCTCCAGATGGGGTTTACCAGGAACATAGTCACCTATGCTCCTCGTGGTCTCTTACACCACGGTTCCACCCTTACCTGTGCCGGCTAAAAGCCGGCCATCGGCGGTCCATTTCTGTGGCACTATCCTTCAGCTCGCGCTGACTGGACGTTATCCAGCATCCTGCCCTGTGGAGCCCGGACTTTCCTCTCGCGGCAACAAGGCCGCCAGCGATTGTCTGTCAAACTTTCCTTGGCATCGTTAAGTATACAAGTTATTTCGCAAAAGCTCAACCCTGAAACGAATACCAACTTATCCAAATCTATTTATTTATATTTTATACAAACGTAAACGGCTCCGTATTTAAGACGGAAGCAGCCGCCGACGTCTCGTATTTGCTGTTCATAAGCTGCTTATTCAACCAATCGGCGACCTGCTGCTTCATGACCTTCTCTATGTTATGACCCGGATCAATAATCGTCATGCCCGCCGCGAGCGCATCGTGAGCCGTGTGATAATCAATATCTCCGGTAATGAGCACATCTGCTCCGGCAAACACAGCATGACGTACATATTTGGCACCGGCGCCTCCGAGAACAGCAGCCTTGCGTACCACCTGATCCAGTGATCCGACTACTCGGACTGCCGGAACATCGAATATTTGCTTTGCCTGCTCTGCAAGCTCGCCAAGCGTCACAGGCTGTGCAAGTTTGCCTGCCCGGCCGAGTCCAAACGAACGTCCCTTCAAATCAATGGGATACAAGTCATAAGCGACCTCCTCGTAAGGATGCGCTTTAAGCATCGCCTGTACCGCTTTGCGATGAACGCTGTAGGGCACTATCGTTTCAATCCGGATTTCATCAACGCGCTCCAGTTTGCCTTGGGCGCCAATATAAGGAGACGTTCCCGGTCCAGGAACAAATGTACCTGTACCTGATATGTTGAAGCTGCAATTACTGTAACCGCCAATCTCTCCCGCTCCCGAGCGCCAAATCGCTTCCAGAACTTGCTCGTGATGGCTTTCCGGAACGAATACGACAAGCTTATACAATTTATCTGTGTGCACCTCTTCTAAGCACTGGCGCCCTTCTGGAACGATACCAACGAGGTCAGCAAGCCAATCGTTGATCCCTCCGTCCGTAACGTCAAGATTCGTATGAGAAATGTACACGGCAATGTCATTTTTAATAAGCTTCTCGTATAAACGGCCAGCTGCTGTTGACGTATCCAGCTTAGCCAGAGGACGATAAATTATGGCATGGTGAGCGATAATCAGCTCAGCGCCTTGCTCAATCGCTTCATCGATTACGGCGTCCGTAACATCCAGCGCGACCAGA
>DATJKM010000355.1:0-7768 GCA_035491515.1 Candidatus Udaeobacter sp. | reverse complement strand
TAAAGAGTTCGAGCAGTTAGAGCTGCAATGGTATGGCGTGCCGTTTATATCCGATATGGAGCTTGAGATCGGCGGCATTGCCTATGCGGCGGCTCCATTTAACGGCTGGTATATGGGAACAGAAATAGGTGCGCGGAACCTGTCAGATTCTGAACGCTATAATCAATTGCCTAACGTCGCGAAGCTGTTCCATCTCGATATGACGACAAGTACATCACTTTGGAAGGATCGCGCCTTAACAGAATTAAATATCGCTGTGCTTCATTCCTTCAAGAAGCACGGTGTCAGTGTTGTCGATCATCATACTGCAGCTGAGCAGTTCCTCCGCTTTGAGAAGCAAGAGCAGGATCAGGGAAGGACGGTGACCGGCCGTTGGTCATGGCTCATTCCGCCGCTGTCTCCTGCAACGACAGGCATTTGGCATCGCAGCTATAACGATACGGAACGCACGCCAGCATACCGTTATCAGGCCGCACCCTATTAAGCTTATAATATCAACTTGCAGCAGCAGCCCGCCTCGTATCAGTCTGACCGGAGGTTAATTGGCTGCTATTTGCTTTCCCATTCCTTCACGTATTCCTCCAGTATTTCAGTGCATGCGGCCCGCTGCAAATTAGATATCCAGTCTCATTTCAACATAATTGCCCCTATATTTTCGTTCAGCGCTGCTTTCCGTGCGAGGTTCTCTCGTCTGATGTCGCAAAGAGTCGGGATATGCTATCCTAAGGTGATGACATTCACTAAGTTGGAGGAAATATAAACGTGGATTTTAATATGCAATATTTATCCTTTTTCGTAATTCACACCGATGGAGAGGAGAGTGCTGCCTCATCAGGCAAACGGTTTAAGCATTATCAGACACTTGAAGAGGATACATATGAGGATAGCGAAATTCAAAAGTTTTTGGATGATGAATTTAAGCGGATCGTCAAAAGAAAGGTAGAGCGAAACCCGAATTCCGCAAACGCTCCTACGAAAATCGGTCGTTTTATGGTCGAGCCCGGCTATGAGCTGGGAAGCAATCAAAACTACAATTTATTTCAAAGGCTTCGCGAGGCAGATTCGAAGGATCGCTTTATCGGAATCGCGGATGAGCTCGTTCGGATCTACATGGATACGAGCGCCGTACGTGGCGGAGCATTTATTATTGCACTCTCCAAGCTGAATACCTATTTCGACGAGCCATTTTTGTTTTTGCTGAAATGTGATTTTGAGCCGAAGATTGCCCGCGTTTCCGATGAACGAAGTTTGGTCTCGCAGGTCGAGATGGCGATTAGCGCGCGCAGCATCAAGTCGATTCAGTACCCGCATATGCCGGAGGAAGGGATGCTCGAGCATTGGGAGCTTAAGATCCACCAAGCGTCGCATGCCCGATATTTCGAGGATTTTTTGAAATATGTGTCCTATGAGAAGCCTCTGCCCGAGGTGATGGGTGAGCAGGTTGTCGAAATGGTGCATCAATATATCGCCGACAAATGGCAGGAGGATGAGAGCACCGAGCGCCGAGAGGAAGAAAATGCGGTTGAGGTATGGGCTGCGAGCGAAAAACGCGATCTGCAGGAGTGGTGGACGCCGGAGCAGGTAGAGGTTGCGGCGGCGGCTTTAGTTGAGCAGAAGCCGGATTTGGCGTTTTCGTTTAAGCTCGGCGACGTTACCGTGAAAGGACTGCTGGCCGACTTCGGCGACGCTATTCATTTCGCCAAGCATAACGGCCGTTACGTTGTCGTGATCGAAGGTGACGCTTTTCAATTCGAAAAAGGCATGTCGCCGGTTGAGCTTGTACAGCCGCTCGATTTGGTTGATGTCATGCCTCGTATTGGAAGCAGGAAGCCTCCTGAGGATGCTGATTCCGAATACAGCTACACACCTGCAGGCGAGGCTCCAAGTCATAATGATGATGTACCTTGGTAACCAATCTCGCATGTATTGAATTCAACAATAAGGGAGAGGATATTTAAGTGGACAACTTATTTTTTATAGAAATAGGCATGGGATGCGATCTGCACGGTCAAAATATTACGAAGGCATCGGTGCGTGCGGTACAAAACGCCATACACCACAATTCGATGCCGGGACTGCGGTCAGTGCTGCCAGGCGGGACGCTGGATAACATGAAGGTGCGGGTAAGGCTTGCGCTTCCTTGTGATCATGAGCTTCTTGATATTGAGCAGGTGAAGGCGGTGCTGCCATACGGTCAAGTGACTGTAGAGATAATGGACGGCGGCATGCTCACGACAAGCGGTGTAGTTCTTCCGGATAAAGATGACAAGAACGATCTGATCTACATCGTTAATGCTTCGGTTGAGGTGGGCTACTAAAAGCATCTCCATTGCAAAAAGGGAGACAGATATGGTTTTAAAGCTCGTACTATTCGCGTTATTGCTTGTATTTACCGCTTTTTTCGTTGCAACGGAATTCTCCATTATTCGGATTCGCGCAAGCCGCGTCAATCAGATGGTAGCGGAGGGCATGAAAAACGCCAGAGCCGTTGAACAAGTGACGAGCAAGCTGGACGGTTATTTATCCGCTTGCCAGCTCGGGATTACCATAACCGCGCTTGGCCTCGGCTGGCTTGGTGAGCCGACGATTGAACTCATTTTGCATCCGATATTCGACCGGCTTCATATGGAAGGCGATATTAGCACTGTACTATCCTTCGTCATCTCTTTTCTCATAGTGACGTATTTGCATGTCGTGCTTGGCGAACTCGCTCCAAAGACGCTGGCCATTATCAAAGCGGAGGAAGTCAGTCAATGGACAGCGCCGATTATTATCGTATTTTATAAGGTGATGTATCCGTTCATATGGCTGCTTAACGGCTCCGCGAACGGTCTAGTGCGTCTTCTGGGGTTTAAGCCGGCTAGCGAGCATGAGGCGCATTCAGAGGAAGAGATTCGCATTATATTATCGGAGAGCTATGAGAGCGGTAAAATCAACAAAAGCGAATACGGCTATGTGAACCGGATTTTTGCCTTTGATGAACGGCTTGCGCGCGAAATTATGGTGCCGCGAACGGACATGATCTGCTTATTTGTGGAGCATTCACGCGATGAGAACTTGGCGGTCATCAAGAAAGAGCAGTATACGCGGTTTCCGGTTGCCAAGGGAAGCAAGGACAACATTATCGGGATTCTTAACACGAAGCAATTTTTTCTGCGCTATGACACAGACCGTAATGCCGACATCACGATGCTTCTTCAAAGCGTCATGTCGGTGCCTGAGGTTATGCCGATCAATAAGCTGCTTCGAAAGATGCAGCAGGAGCGCGTACACATTGCGATACTGCTCGACGAGTACGGCGGTACGGCGGGTTTAATAACGATAGAGGACATCATCGAGGAGATCGTCGGGGAAATTCGTGATGAGTTCGATGCGGATGAAGTAAAGGAAATCGAACTCATTGAGCAGCAGCGTTATTTGGTCAATGGCAAAGCTTTAATTAGCGACTGGAACGAAGCTGCCGGCACTGACCTCGAGAGCAATGAGGTGGATTCGATAGGGGGATGGCTCTTTAACCAGAAGCCGGATTTGCCGGTTGGCGAACCGTGGACGTTTGGCAAAATGACGTTCATCATCCGCGAACGCGACGATAATCGGATACGAAAAATTGAAATTCAAACCGATTTGCTGGAAAATGAAATAGGTACCTACGGACATGCTTAGGCTTGTACAAAGTAAGCGTTCAATCGTTATTTTGTGAGGGGGAATCGGGCGTTGGGAGATTTAATTAATGCCATTATTATGGGCATTGTAGAAGGGCTGACCGAGTTTTTGCCCGTGTCGTCAACCGGCCATTTAATTTTGACGGCGGAGCTGCTGAATTTCACCGGAGACCGCGCGAAAACCTTTGAGGTGGTCATTCAGTTCGGAGCTGTGCTGGCTGTGCTTGTTCTGTACCGGAAGCGATTTGCAAAGCTGCTTAATTTCAAGATTGGAAAAGGATCCGGATTAAATGCCTTACATATATTGCTCGCGATGGCTCCTGCCGGCGTATTCGCTGTACTGCTGCATTCTTTAATCAAAGATTACTTGTTCAGACCGCAGACCGTGCTCATCGGCCTGATCGCCGGGGGGATTCTAATGATTATTGCCGACCGGGTGAAGAAGAAGCCCGCTGCCGAGGAGCTCGACGATATTTCGTATAAGCAGGCTTTCGCTATAGGCTGCTTCCAGGTGCTTTCCCTCTGGCCGGGCTTCTCGAGATCAGGCTCGACGATATCAGGAGGCATGCTGTTTGGCACAAGCCAGAAGGCAGCGGCGGAATTTACATTTATCGTATCCGTACCGATCATGGCCGGAGCGAGCGGAATCGATCTTCTCAAGAGCCGGGAGTTTCTAACGCTGGCTGATCTTCCGTTATTCCTGATTGGCCTCATTGCAGCCTTCATCGTCGGGATGATTGCTGTCGTTACCTTCATAAACATGATGAAAAAAATTAAGCTTTCCTGGTTTGCCTATTACCGGTTTGCCCTTGCCGCACTTTTTTATTTTATTATCTTATAAGTCAAAATTACGGGTTATCCAGCTATCATTTTTTTATATCTAAACGATCATTTTTTCTAATAAAATTGCAAAAATCAGGGCTATATGCCCTGATTTCTTTATTTTGCAGTAGGTTTAATTGCTTTTACATAAAAATGGTTGATTTTGCGTGACAAATCAGCGTTGAAGGTTTTGTCTGATTATGTTAGGTTATGTAGTGATGAATTACAATTTTTTTATCTGACTTTTAAAATAAAAAGTTGATTTTATGTTTATGAGAGGTGGATATTGTTGCAACTTCAGGTAACGAACAGTCCTTTTAGTCAAGAGCAAGTCGAGCTTCTTAATCGCCTTCTGCCATCCCTAACCGAGTCGCAGCAAATATGGCTTACAGGCTATTTGTTCGCTCGTCAGACATCAGCTGCATCGCTAACTTCCGGTCAAGCTATTACGGAGCCTGCTGGCGCAGCGGAGATTATCTCCATAGCTAGTCAGCCTGCGGTATCCCGCGAGGTTACCGTCCTGTTTGGTTCCCAAACCGGCAATAGCCAGAGGATCGCTACAAGTGTTTCACGCAAGCTGGAAGAGCAAGGATTTCAAGTGACGCTCTCCGCAATGAACAAATTTAAGCCGAATGGCTTGAAAAAGGTTGAAAATCTTCTTTTGGTTGTCAGCACTCACGGCGAAGGAGAGCCGCCGGATAATGCACGGGCTTTCTATGAATTCATCTACAGTAAGAGAGCGCCTCAATTAGACGGTCTGCATTTCTCCGTGCTTGCACTGGGAGATACCTCTTACGAGTTTTTCTGCCAAACGGGCAAAGATTTCGACAAGCGTCTTGAGGAACTTGGCGGTCAGCGCCTAAGTCCGCGCGTCGATTGCGACCTTGATTATGATGAGCTTGTTGCCGGCTGGTCTGGTCAGGTTCTAAACGCTTTAAACGAACGCTTGAATGCTTCATCGGGTGCGGCAGTTGCGGCCAACGTGACGAACAGCGGTACGGCGACAGAGGAATCGGCTTATTCGCGAACCAATCCTTTTAAGGCAGAGGTGCTTGCGAATCTGAACTTGAACGGTCGCGGTTCAGATCGGGAAACCCGCCATTTGGAGCTGTCCCTTGAAGGCTCCAATTTGCAATACGAACCAGGTGACAGTCTCGGTATTATCCCGGAAAATCATCCTGAGCTTGTGGATGCGATTATTAAGGAAATGAGCTGGAATCCTGAAGAGATCGTGCCTATCAACAAAAACGGCGAACAGGGCTCATTGCGCGAGGCGCTTCTGAAGCACTATGAAATAACTGCATTGACGAAGCCGTTGCTTACGCAAGCAGCTGAGCTTTCTACAAATAGCGCTTTGAAAGAACTGTTAGCGCCAGGACAAGAGCAGGAGCTTAAGAACTATGTGAACGGCCGGGATCTTCTCGACTTGGTTCAAGACTTCTCACCATGGCAAGCAACGCCAAGCAGCTTTGTAGCCATTTTGAGAAAATTGCCTGCACGCCTGTATTCGATTGCGAGCAGCTTCAAAGCAAATAATGATGAAGTTCACCTGACGATCAGAGCTGTTCGCTATGAAGCTCATGGACGCGACCGCTACGGCGTTTGCTCGATTCATTGCGCAGAGCGGGTGCAGCCGGGTGACAGCTTGCCTATCTATATCCAGCAAAATCCTAACTTCAAGCTTCCTGCAAATCCGGACACACCGATCATCATGGTTGGACCGGGTACGGGAGTCGCTCCGTTTCGGGCTTTCCTTGAGGAGAGAGAGGAACTTGGAGCGGAAGGAAAATCATGGCTCTTCTATGGCGATCGTCATTTCGTTACAGATTTCTTGTATCAGACCGATTGGCAGAGAATGCTTAAGGACGGCGTGCTGACGAAGCTGGATGTGGCGTTCTCACGCGATACGGAAGAAAAAGTTTATGTACAGCATCGTCTACTGGAGAGAAGCCGTGAGCTATACGAATGGCTGCAGGAAGGCGCTTATGTTTATATTTGCGGCGATGAGAAGCACATGGCGCATGATGTGCATGCGGCGCTGATTACCGTTATCCAGCAGGAAGGCGGCAAGAGCCCAGAAGAAGCGGCAGCTTATTTGGACGATTTGCAGCAGCAGCAGCGTTACCAGCGCGACGTATATTAAAAAACAGTTATACAGCAGCAAGAGTAAGCGAAAGATTGCGAGAGGAGACAGCAACAAATGGCGAAAGAGCAATTGGTTAAACCTATCGGCGGGCCGCCAAGCGAGGTTGAGCATATTAAGATCGAGAGCAACTACCTGCGCGGCGCGCTAGTCGATACCTTGAGAAATCCGATTACTGGCGGTTTGCCGGAGGATGACAATCGGCTGATGAAATTTCATGGGAGTTACATGCAGGATGACAGAGATTTGCGCAACGAGCGCGAACGTCAAAAGCTGGAGCCGGCTTACCAGTTCATGATTCGGGTGGTGCTGCCAAGCGGTGTAGCGAGCTCGGAGCAATGGCTGGCTATGGATAGTCTGGCGCATAAGTACGGCAATGGAACGCTTCGTTTGACGACTCGTCAAACGTTCCAGCTCCATGGTATTTTAAAGTGGAATTTGAAGCCGACCATTCAAAAAATCAATGACGGGCTGATGACTACATTGGCGGCATGCGGCGACGTAAACCGTAACGTAATGTGCAGTCCTAATCCTTTCCAATCCGAGGCTCATGAAGAGGTAAGCTACTGGGCACGTCAGGTCAATGATCATCTGGCTCCGCGTACGCCGGCTTATCACGAAATTTGGCTGGATGGCGAGAAAGTGGTTGACGGCAAGCAGGACGGAGAAGTAGAACCGATTTATGGACCTGTTTATTTGCCGCGTAAGTTCAAAATCGGCTTTGCGATCCCACCTCATAACGATGTAGATGTATACTCACAGGATATCGGTTACATTGCGGTTGTGGAAGACGGCAAGCTGAAAGGCTTTAATATCTCAGTTGGCGGCGGTATGGGCATGACGCATGGCGATTCAGCAACTTATCCGCAGCTTGGCAAAGTAATCGGTTTCTGCCCGCCGGAGCGTATCGTCGATTTGGCTGAGAAGACCGTTATGATCCAGCGTGACTACGGCAATCGTTCAATCCGTAAAAATGCGCGGTTTAAGTACACGATTGACCGTCACGGCATTGAGTGGTTCAAAACCGAGCTTCAAAACAGAATGGGATATCAGCTTGAAGAAGTTCGTCCGTATCAGTTTGAAAACAACGGCGACCGCTATGGCTGGTTGAAGGGCAGCAACGGAAAATGGAATTTGACGA
>DATJKM010000354.1:0-15239 GCA_035491515.1 Candidatus Udaeobacter sp. | reverse complement strand
CGAGGAGTCAATCACCGATAAACGCGGCTGTGGCGGAGCGGATGCGCGAGGAATTCCGCAGGCTGAAGCAGCTTGAGCGCGAATTTGAAGCGAAGAAGCTGAATGATCTTATTACGCCATCGGAGCTGCAGCTGTTGGATTTGATAGATCAAGGCTACACGCAGCCGCAAATTGCCGACAAGCTGGTCGTGTCGATCCGGACGGTCAAAAACCATGTCAATCATATATTAAAGAAGCTGAATCTGACCGGTTCGCGCGAGGCGGCTAATAAAGCCAAAGAAATGGGCTTATTTCAAAAGAAGAATGACGAGGATAGTACCACATAAAGTTGGTACTATTTTTTTTATGCCATTTTTTACAGAATAGAAACAAGAAGAGCAGCTGCAAATAGGGAAAGGAGAGGCTTTCGGCATGCCATTTGAGATGTTCTCGGCTGCACATGCAGCGGGATTGGCCGCATCCGTCATCGCCGTCATCGTTATCATCGTCTTCCGGAAGCAAATGAGGCAGCCGAAGCTGAATCGGACAGTGCGATATGGGCTGGCGCTCCTGTTGATAACCTGCGAAATCTCCCTTCAGTTATCCTACCTCCTTGAGCATAATTGGGGGATCGGCTCAATGCCGTTTCAACTGTGCAGCCTGATGCTCGTAGTTAGTGCGCTGCTGCTGGTTACGAATAGAAATAATCTTTACGATGCCGTATTCTTCCTCGGGAGTATGGGAGCGCTTCAAGCGATTTTGACACCCAATTTAGACGAGACGTTTCCGCATTTCCGCTATTTCCATTTTTTTACTGCTCATATCGGTATCATCGGCGCTGCTTTTTTTATTACGGCGGTGGAGCGATACCGTCCTTCCTTTAGGTCGGTGCTGCGGGCTTTCGTTTGGCTGCATGTGCTCGCTATTCCTGCTGCGGTTGTTAACATCGTCTCGGGAACGACCAATTTTATGTTTTTGGCGAGAAAGCCCGGAACGGCATCCTTGCTCGATTTGCTGGCTCCATGGCCGTGGTATTTGCTGCAGCTTGAAGTCATTGCTTTTGCCATATTCGTGCTTCTATATGCTGTCGTAAGGCTGCTCGATCATTGGTTTTCAAGGCGAAGGCAAATAATCGAGCTAGCCTTGAAGACGAAGGGTTCTGACTATACAATTGGGGGTTACACAGATGAAAGAAATGATTAATAGGCAATGGACTTCAATGCTCGGCGTCCTGTTCGTCCTGGCTGCATTTATCACTTTGTTCAAATATTCGGTGGATCAGGGCTGGATTACGGAGTCGATGAAGATCGGATTTGGTCTGTTGAGCGGAGCAGGCATAAGTATCGCGGGCTTAAAGCTCGCACGAAGTATGACTCGTAATCCGATTGGCGAGATCATGATCGGAATGGGTGCTTGTATTTTATATGCGACCTTCTCTTTTGCCGGCATTTATTACCGGCTGTGGGAGCCGATGACGATTCTGCTTGGCATGAGCGCGATAACGATTGGGATATCGGCATATGCTTACAAGTTCCAGTCCAGGCTGCTTATGAATATAGCCATGGCGGGAGGGCTGTTGTCTCCGCTGCTGATGCGTCCGGAAACGGATCAAGTATTCGCTTTGTTTCTTTACCTGCTCGTAATCAATGTCGCCTTTCTATTTCTGAGTATCGCCCGCGGCTGGCACGAGCTGCGGATCGTAAGCTTTCTAGGCTCGTGGCTGCTTTACATCGTTTACTTTATACATTACAATCCATCGACTGAGGGCTTTTGGAGCATGCCGTTCCGGTACGCGCTCGCCGCATTTCTCTTTTATACGATCAGCTTACTGGCTTCCTCCTGGCGAAACAAGCTTTGTTTCGACGGCATCGATTTGTATTTAAATGCAACGAACGGCATACTGTTCGGATTTTGGGCGCTCCTTATTTTGAACGGGGAATTGGATTACGGGTACATTCTTGCTTTTATCGGCATCGTCTACCTGTTGGCCAGCTATGTCATTTATCAGTTGACGGTCAAAATAACGGCTTCCTCCGCAAGCTTTTTTCTTGGAGGCTTGCTTCTGATTCTCGTGTCCGTAAGCAGTATTGGCGGCGGGTATGAGTCAAAGCCGCTAATTAGCGTCCTGCTATGGGGCTGCATTGCTGCCGTTGCAGCTGCTATAGGCCGGATAAAAATTTGGCCGCTGCTTAGCCTATGCTCGCTTGTCACCTGGTTTGTGGTCGGCTCCTATTGGTATGCGGTGACTTGGGATACGCCTCGGGGCGAATGGTTCGGCATATATATCCCATTCTTAAACTGGGGAGCAATGGCTTGGATGCTGCTTGCCGCACTTGGCTTCTATTTCTCAAGACAGCTGGTTTTCACTCAAATAACAGAGAAAACTAACCGGATTCTTGCAAGGATTTACGCACTGTTAGCCCACCTCATCGTCGGAGGTTTGCTTACAAGGCAAATTGAAAATATATTTACCGAGTATTTTACCGAATCGTCGTCCGTCTACATGCAGCTTGCCCTATCGGTCTCATGGGGCTGCTATGCGCTGCTGCTCATTTTGTGGGGAGCTTATTACCGAGAGCTGTTATTCCGCTGGTTTGGCTCCGTCGTTTTGGTACTCGTCGCGATCAAAGCGATCTTTATGGATTTGAGCGGACATGAGGCGCTTTACAAAGTGGGCGTTCTGCTGACGCTCGGAGCGATCTCGTTTTTTATTACGTGGATTAACGGCAAATGGCGCGTAAAGGATGAAGGGGTGCGCGAGAGTATTTAAGCGGGCTGTATGAAATGCAAGCGGAATGAAACCAAAGACCGACCGTGCCAAAAAGGGTGCGGTCTTTTTTTGTTATAATCCGCTGGTATACTCATGCTCCAGCACCTATAATAGAGTTGGCCTTTATAGACAGGCTGCTGCGAGCGGAGATGGGGGAAGCATATGATAAAAGCAGTTTATTTCGACTTGGACGATACGTTATACGACCAGCTTCAGCCGTTCCGATTGGCGGTGGAAAGCACCGGCCTGATTGGACATGCTAACGGGAGTTTACATATAGAAGATTTGTACAAACGCATTAGACGGCATAGTGATCTTTTGTGGGTGAAGCATGTAAATGGGGAAATGACGCTGGAGGAGCTGCGCATCGAGCGGACTACGGCGGCTTTCTCCGATATCGGCATAGAGGTATCGACTGAGGCCGCGGTGCTGCTGCAGCGGAATTACGAACTGGAGCAATCGCGTCTCACGCTACGGGAAGGCGTTCAGGAGCTGTTCGAGCAGCTGCAGGCAAGCGGAATCGGCATTGGCTTAATTACGAATGGCCCGGTTGAGCATCAAATGAAAAAAATTAACGCGTTAGAGCTGTTAAAGTGGGTAGCCGAGCCAAACGCATACATCTCCGATGGAATCGGCATCGCGAAGCCCAACCCGGATGTGTTCCATTTTGTCCGAAGAAAAGCAGCTTTACGGCCAGAACAGCTGGTTTATGTGGGTGACGCATGGCATAACGATATTGCGCCTTCCTTTCAAGCAGGCTGGACGCCTATTTGGCTAAATACAAGAAAGCAGCAGCCTCATACGAAGGACGGCTTTGTGAACTATTTGGAATGCGGGTCAATCAAAGAGGTTATGCCGCTGCTTCGTGAGCTCAATGAAAGGCAAACTGGCTGTTTGCTCTAAAAACATGTACAATAATAACCGATATAAATAAAGTAGAAATAATGCCTATGTACTTATAACCGCAAAGCTTGGAGGAAATCATGAGTATTGACCCTCGGATTATTAAGACATTGCTTCAGCTGCAGCTCGCTCCAAGTTTGGATATGCAAGCAGCATCAAATCCGTTGCTTGCAACCGCCGGCGATGGCTCTGCTTCCTTATTTGATACTCTTTTATCACAATATATGTCTGACAGCTCATCGGAGAATGGCTCCGCCGCTCCAATCCTGCCGGCTGATGCGCTAGCCCAGCTTTCCTCGCTGAACAGTTTGACTAATATTTCCTACAGCAGCCAAGCTGAGACAGACAGCTCACCAAGCGAATATGACGGGCTTATTCAGCAAGCTGCCGCCAAATATGGCGTAGATCCAGCCTTAATTCAAGCAGTAATCAAAACCGAATCCGGCTTCCGCGCGGATGCGCAATCCGGCGCAGGCGCGAAGGGGTTAATGCAGCTAATGGATGGTACGGCAAGAGGGCTAGGAGTTACTGACTCATTTGATCCTGCCCAAAATATCGAAGGCGGAACCAAATATTTATCGCTCCTGCTGAAGAAATATAACGGGAATGAGCAGGTTGCCTTAGCAGCTTACAATGCCGGTCCAGGACGTGTCGACCGGACTGGGATAAGTACGAACGAGCAGCTAATAGAAAATCTTGAAGCGCTTCCGGAAGAGACGCAGCGATATGTCGCAAAGGTTCTTCAAGCTAAGTAGAACGGCAGCAGTAAGATCACGATTTAGCTTCCGACCCCTAAGGTGGAAGCAATCGCTGATCTTTTTCTTTTTTGGAAAGGAGACAGAACTTCGATGCTATACTTTGACCACTGTGCCTCAACGCCGCCTTATGAAGAAGTCGTGAAAACGATGATGGAGGTGATGAAGTCGCAATACGCGAATCCTTCATCCCTGCACCGCGCAGGCACCGATGCGGATAAATTAATCGAACGCTCGCGCGCCCTTCTGGCGGAGCGGCTGCAAACGACGAACGGTAAATGGATATTTACATCCGGCGGAACGGAATCCAACAATTTAGCGATAAAAGGTATCGCCCGCCAGTATGCGGGACGGGGCAAACATCTGATTACGACGCAGATCGAGCATGCTTCGGTGTATGATACGTTCGCTCAGCTGGAGCAAGAAGGTTTTCGAGTGACTTATTTACCGGTCAGCGAGTCTGGACATATACGCATAGAGCAATTGGAAGAGGCTCTGACCGACCAGACTATTCTTGTCAGCGTCATGCATATCAACAACGAAATAGGGTCGATTCAGCCAATCGAGCAGATCGGAAGATTGCTCAAGCGATATCCGAAGGCGATGTTCCATGTCGATGCTGTCCAAAGCATCGGAAAGCTGCCGATATGCATAGAGGAATGGGGTATCGATTTACTGAGCGGGTCTGCGCATAAGCTTCGGGGCCCTAAAGGCGTAGGCTTCTTATACGTCCGCGAAAGTATTACGCTTTATCCGTTGTTTACAGGCGGCTCGCAGGAGTACGGAAACCGCGCCGGCACGCAAAATGTGCCGGGCATCGTCGCCTCCGCGAAGGCGCTGCGCATGTCGCTCGATTCATTGGAGCAGCGAGAGCGGCGAATGAGGCCGCTTAAACAGAAGCTTATTCAGATCATAAGCGGCATACCGGAGCTAAGGCTTAACGGTGCTGATCCGTCTGCCGCTCATATCATTCATTTCTCGTACCCGGGCATGAAGCCGGAGGTTATCATTCATATGCTGGAGCAGCATGGTATAATGGCTTCAACCAAATCCGCCTGTTCCTCGAAGGACGACAAGCCAAGCCGTGTGCTGCTTGCGCTTGGCGTAAGCCATGAGCAGGCAGCCGGCGGGGTCCGAGTCAGCTTCGGCGATGAGCACGAGGAACGGGATATTGACGCTTTAGGCGCTGCTCTGCGTCATGTTGTTGAGCAATTGAAGCCGCTTGAGAGGAGATTGACTTAATCTTGCTTTATGATCAAATTATACTGAGGTACGGAGATTTAATGGTTAAAGGAAGAAACCGGAATAGATTTGAGAAACGAATGCTCGATCAAGTGAAGCAGGCCTTGATCTCATATGAGAATATTGCTTATTTCAAATCATTTGGACGCTTGTATGTAAAGTTGAACGGGCATCCCTATGAGCCGGTTGCGGATCGATTGAAGGATTTGTTCGGGATTGTCTCCTTAAGTCCCGTTAGGAGCACGGAACCGGAGCTTGAGAAAATAAGAGCGGCGGCGTTAGCGATTATGCAAGCATTGCCAGAGCAGCCGGCGACGTTTAAAGTAAGCGCCAAACGCGCTTGGAAGAAATTTCCTCATAATTCACAGGAAATGAATCATTTAGTGGGCGGTCATGTGCTGCGCGCAATGCCGGAGCTTAAAGTAAATGTGAGCAAGCCTGAGATTGAATTGCGTGTGGATATCCAAGAAGAAGCGACATACGTATACTATGACGTTATACCCGGCGCTGGAGGGTTTCCTTTCGCGTCAAACGGCAAAGCCATGCTGCTGCTCTCAGGCGGTATAGACAGTCCTGTAGCAGGCTGGCTGGCGTTACGTAAAGGGCTTGAAATAGAGGCGGTGCATTTTCACAGCTATCCTTTCACAAGCGAGCAGGCGAAGGATAAAGTAATCGAGCTTGCTAAACGATTATCATATTTCAGCGGAGAGCCGATCAAGCTGCATCTTGTGCCTTTCACTGAAATTCAGACGACTCTGGTTGGGGCAAAGAGCGACAATCTGATTATTACGTTAATGAGAAGGGCTATGCTGCGAATAACGGAGCAGCTCGCGGAGCGAAACGGGGCATTTGGAATCGTCACGGGGGAAAGCTTGGGTCAGGTAGCGAGCCAGACGCTGCCCAGCATGAATGTGATCGGACGCGCGACGGAGCTTCCGCAGCTTAAGCCGTTAATTATGATGGACAAGCATGAAATCATTCGTTTGGCCGAAAGAATCGGAACATATGAAACGTCGATTTTGCCTTACGAGGATTGCTGTACGTTATTTTTGCCAAAATCGCCAACCACGAATCCGAATCTCAGGATCGCCGAGAAGATCGAGGCGCTTATCCCGAATTATAAACAGCTGCTTACAGCGGCTGTCGAAGGGACCGAGCAGCTTATGATTTCGCCAGTGGCTGAAACGGCCGTGCAAACGGCAGGCGAGGATAGCTGGTTCTGATATAAGTGTTGTTAATGAGCTGAAAAACAGAAAAAAAGCAGGAATCCCCTTAGTGGGATTCGCTGCTTTTTTGTTGTGTATTATTTTTTCGCATATTGGTAACCAATCCGCCTGCGATTGTAATGACAACCACCAGAACCACGAACGACCAGTAGATTAGCTGATTGTCGAAAAATTCGTGGAAAGATTTTTCGTGCGTAATCATTTTGGCGGCGGTGTATGCGAGAACCGCTGAACCGATGTAAATGATCCATCCATAGCGATTGATAAGCTTGATGAATATGGTGCTGCCCCATACTACGACAGGTACGCTGATGAGTAGTCCGAGAATGACGAGCAGCGTGTCCCCATGTGCCGCACCCGCAACCGCGATGACGTTATCGATGCCCATCGCTGCATCGGCAATGATTATCGTACGAATCGATTGCCACAGCGTATTGCCCGATTTAATGTTGTCATGCGCATCTTCTTGTACGAGCAGCTTATAAGCAATCCATACTAAGAGAAGGCCTCCGACAAGATTAAGCCAAGGCACATTCAGCAGCTGAACGACGAGCAGCGTGGCAATAATCCGTATGCCGACTGCTCCGACTGTTCCCCAAATGACCGCTTGCTTTTGCTGGGCCTTTGGCAAATTTCGAGCTGCTAACGCTATAACAATGGCATTGTCCCCGGCCAATATAAGGTCGATAAAAACAATGGTCAGCAAAGCGGAGAAAAACTCGACTGTGAATAGTTCCATAAGTAATTTCCCTCCTTCCCTAAATAAGCACTTCTTGAAGTCTACAATAAATACGAGCGAGAGTGAAGATGGATTCATTTTTTTTTGGACATATTCCCCACAGCTTGTTCATACAGCTGATTAGAGGGGGTATGTATCTTGGACAGCGTAATTATTTTTATCGAAATCATTCTAATTAATGTATTGCTTAGCGGAGACAATGCCATTGTGATCGCCATGGCCAGCGGGCAGCTCCCGCCGGAGCAGCGCAAACGCGCTGTGTGGTGGGGGGCGCTGGCAGCTGTAGGGCTTAGGTGCATTTTAACACTAGTTGCCATAAAGCTGCTGCAGGTACCTTATTTGCAAGCGATCGGAGCTCTTCTATTGTTCTATATCGCGGTGAAGCTGCTGGCTGATGCAGGCGGGCAGCAGGAATCGCATACGGTTAAAAAAGCAAAAACGATCGGTCAAGCGATTTGGACGATCGTGGTTGCCGATTTTATTATGAGTCTGGACAATGTGCTGGCAATCGCCGCCGTCGCGGAAGGCGATCCTGTCCTTATTTTGCTCGGAATTGCGCTAAGCATACCTATGATTATCTGGGGAAGCCAGATTCTGGGCTCCCTGCTGCAAAAATTTCCTGCCCTTTCTTATATAGGCGCCGCTTTGCTCGCGTATGCTGCGGGAGAAATGCTCATGCATGATCCCGGCCTCGATAAGCTGCTGTTCCACGGCTCCAAGACGCTTGGCGAAGCGATTCCGCTGCTATGTGTACCGCTCGTTATTGCGCTTGCAGTTGTCAAAAAGAAGCCTGTTTTATGAGGTTTATTACATGCCCCGTTCACGCAAAATATGGCGGAACGGTTTTTTTTTGTTCTGACCCCCGCTATGTACTGGTATTTTTGCCTCAGTTCCTTTAAACTAATATAGATAAAAACTGACGCTTTTCGTCAACATATGCGATTGGCGTTGTAAGGAGCGGAACGCGAATGCCTAATAACAAATATTCCGCTGGAATTATTTTGCTGTTAGCCGGGGTCGTTATCTTGTTGGGCAAGTTAGGTGTTTTCAGCTTTTTGGGCGCAATCTTCTGGCCGCTGCTCGTCTTAATTCCCGGAGTACTTCTGCATGTTCTTTACTTCGGCAGATTAGTACCGGCAGTCGTGCTTGTCCCAGGCGGAATGCTCGTCGTATATGCCCTGCTGTTTGTGGTTTGCAATCTATTTGGATGGGATAGCTTGAAATATTTGTGGCCGTTGTTTATTTTTGGAGTAGCAGCCGGCCTTTACGAATATTATTTGTTCGGTTCATCCAGAACGCGTGTTGTATTGACGGCATCGATTGCGCTTGCCGCCGCATCGGCCGTGTTCATCATTTTAGTGCTGTTGTGGAGCTGGGGGATTTATGCGATTGCCGTTGCATTTATTGCAGCAGGCGGTTGGATGATGCTGGGCAAACGCAGACGTTGGTAAAAGTTTTAAATAAAAAACAATTGGAGTGGATTACTAGTTATGCAAGCAAGAGAGAATTTACGGAATATCGCCATTATTGCCCACGTTGACCATGGTAAAACAACATTGGTTGACAAACTGCTACAACAATCAGGTACATTTCGCGATCATGAAGCAGTACAGGAACGCGCTATGGACTCAAACGATCTAGAGCGTGAACGCGGTATTACGATTTTGGCTAAGAACACAGCAATTAACTACAAAGACTATTTGATTAACATTGTGGATACACCTGGACATGCTGACTTCGGAGGAGAAGTTGAGCGTATTATGAAAATGGTTGACGGCGTACTTTTGGTCGTTGACGCATTTGAGGGCTGCATGCCGCAAACGAAATTTGTTTTGCGCAAAGCGCTTGAATCAAACCAGACGCCAATCGTTGTCGTAAACAAGATTGACCGTCCGAACGCTAGACCTCAAGAAGTTGTAGATGAGGTTCTTGATCTATTTATCGAGCTAGGTGCAAATGATGAGCAGCTTGAGTTCCCTGTTGTTTATGCGTCTGCGTTAATGGGTACTTCCAGTCTTGATCCTGAGAAACAAGACGAGAACATGGAAGCTCTATATGAAACCATCGTTAGCAACATCCCATCGCCAACTGAGGATGTAGAACAACCATTGCAATTCTTGGTTACTTTGCTTGATTACAATGAGTATCTTGGCCGTATCGCGGTCGGCCGCGTTAACCGCGGTATCATCAAGCAAGGTCAGTCCGTTGCGGTAATGACCCGTGAAGGCGCCACTAAACAAGCAAGAATTGAGAAACTGTTCGGTTTCGTAGGATTGAAGCGCGTTGAGATCGAGGAAGCAGGCGCGGGCGATATCATCGCGATTGCGGGTATTCGTGAAATTAACATCGGTGAGACAATCGCTGATCCGCAGAAGCCGGAAGCTTTGCCAGTTCTAAAAATCGACGAGCCTACTCTTCAAATGACATTCCTGGTTAACAACAGTCCTTTTGCAGGCCGTGAGGGCAAATGGGTTACATCCCGTAAGCTGCGTGAACGTCTCTACAAAGAGCTTGAGACGGATGTAGCGCTTCGCGTAGATGAAACAGATAGCCCGGATGCATTTGTCGTTGCTGGCCGCGGTGAGCTTCACCTGGGAATTCTAATTGAGAACATGCGTCGCGAAGGCTTTGAGCTTCAAGTATCTAAGCCTGAAGTAATCATCAAGGAAATTGATGGTAAGAAACAAGAGCCATACGAGCGCTTACTAATTGATACGCCTGAAGAAAGCATGGGCGCCGTTATGGAGAGTCTGGGAACGCGTAAAGCTGAAATGCTCAACATGATCAATCACGGCAATGGTCAAGTTCGTTTGGAGTTCAAGATTCCTGCGCGCGGCTTGATCGGATACCGTACACAATTTTTGACGTTGACACGCGGCTACGGCATTATGAACAATGCGTTTGATAGCTATGGTCCACTTGCTGGAGCTGGCGTAGGCGGCCGTCATCAAGGTGTGCTGGTAGCAAGTGAGAACGGAACATCGACGTTCTACGGCATGATGGGCGTTGAGGACCGCGGAATTCAGTTCTTGGAGCCAGGTACTGAAATTTATGAAGGCATGATCGTCGGCGAGCATACTCGCGAGAATGACATCATCGTCAACATTTGTAAAGTAAAACAACTGAACAACATTCGTTCAGCAGGTAAAGACGATACCGTTACACTGAAAAGCCCGCGTCTATTCTCACTTGAGCAAGCGCTTGAGTACTTGAATGATGACGAGTTTTGTGAAATTACGCCTAAGTCGATTCGTCTTCGTAAGAAAATTTTGAACAAGAGCGAGCGCGAGCGTGCGGACAAAAACCGTAAAAACGCTCAAGCAAGCGTTTAAGAGCCGATCATTAACAAACGTAAGGTTTTGCTCATGCAAAGCCTTACGTTTTCTTTAAAATATAAGTGGGATTATAAGTTTTTAACTTATAATCCCACTTATATTTCACAGTGTTACCGTTGCTGTGCAACTAAAGTGCGGCGAGTGCCGTTTACAATTTAAGAAGGAGGTATGCTGCATGCAGGCATGGTTAAGCGATCATAAGCTAATTTCTTATTTAATCATACTGGGCTTTACAATATACATATTCAATAAAGTGTTCCGCGCTCAGCAGAAGCTGCCGTTGTTGAAAGAGATCCTTGTATATGCCCTGATTGCGTTTGGATCTTTCGTTTTGATGATTCTGCAAGTAGATAAGCTGCCGATCATTCAATGTATGGGAGTGGCGGTTCTTATGATGCTTATGCTCCGCGGCCGTCAGCTCTACGATAAATGGAAGGGCAGCAAAACGGGCGATAATCCGCCGCAAAATGCGGAGTCTGGCAAATGAAATTCGAGGATGCTTTATTCAACTGGCTGCAAATTAAGCTGGTAGCGGATGCCCGTCAAGATGACCAGGCGGCTATCGACACACTTGCGTTTTTTGCACAAATTTTGACGGAAGATCACGGCTTGTCGAGCTTTGTTATAATCAAGACCGACGAAACGATGATTCATGTGAAATACGAAAAGGATGGCCGTTCCAAGCTGCAGCTTTTTCCCCGGGATAGGGGCGAACAGCTCTTAGCGGACATCGAATCTAATCCAAAATACAACTGAACTTGAAGGTGGAACATATGAGTAAAGGTTCAACAGAATTACCTCCAAGAACGGGTTCACGTCAACCAGCAAAGTCAAAAAAGCAAAAGCCGCGCAAAAAGCGCTCGGTGCTCAAAACGATTTTTGTATTGTTGTTCGCCATACTGCTCATCGCAGCTGCTGCTCTGGCCTATTTAGTGTTCAAAGCGGATAAAGCAGTTGATCAAATTTCTTCGCCGGGTAATAACGAGGTCGTCATACCGGCTGGAGAGTCTGTCAGTGAGAAGTCAGTTGCCATGCTGCTGATGGGCATTGACTCGCGTTCGCATGGAGGCGGTTTAAATACGGATGTATTGATGGTAGCTGTATTTAATCCGAATTCAAAATCGGCTACGATCGTTACGATCCCGCGGGATTCAAATATCGATGTGGATGGCTACAGAACGCGCAAAGCGAACAGCTTTTATGCCGATTTTTATATGAACGCACTCAATGATAAAAATTTGTCAAAAGAAGCGGCATATGCGGATGCCAAACAAGAGGTTCGTAACGTAATGAGCAAGCTGTTCGATATTGACATCAAATATTCGGCCGTCATTAATTTCCAAGGCTTTGCAGATGTGGTTGATGCGCTTGGCGGCGTAGAAGTGGATGTCGATATGCGCATGAAATATACGGATACAGCGGATGGCACGAACATCGATCTCCAAAAAGGGGTTCAGGTATTGAGCGGTGACAAGGCGCTAGATTTCGTCCGTTATCGTAAATCCAACAATGGAAAAAACATGTCAAGCGATTTTGACCGCAACAAGCGGCAAAGTCAAGTCATTGGCGCTCTGACAGATAAGATGAAGTCCTTTGACGGCGTTACGAAAATAGGCTCCGTTATCGAGGCTGTAGGTAATAACTTAACGATGGATATGCCTTCCAAAGAAATTAAAAACATGATGACTACTTATTTGGGTATGAGCCGCAATGATATTACGTTCATTCCGCTTGAAGGAACATGGAGAAGTCCATATGTTTATTTGGATGATGCGAAGCTCGAAGAGGCTCGGGCTGCGCTGAAAGCAAAAATGGCTGAATAACCATAGACTCTCGCTAATAATATGGATATAATAATGCTACAGAGGCCATTATTGAATCTGTTCAGAAGGAGGTCATGCCCATGACCAACGCCGAAGCCGCAAGATCCATGCGACCGATCGAAGAATTGTATGATCATCCAATCGTTCTACTGCACAAATTTATTGCGGTATCTGACAGTATGACCTCGAGCATTACGGGTACCTTGGACGTGGTGAACAACGCCGCGTGCTTGTCCACTGCCCTTGCGTGCGACAAACCGAATAAGATTATTGCTGCGGACAACTTGGATGTACAAGTTTTCGCTGCCATGAAGAAAGCCTAGTGATTAGCTCACTAGGCTTTTTGTGTCTTCAGGGAACCTTTACAATTTCTTATTCATTTTTTGGAGCTTTTTGTTTTCCGGCTATTGTGGCATGATATCACGCGGCATCTGCGGAACTATTCTTCCCATAATATCTGCCATTTCTTCTGCAAAGCCGGCTATTGGTCTTCCGCGCCTGACGTCGGTGCCAATTTCATTAATTCTCTGGGAGAGATCAATATCTGCGGTTACAAGAGCGTCTACGCCGTATGGATCTTTGCGAAATGCTTCGGCAACAGAGTATTTAATCGTGCCGACTCTTGACCGCTCCATCTTGGCATCTACATCGATGCCGACAATTGCAGTATTTCCGAACACGACACAGTGCGCGTTCGATACACCATCAATTCCTTTGGCCAACTGTTCCAGATGTGCTGCAACCTGAGCCGAGTTTTTAATTTCTTTTTTTCTTGGTTCGGTTTGCTGAGCCTGTACACGGCCATTATTTCGTGGAGAGGGTGATGTCTCATTACGTGCGACGGTGCTGCAGCCTGTCGCTACAATCGCAATAATGATCGCTGAAGTAAGCCATTTTAACATGTTTGCCACCTCTTTTTTTTACTCATTGAAAATTTTAAAGCCTTACCTGTCCGCCATAGCTTGCCCGCAGCTGCGCTATGCTATGTATGGCCTCTAATGAATATCCAACGCCGGGAGGGTTCTCATGAAAAAAATATTCGTGCTCGATACAAATGTGCTGCTTCATGATCCGCAAGCGATTTTCGCTTTCGACGATAATGAAGTCATAATTCCCGCGGTCGTGTTGGAGGAAATCGATTCTAAGAAGAGGTTAGCTGATGAATTAGGGCGTAATGCCCGCTCGATCTCGCGTCTGCTCGATAAGATGAGAGAAAAAGGACATCTGCACGAAGGTATAGAGCTGCCAAGCGGCGGCCTGCTCAAGGTGGAATTAAATCACCGCAGCTTTATGCGCGTGCAAGAAATGTTTGGGGAAATGTCAAACGATAATCGGATTTTAGCGGTAGCGCTGAATTACCACATAGAGCAGGAAAATGAATCCGAGAAACAAAGCATCGTTCTTGTAAGCAAAGATGTGCTTGTTCGTATCAAGGCTGATGTGCTTGGCTTGCAAGCGCAAGATTATTTATCGGATAGGGTGGTCGTATCGTCGGACTTTTACGCGGGCTATATGACGCTTTATGTTCATCCTGCTGTCATTGATGAATTTTACACCTACCGCTTTTTAACTGTAAACAACATGCATCTGAACATTAAGTTAAATCCGAATGAGTTTGTTATTTTACGTGATGAAATGGGCACATCAAAGTCTGCGCTGCTCAAAGTTAGTCAAGACGGAGCGAGGCTTGAGCCGCTATATTTAAGCAATGATCCAATATGGGGCATAACGGCCCGCAATGCACAGCAGCGAATGGCGCTTGAGCTGCTCCTAAATGACGATATCCCGCTCGTGACTCTTACAGGTAAGGCTGGTACCGGGAAGACGCTTCTCGCGCTGGCTGCAGGTCTTCTGAAAACAGAGGATGAGCATAAGTATAAGAAGCTGCTAATCGCAAGGCCGGTCGTTCCGATGGGCAAGGATATCGGGTATTTGCCAGGAGAGAAGGAAGAGAAGCTGCGCCCGTGGATGCAGCCGATCTATGATAATTTGGAGTATTTGTTCGACACAAAAAAGGCAGGCGACATCGATAAAATATTGATGGGGATGGGCAGCATTCAAGTTGAGGCGTTAACCTATATCCGCGGAAGATCTATTCCGGGTCAATTCATTATTATTGATGAAGCGCAAAACCTAACGAAGCATGAAGTGAAAACAATCGTATCGCGGGTCGGTGAAGGCAGTAAAATCGTACTTATGGGCGACCCGGAGCAAATCGACCATCCGTACCTCGATTCCATCAGCAACGGATTGACGCATATTGTGGAACGATTCAAATCCGAAGGAATTAGCGGACATATGACGCTGGAGAAGGGCGAACGCTCTAAGCTGGCACAGCTCGCGGCTGATTTGCTGTAAACATGATGACCCCCTCATCTAAGAGGGGCCACTGAAAAAGTCTCTTTGATGTAAAAAAGGTACAGCCACTCAAGAAAAGTGAGGTGGCTGTACCTTTTTCTTTGTATAA
>DATJKM010000353.1:0-19397 GCA_035491515.1 Candidatus Udaeobacter sp. | reverse complement strand
TACAAAAAAACCGTCTAAGCATAACGGCTTCGACGGTTTTAAGTATCGTTTCGTTTTTCTTATACGTTCAAATCCGGTCTGCTGCCCGTTACGAGGTAAACGACGCTCTCACCGATGTTCGTCGCATGATCGCCGAATCTTTCCAGGTAGCGGCCAACGAAGCTAAGCAGTGACGATTGCGTAATGTTGCGGGGATTTTCCATCATAAGCGAATAAAGCTCGCGGGTAATTTGTCCGTAAAGGGCGTCGACCTGATCATCGTCTTTCGCCATTTTGTAGGCCAAATCCACGTTTTCCTGAATGAATGATTGAATCGATTCATAGGTCATCAGCTGAACGATTTCTGCCATTCGCGGCAAATCGATCAACGGCTTAATGAGTTCCTGCCCATCCAAACGCAATACAACCTTCGCTATATCGACGGAAAGATCGCCCATCCGCTCCAAATCGCTGGCGATTTTGAACGCGGACAAGATGCGTCGCAAATCCTTGGCAACCGGCTGCTGTGTCGCAATTAGCTTCGAGCCGATTTCAGTAATTTTTTCTTCCATTTGGTTGAGCGTCGGATCTTTCGTTATGACCTGCTTCGCACGTTCGATATCGACCGCCTTCAGCGCCTCCATCGATTCAACGAGCGCCTTTTCCACAAATGTACCCATGTCTATAAGCAGATCATGTAGATGCTCAAGTCCCTGGTCAAACTCTTTACGTGTGGTCATCACTGCGGCATTCCTCCTATAAGGTTTGTGTAAAAAACGATAGCTCTCCCGGCTTAGCCGAAACGTCCGCTAATGTAATCCTCCGTGCGCTGATCGGTCGGATTGGAGAACAGCTTCTCTGTATCCGAGTATTCAATAACTTCGCCATTTAAGAAAAACACGGTTTGGTTCGACACACGGGCTGCCTGATGCATGTTATGTGTAACCATCACGATCGTGTACTTATCTTTCAGCTCCTGAGCCAGCTCTTCGATTTTCAACGTGGAGATCGGGTCGAGTGCTGAAGTTGCCTCATCCATGAGCAAAATATTCGGATTTACCGCAAGCGCGCGGGCAATACATAGACGCTGCTGCTGTCCGCCGGATAGGCCGAATGCGGAGCGCTTCAGGTGATCCTTTACTTCTTCCCACAATACGGCCGATTTCAAGCTCGTTTCTACAATCTCATCGAGCTCCCGCTTGCTCGTAATGCCATGCAGGCGAGGGCCGTATGCGACATTGTCATAAATCGATTTCGGGAAAGGGTTCGGCTGCTGGAATACCATACCTACCTTTTTGCGAAGCGTCTCTACATCCACTTCATTCGAATAAATTTCCGTTCCGCCGATCGCAATGCCGCCCTCGATCCGGGTACCGGGAATCATGTCATTCATACGGTTCAGCGTGCGAAGCAGCGTTGACTTACCGCAGCCGGATGGCCCGATGAAAGCGGTGATCGCTTTCTCCGGTATCGTTAGCGTTACATCCTTCAAAGCGTGGAAAGCGCCGTAAAACAAATTCAATTTGTTAATATTTATGAGTGCTTCCATATCGTTCTCCTCCTATATATACGCAGTTAATCTGCATGCAAGCTTTTTTTTTCGTAAAGAAACGAATTTCGCAAGCTTTCCGCACAGCCCGCTCTAAACGTTCCTCTGATACTTGTTGCGAAGCAGAATAGCTGAGAAGTTCATTAACAGCAGCAGCGCGAGTAGAACGATAATACCGCTGGCCGCAAGCTCCTTGAACTCAAGCTGAGGCTTAGACAACCAGTTGTACACTTGAATCGGAACAACGGTGAACGAATCCCTGAGACCACTTGGCAAATACGCGACGTAGGTCAAAGCTCCGATCATAACGAGCGGCGCCGTTTCGCCGATTGCCCGCGACATCGCTAGAATGACACCGGTCAATACGCCCGGAAGAGCCGAGGGCATAACCGACCGGTATACGGTTTGCCATTTGGTCGCGCCAAGCGCGAACGACGCATCGCGGCGCGATTTCGGAACTGCGCGGATCGCTTCCTGTGCCGAGACAATAATGATAGGAAGCACAAGCAATGTCATTGTCAATGCGCCGGCAATAAGGCTGCGGTCCAGCGCAAAAAGACGGACGAACAAAGTTAAGCCCAAAATACCGTATACGATAGACGGAACGCCTGCCAAAGTACTGATATTAAGCTGAATGATCCGGGTAATCCGGCCCTTCTTCGCATATTCCTCCAAATAAATTGCCGCTCCTACGCCGAAAACAAAGGATATGGGCGCCATTATAAACAGCATATAAATCGTACCGACCAGCGCCGACTTCATGCCGGAGCCATCCGCTCTACGGGACGGAAAGTTCGTGAACAGATCCGGCTGAAGGCGGGCAATGCCATCGATTAAAATATCTACGATTAGCGCGCAAAGCGCGATAACGCCGATCGAGGTAGCGACGACAAACAGGATATGCAGCATCCAATCCGTTTTCCGCCTGTTTGCGATTTGCTTACGGTTCGCATCTTGAAATATGTTCATCTTAATACTCCTCTCTGAATTTTCTTGCGATATACTGGGCAAGAATATTGAGCAGGAACGTAATGAGGAACAACGTCATGCCGACCGCGAAGATCGATCCATACTCAACCGTTCCGTGCGGCGTATCTCCGAGGCTGACCTGAACGATATAAGCGGTCATCGTCTGGATACTATCGAGCGGATTTGCGGTCATATTAGGCGTAGAGCCTGCAGCGACCGTAACGATCATCGTCTCGCCGATCGCGCGGGAGAAGGCAAGCACGGCCGAAGCCACGATACCTGAGAAGGCGGCGGGTACGACAATTTTCAAAGCGACCTCGAATCTTGTAGCGCCAAGCGCGTAAGCGCCGTCGCGCAAGCTGCGCGGTACTGACGACATGGCATCCTCGCTTAACGAGCTAACCATCGGAATAATCATGATACCGACTACGATACCGGCGCTCAGCGCATTAAACACACCGGCGCTGTGGAAAATGCTTTGAATAAGCGGCGTTACAAGACTTAACGCAAAATAACCATATACGATTGTCGGTACTCCCGCGAGAACTTCCAAAATCGGTTTAACAATTTTGCGGACACGCTTTGGTGCATATTCCGATAAGTAAATAGCGCTTGCCAAACCGAGAGGAATGGCGACTAAACAGGCGATAAGCGTAATCATGAGCGTGCCTGACAAGAGCGGCAGAACACCGAAGCTTTTGGGCGGGATTAGCGGCGACCATTTGGTCCCAAACATGAAATCAAAAAGCGGTATTTTTTGAAAAAACTGATAGGTTTCTGAGATGAGCGTTACGACAATACCTATTGTTGTTAGAACGGAAACGGAAGCACATAGAAACAACAGGATTGGCATCACTTTATTCATGATGCTTACGCGTTTATTTTTGAAATCATAAATTTCCTTACTTGTTGTTTGAGCCTTAATAATCGTTTGTAACCCTTCCCTTGGCATTACGGCGTCCTCCTTCTTGCCTTTACAATTCGTTAACATATAAGCCGTGAAAAATGTGATGTCCCTCGAGACACCACATTTTTCATCCAGCAATTTAACTGCTTATTGGATTTTTGCCGCTTCCGTTACGTACTGCTCATCTGGAAGTGCAACATACCCGACTTCGCCAGCTAATGGTCCAATGTTGTTAATGTAGTATTTCACGAATTCTTTAACTTCCGGACGCTCAAGTTCTTTGTTGTTTGCATAGATGAAGAGCGGACGGGACAATGGTGCGTACGAGCCGTCTTTAATCGTATCGTAAGATGGTGCGATAGCGCCTTTTCCGCCGTCAATTGGAACGACCTTCAATTTATCTTGGTTTTCTTCAAAGTAAGCAAAGCCGAAGTATCCAATGCCGTATTTGCTGCCGGATACGCCTTGAACAAGCGCGTTGTCATCTTCCGAGAAGCTGATTGCTTTGTCGTTGCGAATGCCTGCTTTATCAAGGATTGCTTCATTAAAGTAATCGTAAGTTCCGGAATCAGCGCCTGGCGAGAACATAACAATCGGCTCAGCAGGGAATGAATCGCGAACGTCTTTCCAAGTTGTTACCGTGCTGCCCGTTACGAAAATTTTATTCAGCTCTTCAACCGTCAAGTGATCGATGAAGTCATTGTCTTTGCTAACGACTACGGACAAACCGTCAAATGCTACAGTAAGCTCTGTATACTCGATGCCTGCTGTTTTACAAGCTGCCGCTTCTTCGTCTTTGATTGGACGGGAAGCATCCGAGATTGCAATTTCGCCTGCGCAAAATTGTTTAAAGCCGCCGCCTGTACCGGATACGCCGACAGGTACGCGTACGTCGCTGTGCTCTTTAGTGAATTCTTCAGCTGCAGCCTCAGTCAGCGGGAACACTGTGCTTGAACCGTCGATTTTAATTTCGCCTGACAATTTCGCAGCCTCAGAAGGAGCGTTTGTAGCTGTGTTAGCGCCTGTATTTTCCGAACCTTTATTTCCGCCGTTTGTATTATTGCCGCATGCAGCCGCGAATGCGAGCAGCACCACCATCGATAACATCAAGATCCCCTTAAAGCCCTTTTTCTTTAACAACTCTACCACTCCTCTTTTCATATCTGTTGGGGTTGTCCCCCGTGCCTCTTATACTACTAGCCGTTTGTAAATCGGGTATTCTGTTTTTGTAAACTCCATGTTAAAAATAGGACTTCTGCAATTTCTTCATTTCGCCGGCTACATGAATCGATTGCTGATGCGCCTGCTCGGATAAAGAGCCGATCTGCTTCGCGCTATTCCGGTTGTCCGCTGCTGCACGGAACAGCCGGTTAAATGCTTCCGCCGCTTCATTGACATGCGCTTCGCTAGCCGTTGTTTCGGAGCGGCCCGCATGCGCGAGTGCAGTCGTTTGCGAGATTGCATCGACGATCGTTCTTGTTAAAGTTGTGATTTCATTTGCAAATTGCTTCGTTTGACTGGCTAGCTTCATAACTTCGCCCGCCACTACCGCAAAGCCGCGGCCATGTTCCCCTGCGCGAGCTGCTTCTATAGAAGCATTTAAAGCAAGCAAGTTGCTCTGCTCCGCCAGCTCCTTGATTAATAAAGATACTTTGCTGATAGAGCCCGCTTCCGCCTGCAGCTCATTCATCCGTTTTTCCTGCAGCTGCGAGTTTGTCACGATAGCATCAAAAGCCTTCGTTACCTTATCAAGCTCGTTTTTCCCGGTAAGCGTCAAATCTACCATCTCTACCGATAAGGATTCGCCCTGCGCTGTCGACTCGCGAACGCTGCTAACCGCCTGTTCGATTTCATTCACGCGCTGCTCCGCTGAGCGAATCGTGCTCATTTGGGCGTCAATCGCTTCCTGCTGCAGCATCCTGGACAGCTTGAGCATATCGGAAATGGTCAAAATGCCGGCGAGTTTGTTCTTTAACGTGACGATGACACAATCGTAGAGGACGCTGTCGTGGCGGCTTAATGCGCTATCAATGAGCTGCTGCGGCGCATAATCATAATCCACAAGTAACGGGTTTGCATCCATCAGCTTCATGATTGGCTTATCATCATACAAATCCGCGCTGAAGCGATGCCCCAGCTTCAAGAAAAAACGGTTCCTCATCATCAGACCGATAGGAACTCCTTGATTAGTCGTCACAATGACGCATTCGCATTCCGGATGCTTCTTAAACACCCCAATCGTCTCCCGGCATGTTTGCTCACCTGTAATAGTCGGTGCCTGACGCAAAAAATCCTTTAGACGCACAGACTGACCAGCTTGAGGCTGTACTCTTATTGCGGCAGATTGCGCCGCTTCTTGACCGGCAGCTTGTCCTGCCGCTGCCTTCGCTTTGCCAGCCTGCGTTAAACCTTCTCCGTTAAACGGTGTGTTCGGACCAGTACTTTCAATTTGTTCTTTTACCGAGCGTTTTTGTTTCTCCAGTACAGTCGCTGTCATTCACAATCACCCTTCCTACAATTTCCTCTTTCACTCACTATAGGTCGCAAGCATCAAGCGGAATCCGCAGAAATGTTTTCGGAATGTTAAATTCGACATTATTTTTTTATGATTCGGTAAAGACAAATAAACTTCCGGACTTACGACCGAGGCTATCCGCCCTAATTAAACACAAAAAAACTGTGCGCAGCGTACAGAAATCTCGTACGTTACACACAGCTTATTTAGGATTATCAGCCTATTTCGATTCGCGTTTCAAAATACGGCAGCTATAAGCAGCCAAATCTAAACTTGCGCCAATATCTCCGCCCGTTAACAAATCAGAATAGCTGCGTCCGTCCAGCTCAACAGCGGCTTCATTCGCACTGAAGTTGGATACGAATACATAATCGCTCATGCCGTCAGTCCGCAATTGTGCAGTAACGCCATGCGGCAGCTCCGAATCGAGCACGCGCTTGATGCCCTCCTGCTTAACAATACCCGCCAGCAGATCGTTCGTAAAAGCGGACTCGTTGCGGGATGCGATGTAATAGGCTTTGCCCGCGCCAAATCGGTTAACCGTTAATGCCGGACGGCCGGCGTAGAAATCTTCTCCGTATACCGCAAGCGCCTCCGCGCCCTCGAGATGAATAAGATCGCATAGCTCACGTGCTGTATACTCGCCGCTTAGTCCAAGCGTATTCCCGTCCGTTATGACAACGCGGTTCGAATCATGATCATGCAGCGAATCGATTTCCTCGGACCAAATGCCAAGCGTCTTGCGAAGCGGTCCCGGGAAGCCGGTCAGGAAGCATAGGTCGTTCTCGTCAACGATGCCGCTCCAATAAGTGGTAACCAAGATGCCTCCATTTTCAACGAAACGTTCAATGCGCTCGCCGACACCCGGACGAACCATATACAGCATAGGCGCAACGAGCAGCTTGTATTGATCAAAATCGCATTCCGAGTCAATAATATCGACAGGCACGCCGAGATCCCATAACGGACGATAATGACGCTTCGCCGTTTCTTCATAATGCAGACCGCCATTGCGGGGACCTTGCGAATCCTTCACAGCCCAGCGATTCTCCCAATCATAAATAAGCGCAACCTCCGGCTTCACCGTCGTGCCCACGACCTCGGACAGCTTCGCAAGCGCAGCGCCCAGATCCGCAACGTCACGGAATACGCGCGTGTTCTCATGGCCGACATGATCAACGACTGCACCATGAAGCTTCTCGCTCGAGCCGCGGCTCTTGCGCCACTGGAAATATTGCACCGTATCGGAGCCATGCGCGACCGCTTGCAGGGAGGATAGCATATGCATGCCCGGGCGCTTCAGCTTGCTGACCTGCTGCCAGTTCGTCATACTTGGCGTGCTTTCCATCAGCATGAACGGCTTGCCGCCGCCCAGCGAACGGAATACGTCATGGTTAAAGCCGATCCACGCAGCAAGCTCGCTGTCGTCTCCGCCGTTGTCATGCCATGTCGGGTAAGCATCCCACGAAATCATATCAAGCAGATCGGTAAATTTCCAATAATTAAGCGGCTCGAAATCGAGCATGAAGTTCGTCGTAATCGGAAGCTCGCTATTCGCAGCGCGCAGCGGTTCGATTTCGTGACGGCAGAAATCTACCGTCTGATCGGTTACGAATCTTCTCCAGTCTACGTTCTGACCGTGAACGGCCTTCTCGCCGCGTTCAGTAGGAGACTCGACTTGGCTCCAATCGGTATACGTATGGCTCCAGAACGTCGTCCACCAAGCATCGTTCAGCGCCTCGATGGCACCGTATTTATTTTTCAACCAGCCGCGGAAAGCCTCTTCGCAGTACGAGCAGTGGCACTCGCCGCTGAATTCGTTCGAAATATGCCAGCCGATGACGGCAGGATGATTAGAATAACGTTCAGCCAGCTTCGCGTTCATAATCGTTACCTTCTCGCGGTAAACCGGGGAAGTGAAGCAATGATTGTGGCGCGCGCCATGTAAATTGCGGATGCCGTTTGGAGCTAAGCGCAGCACTTCGGGATATTTTTGAGACATCCATACCGGACGCGCTCCGCTTGGGGTAGCGAGCAAAGCATAAATGCCGTTAGCAGCAAATTTATCAAGCAGCGTGTCTAACCATTCGAACGTAAATACGCCTTCCTCAGGCTCTATAGCCATCCATGCAAAAATACCGACCGACATGACATTGCAATGCGCAAGCTTCATGAGCCGGATATCTTCCTCCAGCACTTCAGGATATTTCTGCCATTGATCCGGGTTATAGTCTGCACCATGCAGCATTTGCGGTATTTTCCCGCTTATCGGGGGAAATTTCAAACTCATCTCAGCAGCCTCCAGTTTCATCTTGATTGTAGCCATTATTGGATATACTATAATGATATTCATATTATATATCGTTCACTGATCCAACTAAATAATAGTATTTTCGCATTGCTTTAAAAATATGAAACTGGAGGCTGCCGCTATCGATACGATGGTTTTTCCGATATTGACAGAGACGGATACGACTCTCCCGGTTTATCTCACCAGCATCGGACATTGGAGCAATCAGGAGCCGATCGACCGTCCGAACGGGTATCCCCACTTTCAATGGCTGCAGGTCATCGCTGGATCAGGCGAGCTCCACGTTGGCGATCAGAAATTGACCGTCCGTGCCGGACAAGGCTTTTGCCTGTTTCCAAACGAGCATCATCAATACTTTCCTATTCAGGAGCCCTGGGAAGTCTTTTGGATGAGCTTTAGAGGCGATTTATCCGACAAGCTGTTCAGACAGGCCGGCATAACACAATCCGGTGTTTATTCGACTGCCGATCATGATATGATTGTTACCCACATGAAAAACATTTTCGCGATGACGCAATCCGGCCGCTCCTTTCTCGGGCTCGAATGCTCGAAGCTGGTTTACATGTTTTTGCTCGATTTGATGAAGGTTATTCTTGTCAGCTCGCATTCGGTGGAGCAGAGCTATTTGAAGCTGCATCCCGTCCTTCAGTACATTGAAGCCCATTACAACGAACTCGTCACGATAAAGGATCTGGCAAGCTGTATCGATGTAACGCCGCAGTATTTATGCCTATTGTTCAAGAAGGCGCTGAAAATGAGGCCGATGGAGTATGTTAACCGGGAGCGCGTCAATCGAAGCAAAGAGCTGATGTTCCGCGAGAGCGATATCAAAATGCACGAAATCGCGCATCGCGTCGGCTTCGATTCCCCCAGTTACTTTAGCTCCGTATTCAGGCGGCTAGAAGGTCTGAGTCCGGAGCAATTCAAAAAAATACACGGCATGCGGTAGAAGCCCGCTGCTTCGCAAAAATTCAGGAGGTTGAACAACATGTCCGGTAAAAAACTCATATTTAGCGAGATTGATCAATATGCTGAAGCGTTTCGCACGATATCACGCTCCATCGGCAGCCGTCCGGAGCTTGGCCATGAGGAGTATTTCGCATCCGGACTGCTGTGTGCCGAGCTCACCAAATACGGCTTCGAGATTGAACGGGGCATTCTTGGCATCGAGACGTCCTTCATCGCCGTATTCGATTCCGGCAAGCCTGGACCGACGGTCGGCTTCTTATGCGAATATGATGCGCTGCCGGAAATTGGACACGCTTGCGGGCATCATCTTATCTGCTCGATGAGCGTTGCCGCAGCGGTCGGCCTTAAAGCCGCTCTCCAAGGCAGCGGAATCGGCGGAAAAATCCGCGTTTACGGTACGCCCGCCGAGGAGACGCGCGGCGCTAAAGTGCCGATGGCCGCGGCCGGCTTATTCGATGACTGCGATTTTGTGCTAATGGCGCATCCCTACCATACCTTCGAACGCTCCGGCGAATCACTCGCGCTCGATGCGGTGCAATTTGAATTTACCGGCCTAGCCGCTCATGCAGCTGCGAGCCCCTATGAAGGCATAAATGCGCTCGACGCTGTGCTCCAGCTGTTCAACAGCATCAATGCGCTTCGCCAGCAGACGCGCAGCGACGCGCGTATTCACGGCATTATCGACAATGGCGGCAAAGCGCCAAACATCATTCCCGACTATGCATCGGCCAAATTCTATGTTCGCTCGGCTTCCCGCACCTACACGAATGAGCTTACAGCCAAAGTGCTGCGCTGCGCAGAAGGTGCGGCTCTGCAGACCGGGTGCACGCTCGCAACCAACCATTTCGAGTTCTCTTATGACGAGCTTCTTACCAATGAAGCTTTGTCCGAGCAGTTCAACGCGAACCTCATAGAAGCAGGCATCCGTCCGGAGCAGATTGAAATCGGCAAGGATCACGGCTCGCTTGATCTAGGAAATGTTTCCGTTCGCTGCCCGGCAATCCATCCTTTCGTAAAGGTGGTGCAGGATCGGCTTCTGCTTCATACCGAAGCGTTCCGCGATGCCGCTATGACAGATTATGCACTCGACGGTATGCTCTTTGGCGCCAAAATGCTCGCCGCTACCGCATACGACGTATTTGCAGATCCCGCTCTGCTTACCCGTATCCGCTCCGAATTCGAGCAGCAAACGAAGAACGTGCAATGACATTCACTTCGCTCGTATAAGGGGGCAGGCCAGAATGGATCACACAATTATGAATAACCACGAGATCTCTCAAATTTGTTTATTAGCCGGTAAAATCATTTTGCAAAACGGCGGCGAAACTTACCGGGTCGAGGATACGATGGTTCGGATTGCGGCAGCTTACGGCATCGAGAACTCGCACAGCTTCGTGACGCCGACCGGCATTATTTTTGCAATCGACGGCTCATCCCAGTTGACGAGACTCATTCGAATCTCTGAACGCTCGACTAATTTGCTCAAGGTATCATTAGTAAACGATATTTCAAGAAAAATTAGCACAGGTAAGCTTTCAGTTGGAGAAGCTCACCGTCTGCTGCAAGAAATAGACACGGTTGCCTTTGTCTATCCCCCCTGGCTGAAAATAATGGCTGCAGCTGTAGCGAGCGGCTGCTTTCTCATCATGTTCCAAGGCAGCTGGCGCGACTTTATCCCTGTCCTGCTGATCGGCGGACTCGGCTTTGCTTTTCTGGTGAAGCTGCACCGAATCGTTCCGATTAAGTTTTTTGCCGAGTTTATAACCGCTTTGCTGATCGGGACGCTGTCCGTCCTGTTTGTACGCAATGGATTCGGTTTCGATTTGGATAAGATCATCATCGGCTCGGTCATGCCCTTAGTGCCCGGCTTACATATTACGGCTGCTGTCAGGGATTTGATGGCCGGCCATCTCGTATCGGGGCTTTCGAAGGGAGCCGAAGCGTTTCTCACTGCATTCGCTATAGGCGCGGGAATTGCCGCAGTGCTCTCTTTCTACTAACCGGAATTGGAGGTGCATCACGTTGATGATACTGGAACAGCTATTCACGAGCTTCGCAGCTTCGTCCGCCTTCGGCCTCATCTTCAACGTTCCGAAGCGTATGCTTGCGCACTGCGGAGCTGTCGGCATGATCGGCTGGCTCATTTACGTTTCCTGCACGCAGCTAGCTTTGGATACCATACCGTCGACGCTTATTGCCGCTTTTGTCGTCACCGTAATAAGCCAGTTATTTTCCAAGCTGTACAAAATGCCCATAATCGTCTTTAGCGTTTCGGGCATTATCCCGCTGGTGCCTGGCGGACTTGCGTATGACGCGATGAGAAACGTCGTGGAAGACAACTATGACATAGCGGTGCAGCTGGCCGTCAAGGCATTCATGATTTCGGGAGCCATTGCGATCGGTCTCGTGTTCTCAGAAGTCATTAATCAGATCATACGAAAATCCGAGCGTTAATCGAATTGAAATTCATCCGGCGCAACCGGGAGAGGAGGAAACTTCATGCATCCCATCGTAAAGCCTGACGGCCGGATCGATGACAGGAAAATATGGCGGAGAGATACGCTATATAAGGGGATGAACGGCAGCTGCGTTGAGCGGATATACGTTACGCCATCCGATACGATGATCTTCAAGCCGCTTACGAATAATGATCAGATTGGCAGGGAGGCGTGGGTGTATGAGCATTTATTAACCACCTTTCCGCCCATTTACCCAAAGCTGCTCGCTCGATCCTTACCGCTTCATTTCTCAAGCAATTGGATTTTGTTCGAGGATTTAGGCACTTTAACACATACTTTCGAAGTAGATACAGCTATTGCTTTACTTTTTTATATAGCGGAATGGCATGCTTTACCGATTACTCATTTGCTCAAAGCCCCGCTTAAAGGGCCGAAGCCTTCGGCCGAAGCGATACGCGCTGAACTGCTGCTCCAAGAAAAGCAGCCGAGTAAGCTCGCAGCAGGTTGGCCAAGCATACCCGCACCTGTAATATCAGCCTTGCTCGCCCTGCTGCGGCAAGAAAGCTTTGCAGCGGACGAGCTTGTTCTTTCGCACGGAGATTTGCATCTTGGCAATTACGCCGCCGTAAACGGACAAGTTAAAGTGCTTGACTGGGAGCATACTCACCTGAACAGCCGATATTGGGATTTATTTCATGTTATCGATTTGTCTCATCCGATATTTCCTAAAGAAATGACGATAACGATACGCGAGCGATTGCTGGACCGTTACCTTGAGCTAAGCGGGCAGAACGGCCATACCATGAATGCGCCTATGTTCAAACGCCGCTATTATTTATTTTCTTGCCTTCTCTCGCTATGGATGCTGACGCTGATCGCTAACGACATTCATATGAACAATGGCACTTGGCCAATCGATCAGCTCAAGAAGCAGCTTCAAGAGACGACCGCCAACCTCATTCAATGCGCAGAATGCTTATTTGCTTGATCAGCTTTATGCCCCTTGAATCGCATACCTTGAGCGCAGTACCTCTGCCATCGCCAAAATCTGTTCGGAGGCCGGCATCACCAGCCTCGCCTCTGCTTCTCTCAAACCCGCCTCCGTTTGCTGCGACCTTATTATCCGTTTGACGGCATCCGCGAAAGCCTGTCCCGCTCCCCGTCCAAGCTCCGTCAATTGCTCCAGACTAGCCGTGCTTTCATCCCTTACCAATGGATAGTTGTTTGCGCCTTTCCCATCCGCGGCTTTGTCATAGAACGAACGAACTAAGCTCGCCCGCTCCTGTCCCTCCCCCTCGGCAACGACAAAGGCTTGCACGATATAGGCATGTGCCAGACGGCGCTGCGCGATTCCGCAAAACTTATAGCCGTTTATGCTTAAATCAAAATCGCCCGGACAATATGCGCCTTGTATTTCCCCCTTGTCGACCCGGCAGCCCGTCTCCTTCAGCGCGTGACGGATCAGCGCATACATCCGTTCAAAATCGCCATGAAAGTGAATGGAGCCCGCTTTGGACTTAGGCAAAATAAGTGAAATATTGATGATTCCAAGATCAAGGGGAACCGCGGCCCCGCCAGAATTGCGGACAGCGGTAGACCAGCCCTCTGACTTCAGCAGACGCTCTGCTTCAGCCGCTCCAGGCAACCGGCTGTCTCGAAGGCCCATTACAAAGCCTCTTGGATGGCGCCATATATGACAAATAGACGGCCCGCCCTGCCCCGTCATTTTGCAAAGCAGCTCATCCAATGCGAACGGATATAACACGTCCGGCTCAGCCAGCTCATTCATCCGATCAAGCAGCAATACGTCAGCCAGTCCAAAATCGTTTATCGAATCTCTGTCCATTTGGCGTTATCCAGCCCTCTCCTGCTCATTTCTTCGAGCCCATCCTATTCCCTATATTTTAACGCCATAATGATAAAGATGCATCCCTTGTTGCTAATATCGAGCGCTTTCACTACAATAAGGATATTGTCATGCAGCGCCAAGGGGGAACAGTAAATTGGAAGCCATAAATGAAAAAGTCGCATACGAGAACCCATTGCTGTCGCTGCGCATATTTCAAACGATGCGCGAGCTTGATGAATTTACAAACTGGCATTATCATAAGCAGCTTGAGCTGTTGCTAATTCTTGAGGGTAATCTGGACGTTTATATAGATGAGGTATGTTACCATCTGACGACCGGGGATGTCATGCTCATCGGAGCCTCCGAGCTGCATTGCGATCGCAGCCTTAGCTTGCTGGATTATATCGTACTTCAATTCGATCTGGAGCCTTTTTTTGATCAAAGCACAATTCCGTATATGCGTTATTTTTCGGAAACCCAAAAGCCGCTTAGCAAAGCGAATTATATTTTCCAGGAAAGCAGTACCGTAAAGCAGCAAACCGCATCATGCATTCAGCAGATTTTGAATGAAGCAACGCGCAAGGAAACCGGCTATGAGCTGGCAGTCAGCGTTCTCATCAAGCAAATATTACTGCTCCTGCTCCGCCATGACAGCCGCAAGGTGCTCATCGAGCAGGATAATTTCGACCGCCTTCGTCTTAAGCCCGTTCTTGATTATATAGAGAACCATCTGACCGACCGGATTCAAGTCGAAGAGGTTTGCAAGATCGCCAATATGAGCTATTACTATTTCGTCAAATACTTTAAGAAGACGATTGGCTTATCGTTTACGGAATACGTGAATTACCGGAAGGTGAAGTGGGCGGAGCGGATATTGCTGACGAAGGATTTAAGCATTTCGGAGGTTGGCGAGCGAATCGGGATGCCGAATATGGCCCATTTTTATAAAATGTTCAAAAAGTATAACGACTGCTCACCGAAGCAATTTCAGCGTAAAATGCTTGTGTGGAATCGGCAGTAGCCTTATGTAATTGAAAAAAGCTCGTCAGCCCTACATTTTCGGGGTAACGAGCTTTTTTGGCATAACGAGCTTATAGCCTACGCCGCGAATCGATTCGATTTGGACCGATTGCTGGCCAAGCTCCAGCTTCTTCCTGAGCGAGCTCACATGAACGTCAACCGTACGCTGGCCGCCAATGTAATCGAAGCCCCATACGACGTTCATAAGATCATCGCGCGTAATGACCATGCCCGGGCGCTGCACAAGATAAAGCAATACTTCAAATTCCTTCGGCCTAAGCGGAATCGTATCCCCGTTTAAGATGACCTCATACTTCTCCGGATAAATCGACAGATCGCCGGCTGTAATGACCTTCTCTGTTGATTCAATCGGCTTGCTTTCGTCCAGCTGCGTCCGCCGCAGGACAGCTGATACACGCGCAAGAAGCTCTGCAACGCCAAACGGCTTCGTAATATAGTCGTCAGCGCCATGCTTCAGTCCTTGCACGACCTCTTCCTCCGCATTGCGGGCTGTCAAAATAATGACCGGTGTTCTTACGCCATTTTGGCGAAGGCGGTTCAATATTTCGAAGCCGTTCATGCCTGGCAGCATAATATCGAGGATGACCAAGTCGAAATTGCGCTGCAAAGCGGTTTGCAAACCTTCACCGCCATGATCGATAACGGTCGTTTCATAGCCCTCTTGGGTCAAATTGTACGACAAGAGCCTTGCTAATGTCGGTTCATCTTCAATTACGAGCACTTTATGCGACATGTTACCTCCAGCTTGGCGAATGGCAGCGCTTATGACGCTGCATCCGCAAATATAAACCTTTTGAATTTAGTTTATCATGGTTTCGTGAAGAATAGGTAAATCTTTTTTCTATTGCAGGACAGGCAGCTCGATTGTGAACGTTGAGCCCACACCTACCGCGCTGGTTACCGAAATCGTTCCTTTATGCAGCTCCACCAGATGCTTTACGATGGAAAGACCAAGCCCCGTGCCGCCTGAACTCCGTGAACGCGCTTTGTCCACACGATAAAACCTCTCGAAAATGCGGGGCAAATCCTTTTTCGGAATGCCGATGCCGGAATCGCTAATTTGAATGCGGATATAATCATCGCCTAGCCCTTCAACCTTTAGCGAGACCCGCCCTCCTTCAGGCGTATAATTAATGCCGTTCGAGAGCAAATTCATAATAATTTGCCGCAAGCGATCCTCATCCGCCTCGACATACAAGCCCGGCTCGATGTTCATGCTAAGCTCGATCCTTTTGCGCGTGGCCTCCGGCTCCATCAGCTTGATCGATTTGTGGGCGAATGTATCCACCTCAACCGGAGAGAATGCGAGCGGCACGCGGCGCGACTCGATTTTGGACAGCTCCAAAATATCTCCGATCAACCGGTTGAGCCGATCGCTCTCATCGAATATAATTTGCAAGAACGAGCGGGCCGTTTCTTCGTCATTCACCGCGCCGCCAAGCAGCGTCTCCGCAAAACCCTTCACAGCCGTAATCGGTGTCTTCAGCTCATGCGACACGTTAGCGACAAACTCGCTCCGCATCCGCTCCAGCCTCCGGATGGCCGAGACATCCTGCAGCACGAGCAGCACGCCAGAAAATTCATTGCCCTCCGGGTGAATCGGCACCAAATTAAGCTCGAGCAGCCTCTCCTCCGGGAAGTAGAACGTTATTTCCTCGCGCAAATGCTCTTTGCTCTTCAGGCCCTCCTGAATCATTTGCGACAGCTCGTACTGCTGCTTCGCTTCCGCGTAATGGCGTCCGACCAGCTCACGGGCTGAGAAGCCGAGCACCTCCTCCGCACGTCTGTTCATCAGCACGATTTTTCCGCCGCGATCAATCATTACAATTCCGTTAATCATATTATCGAGTACGCTCTCAAGCTGGTTCTCGTTTTGCTGAATGCGCGACATTTGAATCTGCAGGCTGTCCGCCATCGCATTAATAGCATTGCCGAGCTCCCCGATCTCATCCTGCTTTGCTACCTTCACCCTTGCGCGGTAATCCATGTTTTTAATCCGCTTCGCAACCTTCGTAATTTGCTCCAGCGGCCGCGTTAAGCCGAGCGCGAGGCGATAGCTGATTACAGCTGCGATGAGAAAGAGCACCAGCAAACCGGCGACCATCAGCATCGTTAAATTGCGAATGCTGTCATCCACCTCTTTCAAGCTCATCGCAAGACGTATAACATCAGGCGCTTGATTAGGTACAACTTTCACGGGAATAGCCACGTACATCATATTTTGCTTCACGGTTTCACTCGCACGAATAGCCCTTCCGGTGCCGGACGCGAGCGCTTCCTTGACTTCTGCCCGGTCAAGATGATTGTCCATTTCCTTCGGATCACCGTCAGAATCGCCAAGCACGATGCCGTCATTGCGTATGAACGTTACGCGGGCGCCTGTATAATGCTTAAGCTCCTTCGCCTCGTTCGTATAATAATTATATAACGTTGATACTTGGCCTGATTTCCATTCCATTTTGGCCGAAATGATTTGCATCTCGCGAACCATATTATCTTCAAGCGCGTTAATATGGTTTTCTTTAAACGTGCTAACCATAAATATTCCTGCTGCACTCACCGATAATGCGATCATCGCGATCATAATGAGCGTCAGCCTGGTGCGAAAGCTGTTCATCCGGTTCACTCCCTGCGTTTTATCAAGCCCACACCGCCTGCGTGTCAAGCCGCTAACATACAATTGTTATCGTACATGCGGCACTACACTTTCGCCAGCCTTGTTTTTGTTAAGTTTTTGTAAAACGTAATGGTGTACCGTAGCGAGCGGCTGCTGTATGAGAATCGATAATACGACGGGCACTGCAGCGAGCGGACTGAAATAACCGAGAGCCAGCACGATGCCGAGCGAAATGTTGCGCATCCCTGTCGCATAAGATACGGTCACCTGCTGCTCGAGATTGCGAAGCTGGGCCGTGCCGATGTAACCGAGTGCGTAGCATAGGCCGACAAGCACTACGACAAGCGGAACGAGCCGTATCATGTCCTGCTTTAGCTGGTCCAGATGTGGCGCGATGGCCGATGCATTCAGCGAGACAACTCCAATGAAGCAAAGCTTGGAAAGCGGCGACGTATAAGGCTGAACGGCATTTTGAATGCGTCCCCGGCTCATTTGATTCAGAGTGACGCCGATAATGGTAGGAAGCACAATAATAACGAGCAAATCAATAATGATAGGCCCAGCCTTCACTTCAACTGCCGAGTTAAAAAACAGATGAATGCCAGCCGGCACGACAAGCGGACTAAGCGCCGAATCCAGCACTACCATGGCTAGCATTAACGGAACACTGCCGCCTGACATCCCAACCCAAAGCACGGTTGAGACACCGATCGGTATAATGGTAAACAGTACGAGCCCAACTACATACGGCGAATCCGCTCCGAATATGAACGCGCCAAGGCCATAAGCAGCAAGCGGGGACAACACATGCGCGATCACAAAGGTGAGCAGCATAACGCCCGGCCGTTTCAGCACTTCGCGCAATTGACCTAAACCGCAGCCGATAGCCATCGTCAGCGTAACATACGCAAACAAGTAAGGAACCGATTTAATGTAAGGTTGAAGCTGTGCAGCGAATATAAATCCAAGTATTAAGGAGCCTGGAATAATAATAAACATCCATCGTTCAAAATGCCGATTAAAAGCTAAACCAAATTCACGCATCACATTTCCCTCAGTTCCAATTTATACTTTCTTAAATTTATACGTAAGCTTTATAATAGCATAGACACTCCTGTACATGAACGGTAACTCCCGAATTGAGGCCAGCAAAGGAGAATTTATGAAGAACGGTAAATTCACGAATACGATCATTCGCATGCAATACGTGCCCAGATGGAGTGAATACGCGCCGCGTTTCGAGGACAACGCCGCCGCACACAGCTTCAGATGCGCAGCTTTGTCCATCATAATTGGAATCATCGAGGAGAAAGTATACAAGCAGCCGCTGGATAAATTAAAGCTGACCGCAAGATGTTTGTGGGGCGATCTGAATAACACCGGAACGGGCTCGATTAAGCATGTTACCAAAAAGGAATCGCTCGTCATGAATCATATCAGACACTTCGAGATGGAGCTAAGCAAGGAAATTGTCTCTTACCTCTCGAAGTCGTTGCAGCAGCAAGCGTTTGATTTTATCGTCAACGCGCAGGATGACACCCATATCGGCCGGTTGGTCGATGCCATCGATACGCTCGATGCTTATCTTTATTGTCACCGGGAATCCCGTTACGATACTAATCCATTCTTCCATGCCAAGCATGAGGAGCTGAGGCAGGCTCTGCTTGAAACGGAGCTCGACTCGATCCGCTGGCTGCTGAACGAATACGACAAACAAGATGGCCTATATGAATTTATACAATATATTGTGAACCTGGACACGGTAAAAAGATGGAACGGCAGCTATAACCTCGTTCCGGACAATGACGCGACGCATTCCTTCCGGGTCGCTTCGCTTGCTTTGTTTAATGGTTTGCTGGAAATGGAACGCTTCGGCAACAAGAGTATTGATCTTTACATACTGCTGGCAAAAGCTACGCTTCATGATTTGCCGGAGGCGTTATCCGGCGATGTCGTAGCGAACTTCAAGCACAACAACCCCGACATCAAGCACGCATTCGAGCAGTATGAGAAGGAAACCGCTCTATTTATGATCAATAAGCTGCCCGGACTTTTTCACGAGGATATGATCGCGTTCATCGCACATAGCAAGTCCGATGATTATACCGGCGAGATGGTCGATATCGCTGATAAACTGGATGCTTTAATTAAAGCAAGCCTTGAAATGCGCAACAATCCCCATTACGCGGATACTTATTATAACCAGCTTGTAAAAATCCAGCACCGGTTTGA
>DATJKM010000352.1:0-5118 GCA_035491515.1 Candidatus Udaeobacter sp. | reverse complement strand
AACCCAAAACCATCCGATTGCGGTTGCCAGTTTTTGTTTCGGACTGCGGTAAGTCACCCAAACCAAGAAGGAGTAAGAGAATAGAGGATATCCGAGGCCCCTTAGCGCATAGAAAGGAAGCATGGCGACATAATCATTATGGGGAATCGCCCATCCGACAAAACCAATTGTACCGGTGATAAAAAACAACAATCCGATGGACATTGCTTTCCTTGGTCCCCAGGCTTGTACAAACACTCCTGAAATCCATGAAGAGATTGCCAGCATGATACCGTATAACGTGAGGAGAAAAGCGGATTGTTCCATGGTTAATCCCTTTTCCAACAAATAGGGGGACAACCATCCATGTTCTAATCCATCGCCTATCATAAAAAAAAGAACCCCAAGATAACCCCATGTCAAATTTGACGGTATCCCTAACCGATCGGCTAAAACACTGTTTCCTGTAATCATTTTCATTTTCTCATCACCACCCATAGAATATTGAAATCAACCCGACCGCCAAAATATCGGTTACCAACGCAGCTCTATATGCCCATGATGCCCGAAGGGCAAGGCTTCCGGCCGGAAGCTTTGCCCTTCAATCATTTGGATAAAATATGACTTCGGTTATAGTTTAATTTGAACTTTTAAAAGATTTGAATCCTTCGGCATTGCTAAGAAATCCACCGTTTCTTCCAAGGATATCACTTTGGAAATGAGCGGCGTGAGCTCAAATCTCCCTGCCTTCATCCATTGCAACGCAGGTATAAACGTATGGTTAATGGCCATGGAGCCAAGGAGCGTCCAATCCTTGTTGAATAATTTAAAAGGGTCAAGCTGTACCCTTGCATTTTCAGCCGTAACGCCGAATTGCAGATACTTCGCAACAGGTCCCATGAATTCGAACGCTTTTTCAATGACGGCAGGGATGCCGGTGACATCTACCACGACATCGAAACCGTATGGAACGATATCTTTACTTAAAGCGGTGCCCAGATCCTTGCTCAGTACACCTTTAGTAGCCCCTAAGGTAAGCGCCAGATCCAATTTTTCTTGGGATACGTCGACGACCACCAGCTCGGAGGCGCCAGCCTTGGCAATCGATTGAACCAGCTGCTGTCCCATGGCCCCGGCCCCAAACAGGATCACCCGATTCCCTACCTGAAGCTGCAAACGATTCATACCGTGCACCACACAGGCCATCGGTTCAATGAAAGCCCCTTCTTCAAATGACATGGTACCCGGCAATTTGACTGCATTTCGTACCGGTACAGCGACGAATTCGGCCATGCTTCCGTTAACCGTAACGCCGACCGCCGCCCAATTCACGCAATGATTGCCCCGATGTGTTAGACAAAACTCGCAAGCTCCGCATAATATGTTCGGGTCCGCGCTGACACGGTCACCGACTTCCCACCCTATTACCCCTTCTCCGATTTCGTAGATGGTGCCGGAAAACTCATGGCCTGGAATGATTGGAAAAGGAGAAATGTACTCCCCTTCATAGATGTGAAAATCTGTGCCGCAAATGCCTACATTTTCAACCTTAATCGTTATCTCACCCGGGCCCGGCTTCGGATAAGGAACTTCCTTCACAACAGCTTTACGCGGTGCTTCGATTACTAACGCTTTCATTGGTAGTCACCTCAATTAGGAATGATGTCAACATTTAATACATTGTTTAAACTTTATTTCTTCCTTCCACATACCTTTATTCATGATTTCTTTACTTATTGTAAGAGGAATCTCTGCTTAATGGTTATATTACTTAAATAGATTTGGCAATGAATTCATGCCATTTTTTAATTATTGATTTTCATCATTAGCGGCGAAGCATCATTTCATAATGGAGGAAGACGTGAATTTGAACTTCTTTCGGGTGGACGATGCAGATTTCGGGTACGCCCGGCTCACTCTGCAGAACGATTCCCGCGGCCCTGGCCATCCGCTTGATGATCGTCTTTTTTGAAAAAGTGTTGACAGCTGCTTCAAAATATATTATCTTTAATTCAAGATAATTAATTTAAAGATAAATGCAGCGCAGAAGGGAGTGATAATCATGACAAACCGTAAACCAAATGATTCATTAGATCTCTACATCGCGCTGTCTAGAGCGAGCCAATGGGTGAACGCCCACGCGGATCGCGATATTCGTAAAAATGGCTTGAACCGGACGGAATTCGGGGTGCTTGAGCTGTTGTACCACAGAGGACCGCAACCCTTGCAGCAAATTGGCGAGAAGGTGCTGATGAGCAGCGGCAACATTACGTATGTAGTCGATAAGCTGGAGAAGAAGCAAGCCGTCCGCCGCAGAGCTTCGACAGAGGATCGACGCCTCATCTACGCCGAGCTGACCGAACAAGGCAAGCAGTTCATAGAGGAAGTGTTTCCCGCCCATCAGGAGACGATAGAACAAGCGGTGAGCGGTCTTTCGCCGGAAGAAAAGCAGCTGGCGAGCAAGCTGCTCAAGAAGCTGGGAAAGTTTGCTCAGGAGCATTACAAGTAGCTGGGCTGCATCTGGTGAGAAGCAGCTGCACATTTTACCGCGAAACGTGCTTTAACAGCCAACAGGACGGAATCGGCCGTTTACGCTTGTTTAATATCTTAAAATAAAGATTCTTGAAATCACGATAAAAACTAAAAACAAAAATGGAGGAATTTAAAATGAGTATCGCATTGGGATTGTTGGTCGTTCGTCTGGTTGTAGGTTTGTTGTTCGTTGGGCATGGCGCACAGAAGCTGTTCGGTTGGTTTGGCGGATATGGTCCAAAAGGAACGGGCGGCTGGTTAGAGTCAATCGGCGTTAAGCCGGGGGTTGCAATGGCCATCGTTGCCGGACTGATGGAGCTGGTTGGAGGAGTTTTATTCGCAGCAGGGCTGCTTACTCCGCTTGCCGCAGCTTTGATCGTGATGACGATGCTGGTCGCTATCGTGAAGGTGCATGGACAGAACGGACTGTGGGCGACTGCTAACGGTTATGAATATAATCTCGTCCTTGCAGCCATTGCTATAGGTATCGCTTTAACAGGTGCCGGACAATTTTCGATTGATGCTCTGATCCGTTAATCCGCTAATATACGATTTTGTAAATTACATTACTTTCAAAACTAATATAAAATAGGGAGTGTATTCCAAATGACAACACAAACGGCTGGGATTCATCATATTACTGCTTTCGTTAGAAATCCGCAGACTACGGCAGACTTTTATGCAGGCGTGCTTGGCCTGCGCTTGATTAAAAAGACGATTAACTTTGACGCTCCTGAGGTGTACCATCTGTACTTCGGCAATGAAATCGGAAGTCCGGGTACGATCATTACGTTCTTCCCTTGGGAAAACTCGCGCAAAGGCAAAGTTGGCGGAGGCCAGGTCGGCTACACGACCTATGTTGTTCCAGCTGATGCGTTCGATTTCTGGAGAGAGCGGCTGGCTAAGCTAAATGTGGCTTTCACGCAAACGTCGAGGTTTGGCGAGCAGTACCTGCAATTCGCAGATCCAGACGGCTTGCTGCTCGAAATCGTAGCACGTGAGCAGGGTGCGGAGAGCAAATGGGCGTTTGGCGGCATTCCGGCCGATAAAGCGGTTAAAGGGTTTGGGGGCGCGATACTTTACAGCACGGCACCTGCCCAAACCGCGGAGCTTCTCGTGAATGTGATGGGGCTGGAGAAGGTCGGACAAGAAGGCACCTATGCCCGTTTTAAAGCGACGGGAGATTTGGGCAACCTGATTGACGTCAATGTTGACAGCATGGAGCCCGGTCATGGCGGCTCCGGCACCGTTCACCATATTGCATGGCGGGCGAAAGACGATGCGGAGCATGCGCTGTGGAGAAGCCATGTCGAAAGCAATGGCTTCCAGCCTACGCCGATCGTAGACAGACAATATTTTAACGCGATCTACTTCCGTGAAGCAGGCGGCATATTGTTCGAGATTGCGACTGATCCACCGGGCTTTGCACGCGATGAAGAGCCGGAACGTCTTGGCGAGAAGCTGATGCTTCCTGAATGGTATGAAGGGCATCGCACGCAAATCGAGCAATTATTATCGCCATTTGATATAAGGGTATTGGAGGAGGACAAATGATGAAGCATATTTTCAAACAAGGAACGGATCAAGCTGCGCCAGTACTGCTGCTCTTGCATGGAACGGGAGGCACCGAGCGGGATTTACTCCCGCTTGCCGAACGGATATCGCCAGCCTCATCCGTACTCAGCGTAAGAGGAAATGTGCTGGAGAACGGCATGCCGCGTTATTTCCGGCGGCTGGCCGAGGGCATATTCGACCTCGAGGATTTGGTGTTCCGTACGAAGGAGCTGAATGACTTTCTCGATAGCGCCGCAACCGAGTACGGCTTCGACCGCGGCAATCTTGTGGCAATCGGCTATTCCAATGGAGCGAATATTGCCGGAAGCCTGCTATTCCATTACCAAGGCACGCTGCGAGGCGCGATATTGCATCACCCTATGGTTCCGATCCGCGGCGTAGAGCTTCCTGATCTTACGGATGTCCCTTGCTTCATTGGCGCAGGCTCGAATGATCCGCTTTGCACGCCGCAGGAAACCGAGGAGCTTGACCGTCTGCTGCAAGCGGCAGGCGCGTCCGTTACGGTTCATTGGGAGCGGTTTGGCCATCAACTGACAAGCTCAGAGGTGGCTGCGGCAGCAGCTTGGTATAACGAAACCTTCAACGCTTAATTGAAGCAAATATAACGCTGTGAATGAGGTGCCCGTCATGCTGTCTATTGATCCAAACAGTCAAAGCGTGCAGGACAATTATAAGCTGTTAATCGGCAGCATTGTGCCAAGGCCAATCGCCTTTGTCACGACGCAATCAAGCGAAGGGGTGCTGAATGCGGCGCCCTTCAGCTTCTTTAATATCGTGACTGCTAATCCGCCGATGGTTGCCGTATCGGTGCAGCGCAAGCCGGGCGGTATCCAGAAGGACACCGCCCGGAATGCCGCCGCCGCAGGCGAGTTTGTTGTCCATATCTCGGACGAGAGCTACATCGGGGCGATTAATGTGACGGCGGCCAATTTGCCGCCTGAGGAGAGCGAGGTGGAGCTGTCTGGGCTAACAGCTGTTGCGAGTGATCTCGTAAGCGTGCCCGGCATAGCCGAGGCAAGAAGTCGGATGGAA
>DATJKM010000351.1:0-6542 GCA_035491515.1 Candidatus Udaeobacter sp. | reverse complement strand
ACTTCTTCAATCTCCGTGCCGCCCTCTTCCGAAGCCATCATAACGACACGACCCGTACCGCGGTCTAATACTACGCCGATATAATACTCTTTCTTGATGTCGCAGCCTTGCTCGATCAGAAGACGTTTTACTTCTTTGCCTTCCGGACCTGTTTGATGCGTAACGAGCACTTTGCCTAAAATCTCGCCAGCGTATGCACGCACCTCGTCAATGCTTTTTGCCACTTTAACTCCGCCCGCTTTACCACGGCCGCCTGCGTGAATTTGTGCTTTCACGACAACCACCGGTGTTCCGAGCTCTTTAGCAGCTTCAACAGCTTCGTCTACGGAGAAGGCTACTTTTCCTTCTGGTACGACGACACCATACTGTTTCAAGACCGCTTTCCCTTGATACTCATGGATATTCATTGTTGAAATCCTCCATTTCACAGACTGAAATCAGTCATATGTACACAAACCTCTATCATTGTAGCACCTTTCGACATTTGTTACCTTATTTTCATACATAATTAATACGGCTTTTTTGATATGGATTTCATCTCAAATTGAGATTAAACAAATGGATCAGCATTTGCTGACATCTGATCACCCGGGGAACTACGCCATCTAGTATGACCAAAACACCTTTTCTATACGCGAAAATTTTAAACATTGACAACCTAAAGGCAACTAATCTATGATAATTCCAAATTCATATCTATAGGGCGGAATCGTAAGGAAGCACCTTCATTCACACAGATGGGGGTGCTTTTTGTCTTGTTTAGTTTAATTCACAGTTCAAGCGTATATGGGGTAGACGGGAAAAGTATATCGGTAGAGGTGGATATTTCGAGCGGTTTACCACAAATCAACATCGTTGGCCTCCCAGATCCGGCCGTCCGCGAATCTGTCGAGCGAGTGAGAGCGGCGTTGAAAAACAGCGGCTTTAACTTCCCAATGGACAGGATCACAGTTAATCTGGCACCTGCCGACCTGCGTAAAGAAGGAACATCCTTCGATTTGGCCATTGCGGCTGGCATTTTGACGGCAAGCGGTCAAATAAGCGCCGCCCTATTCGAAAATACGCTGCTGTTAGGCGAGCTTTCCCTAAATGGAAATGTCCGTCCGGTAGCCGGCGTTTTGGCGATGCTTGAGCAAGCAAAGAGACATGGGTTTACGCGCGTTTTGCTGCCAATCGGCAACGTGAAGGAAGCAAGCTGGATTACAGGTATGGAGTTATTTGCGTTAAGTCATTTGAATGAGCTCGATTTACACAAAAAGAAACAAGAAGGCTGGCAGCATATTCGCGTCAATCAAGACAGTGACTCTGCCTATAATCGAGACTCGCATCACACTTCACTTGAGAGACAAGACAGCACCGGAGATTACGGGGATGTCATCGGACAGCATCAAGCCAAACGCGCAATGCTCATTGCTGCAGCCGGCAATCATAATATTCTTCTGAGCGGACCGCCAGGCACCGGTAAAACGATGATGATCCGCCGTCTGCCAGGTATTTTGCCGCTATTGAACGAACAGGAAGCGCTGGAGGTTACGAAAATTTACAGTGTGGCAGGCAAGCTGCTCGAAGGCTCCCGCGGCCTCATTACCGATCCGCCTTTCCGCGCGCCTCACCATACGATTTCTGCAGGCGGATTAATCGGCGGCGGCTCGATACCGAAGCCTGGCGAAGTAACGCTCGCTCATCGCGGTGTTCTTTTCCTGGATGAACTGCCTGAGTTTCCAAGGCAAGTGCTGGAGGTCATGCGTCAGCCGCTTGAGGACCGAATTGTTACCATTTCCCGCTCCAAGGCTGTGTTCCAGTTTCCAGCAAGCATTATGCTCGCAGCCTCCTTTAATCCTTGTCCGTGCGGATACTATGGACATGAGTACGGGGATAAGAGATGTACATGCAGCGCATCTGCCATTGGCCGCTATCGTTCAAAAATATCCGGCCCATTGCTTGACCGTATCGACTTGCAGCTTGAGGTGCCGCGCCCCATTTCACTTGACCATGCAAAGTCTGGACCATCTCTTAACACCGCTCAAATGAGGAAGCTCGTGCTGGAAGCTAGAGCCTTCCGGCACGCCCGCATCGTTAATAACGGCTCCAAAATCAATGGTGAATTAACAGGCGCTGCTCTCCGTAAAACTGTAAATATAACTCAAGGTGCAGTCAGCCTATTAGAAAATGCTTTTGAAGCGCTTGGAATCAGCATGCGCGCGTATGACCGGATGCTGAGGCTTGCCCGCACCATAGCCGATCTCGAGGCCAGCGAATCGGTCGAAGCTGCGCATGTCGCTGAAGCCATTCAATATCGCGGGCTGGACAGGCAGCTTCCATGATCGCAAAGCCAAGGGCTTCCTTCTTAGGTTTATAACCCGGGAGAAAGCCCTTCGATTTGACATCCTATTAAAAAGCGCACTCGAAATGCTTGCATTCGACGATCGATTCATCCATTCCGTTCAAGGTTATAGCAATAACATCGAATCGAACGGATGCAGCAGGTCGCCCTATGCTGCGCAAATATACCTGAGCCGTATCTCTCAGCTTTTGCTGCTTCCGGCGATCAACGGACTCGGCTGCCGTGCCGAACCTGCCGCCCGCCTTTCTTGCCCGCACCTCTACAAATATGAGTCTCTCATCCCGCTCCGCGATAATATCGATTTCTCCACTGCGGCAGCGCCAATTACGGTCCACTATGGCATAGTTCGCTTCCGTCAAGTAAACGCAAGCTGCAGCTTCCCCGATCTGTCCCGTATGCTTTCTAGTGTCCCGTTTAATTTGTCTGCTAACTGATTCTTCGCCATCAACCATTTTTCATATCCCTCGCTTTGCGATCTGAACGATAGACGAAGCTTAAAATTTCTGCAACCAGCGTATAAAGCTCGGGCGGAATTTCTTGATCAATATCGAGCTTGGAGAGCACTTCAACTAAAGAGGAGTCTTCTTGTACGGGAATGCCGTTTTCCTTAGCTCTCTCCAGTATAAGATCCGCCAAATGACCTTTACCTTTAGCTACCATAACCGGAGCCGCTCGTTCACCGGGCTCGTATTTTAGCGCAACGGCTTTCCTGATTTTCGATTGCTGCGGATTATTCTCCTGCTCGCTGCTCATATGCGGTAATCGACTCCTTTGTAGCGATTGGAAGAAAAGACGGACATATCAGGCAGCTGCTGGCTCTTCGCTGCCGCCCCTTCCCCCTCCGGCCTTTGCTCGCCAGCCTTTGGCAAAGGTGTTGTACGAAGCGAAAGCAGCTGATAGCCTGCTTGCTGAAGGCTGCCCGCAATTTCGGAACGAGATGACTCAGCGAGCATTGAGATGGCGGGATGTTCGTTCCATAAATTCAAGCTAACAATTTTGTCCATTACATTTACGTCAACCATCGTGTCTCCAAGCGTATTCATAGACAAGTTGAACAGCAGCCTGCAGTTGGAGGAGTCCAGTTCTCCTTTGCGTCCGCGTCTTGTCTGAATATGAACCGATGCGGTCTGTTTCCCGTCCGTACTATTAAGCGGAATAAACATCGTCACATGTGTAAGCACTGAATTATTGCGTTCAGGCGTGAGCAAAAGCTGCTGTCCCGTTATTTGCTGGATAAGCTGCTGCGCAGTTTCCTTAATTACAGGCGGCGTATTTTCCGTAGAAACTAATGAAAGCAGCGCGCTTTTCAATGACTCGTGCTGTGCTGGTGAGGAGGAATCTGTCCCAGGTATGCCATCCGCTACAGCTGAGATAACCGCTGCGGCAGCCCGTTCGGCGGTATGTTTAAATTCTTGAATTCTTATTGACTGTTGATCGTCTTCATTCCCCGTACTCCCATAGGCGGAAATAACCGTTTGAGCCGCTTCCTTGCTGCCAGTCTCAACTGACGGGACCATTTGCGGTGCAGGATGATTTGGTGATGCAGCAGAAGGCTTCACAACAGCATCTGCTGAAGCTGACTGGGAAGCAGGCGCTGGCGCTGGCTGGCTGGACGGTGTATCCGTTGTAACCGCTTTGGCAAGTTGGAGCTCATGATCCACCCCCATCCATTTCATCATCTGTCCCAGCCAATTAGGAGGACTTGATGCAGCTCGAGCCGCTTGCTGCATCGCTTGCTGCATCGCTTGCTGCCCGGAGCCCTCTTCTGCCGCAGCCAAAATGGCTGCGCTGCCCTGAGTCAAATCTGTCTTTGTCAATTGCGCATTTTGCGGTTTAGCAGCTGCAGCTTCCTTTGAATCAGCTCCTGAAGCACTCAATGTCTCGCTCTCACTCTCAGAAGATGCGCTTTGAAGCAGCTCCATACCTTCCGTTAACAGAGCTAGTACACGCGCAGCCGCATGCGGTAATGGCTTCGCCTCTTTCCCTCCGTCTGAGCCGGCTGCAATAGACGATAGCTGCTGCTGCAGCGTTTCGAGCAGCTCATGCACGCTGTGTCCGAACATAACCTGCTGCATGGCTCCAACTGTAGCGCCGGTCATGGGCAAGCCCCGTTTGAACGTTGCTGCGGCTGCCTGCATCCATTGCTCTGCATCCCCGCCTGCCGGCATCGCGGATGCTGCCTGCTGAAAGGCTTGTGCAACCTCGCGGTTCAGTATGACGCCTTCTTTTCTTAGATCCTTTACTAGAATAGCGGCCCACTTCTGATCGGGCAATGTCAGCTGCTTGGCCCATTCCTTAAAGGTGTCCTCCGGCAATCCCACAGCGCCCGGTTCAACCTGCTTCAACATGACGAGCGCTCCGCCGGATTGCGGCTGTACCTGCAGCATAGCTGATTGCCCCGCTTGAAGCGGGAGCTCTAGCTTCGCCCGCACCTGCACACCGTTAATCTGAACGAGCGCCTCGTTATTTTCCATAACTTGCAGGATGACGCCTCGCACAATTTGTCCAACCTTCAGCTCTATTGCGCGCGAATCAGCGCTAGACGCTTCTCCCAAGAAGCTTCGCATCATTTGACTAATATTCATCTGTTCATCCGCCTCCGCAGTTTCAGCGCCAATCTACAAGTTACTTTATTGCGCTTATCGTTCTGCATGATAAATCGCACATCTCCGTTAAACTCATAAACCTTATATCGGTTATTAAGAGCCAAGCATGAAGCGATTTACCCCAAAAAAACAAACTTAAAATAAAAAAGACGCCCGATCATTACACCAGGCATTCCTTTGCCAGGTACAATCAATCAAGCGTCATTCAGCATCCCTTCCGGGCAGCAGCTAAAAGAGCAGCAATTGCTCCTCCGTAAATAAGTTGCCGAGAAACGTTCTGCGATGCAATGGACTAGGCCCATTCTCATGCAATCGCTCGCGGTGCAGCTTCGTCGCATACCCTTTATGAATAGCGATTCCATAAGCGGGGTATTCCTGCTCCCATTGTACCGAGCAAAGCCTATCGCGCGTAACCTTAGCCACGATAGACGCCGCTGCGATCGACTGGCTAGTAGCATCACCTTTGATAATCGACACCTGCGGCAGCGGGACGTCAACCTTCTCAGCGTCGACAAGCAAATAATCAGAAGGAATCTGCAGCGATTCCACAGCAAGCTTCATCGCAAGCCTAGCGGCCTGCTTAATATTGATACGGTCAATCGTTTCTGCATCTACGCGAGCGGCCGACCAGGCCACGCATTCCCGCAATATAATTTCATAAAGCTGGTCGCGCTTTTTCTCGGATAGCTTCTTGGAGTCATTTACTCCCTCTATCACTAGCCCCGGCGGCAAAATAACAGCAGCAGCCACAACGTCTCCGAACAGACATCCGCGGCCTACTTCATCCACGCCGGCAATAGCGCTGTATCCGTCTTGCCATAACGACTGTTCATATTGCAGCACGTTACGTTCCCCCGTTTCAAATCAATAAGGTGGAGCTTCAAGCGTAATGCGTCCAAGCTTCCCTGAGCGCAAATCACGTAAAATAATCCCGGATGTTTTCTCCAGATCGACACGTCCACCGCTTACCAGACAGCCTCTCCGGCGCCCGATATCCTCCATTACCCGTACGATTTCATCTGAATCGGAAGCATCTTTAGGAGGCGTATCAAGCTCATAGCGCTCTTTTATGTTAGGCCAGTAACGGTCCACCAGCTCACGCATCGCAAAAAATGCAATATCGTCAACGTTTAAAATCTGCTCTCTTATCGCGCCAGTCATGGCAAGCCGGTAGCCGACAAGCTCATCCTCAAACTTCGGCCACAAAATACCAGGTGTATCGAGCAGCTCCATTTCCGTTCCAATCTTAATCCATTGCTGCCCTTTCGTAACGCCTGGCCGGTCACCTGTCAAAGCAATGGCGCGGCCTGCCAGCTTATTTATAAGCGTGGATTTCCCGACATTCGGTATGCCTACTATAAGACCGCGGATTGCGCGCGGATTTATTCCTTTGGCGATTTGACGAGCTATTTTCTCATGCAAAATCTGCTTCGCCTTAAGCGGAACTTCATTGACCTTCGTTCCCGTCGAAGAATCAATTGCGATTGATTCATGGCCTTCGTTGCGGAAATAAGCCATCCATTGTTCGGTCGTCTTCGGATCAGCCAAATCTGATTTGTTCAATACAATAAGCCTTGGCTTTCCGTTCAAAA
>DATJKM010000350.1:0-10812 GCA_035491515.1 Candidatus Udaeobacter sp. | reverse complement strand
CGGTATTCCCGGTTAATTAAATCGTTGACCGTATGGATCATCGCATCAAACCGCCGGGTCAGAATGCCGATCTCATCATTTCCTTTAATTTCAATATCCATGTTCAGATTGCCGGATTGCACTTTGTTCATATAGCTTATCAGTTTTTTAATCGGTTCTGTAAAATGCACGGAAATAAACAAGGTTGCGATCACAACGATAACTAGAAACACGGCTACGATCATGCTGTTGAGACGGGTAATTTGACTGGAGCTTTTATACAAATGAGAATACGGCTGCAGCTTGACGATTGTCCAGTCCAAATAATTGGTTTTCATTTTATCGTACATGATAATGCCGGCAAAGCTGTGATCTTTCCATTCAAAATGGCCTGCTTCTTCTTGCTTTTGGATGATCGTATTGAGCCATTTTTCTTTAAGCGGCTTTCCCGATAAATCCGGCTGCGCAGGATAGATAATATTTCCATGTCCATCGAAAATGTACAAGTTTTCCTCGCTATCGACATAAAGCTGCTTGCAAATATCGAACAGCGCTTTAGTGGACACATCGATAGACAAATACCCGATAACCTTATCGCTTGGCGTATTAATGACGGGACGATGAAAGGTAAACACCGTCTCTTTGGGGTCGGAATTATTCCACTGCATCTTGAAGCTGTGGCTTTGATGTGTCGCTTCCAAAAACGGTTTGGAATTTCCGGCGGGGGCACCCGTGGGAATCGTGTATTCCGTTCGTTCGGGACCGCGGAAAAACCTGTGGGTCAATAAATAGGATTGGTCTCGGTTTAAAAGCTGCAGATGGATTTGATAAATATCTTTAAACGATTGATACATATTTAAAAGGTGGGAATTGATGATCGTGCGGTCTGCAAAATCAACTTCTCCTGCGGGTGTCTCGCTCTTCCGCTCGATTATGCGGAACATGGAGCCCGGCGTATTTAATGCATTATAAACCCCAAGCGATGTTTGATTAATAATGTCCATGTAGTTCATAATATTGCCTTTTCCCAAGGAGAGAAGGTTCATATTTTCCCGTATGGATTCATCCGTCACTGAATTTTTAATGTACACATTAGTAATAATAATGGATGTTGTGATCGGGATGATGGTAACCGTGAGCAGCAGCACCATTAGTTTGTTGCGAATACTCATTTTAAACATGGCAATCCCCTTATATTCGGAATGATTCAAATCACATTGATGCAGCAAAGATCAATATATTCCACCTTGTTCGACATCATTATCGGTGTTTTTGCACAATCATACATCCTATACTTAAACCATGGAACGATCAAAGAAAACATAGTTCATTTTGAAAGGGGAGTCAATATGTACAAGAGCAACAGACTCAGTCAATGGTTTCAGCAAACGGTATTTGTCGGACCAGGGCTATTATTTTTCACTGTTATTGTATTAATCCCATTTTTACTCGGGTTTTACTATTCGTTTACCGATTGGAACGGTCTGGACATGGATAAAGCGACCTGGACAGGCATGGCTAACTTGGAGAGAATCATGTCGGACGATAAGTTTTGGGAGTCCTTCTGGTTTACGATCAAATTTACGCTTATTACGGTAGTTGCTATCAATGCTTTGGCGTTTGTGCTTGCTGTTATATTAGTAAAGCCGCTCAAAACCAAAAATGCGCTCCGCACCATTTTCTTTATGCCGAACGTCATTGGAGGAATATTATTAGGCTTTATATGGCAGTTTATATTTACAAAAGGGTTCAGCACAGTCGGAGATATAACCCACATTCCGTTTTTTGAGCTGCCTTGGTTAGGGACGCCGAATACAGCATTTTGGGGAATCATCATCGTCTTCGTCTGGCAGACAGTCGGATACATGATGGTCATTTATATCGCGGCATTAGCGGGAGTGCCGAAAGATTTAATTGAAGCTGCTCATATCGACGGCGCAAATTACTGGCAAATGCTTAAAAGTGTTTTAGTTCCGTTAATTATGCCGGCGGTAACCATCTGTTTGTTCTTGACGATATCCAATGCGTTCAAAACATTCGATTTGAACCTCTCGTTAACGAAAGGCGGACCGGGTACATCCACGCAATCGCTTGCCTACAACATTTATGCGGAAGCGCTCAATAATAACCGCTACGGATTGGGTACCGCCAAAGCGATGCTGTTCTTCATCGGCGTATCCATTATTACCATTGTGCAGGTATGGGTAACTAAGCGTAAGGAGGTTGAAGCGTAATGGAACGGGCCGAAAAGTATAATGTCGGATTATTGGTTCTGGAAATTATTATCGTTATCATCGGACTGCTGTTTTTGTCCCCGTTTTATTTCGTCTTAGTCAATTCGGTGAAAACGCTGGGCGAAATTTTAGTCGATGCAGCATCAATGCCTTTAACGTACCACTGGAGCAACTACGTTAAAGTGTGGGATATTATCGAATTCCCGAAAGTCATGTTTAACTCGTTTCAAATTACCGTCATCAGCGTGGCTGGCATTGTTATGATCAGCTCCATGACCGCTTACCGCTTAGTGCGCAGGCCTACGTTATTTAACAAAATTTTGTTCAACGTGTTCGTGGCCTCCATGATTATTCCGTTTCAATCCGTCATGCTTCAATTGGTGCGCGTCACCAGTTTGCTGGAATTACGGGGCAATTTGCTCGGGATCGTCGTTTGTTACCTCGGCTTTGGTTTGGCATTATCCGTATTTTTGTTCCATGGATTTATCAAAACGGTGCCGCTGGAAATTGAAGAAGCTGCGGTAGTGGACGGCTGCACGCCGTACGGCGTATTTTTTAAAATCGTATTTCCACTGCTTCGTCCCATTATGGCGACCATTATTATCCTCAACAGCTTGTGGATCTGGAACGATTATTTGCTTCCGGTACTCGTAATAGGCGGCAATAAGGAATTATTGACGATCCCGCTGGCGATCACCAGATTTTTCGGACAATATACGAAGCAATGGGATATGGCGTTGGCCGGACTTACGATCGGGATTGCTCCGATTATCGTGTTTTTCCTTGCTTTGCAAAAATATATTGTAGAGGGAATTACAGCAGGCTCCGTCAAAGGCTAAACAACATGTTCCACCTTTTTGATCAACATCGTCTGTGTTTAAGGCCCAAGCTCCATAATATAATGGGCCTTGTAAATACAAAAACACAAAAAATGGGAGGTCTTTAAATGAAAAGGTTTACAACAATCGCGTTGGCTATTGTTTTGATGACTTCGATATTGGCAGCATGCGGTAAAGCGGACAACAGCAATACTCCTGCGGCAGACAACACGAAAACAGAAAAAGTTTCGATTAGAGTTTTCCAATTTAAAGTAGAAATTGCCGATGCATTGAACAGAATGGCGGAAGAATATGAGAAAGAAACCGGGGTGCATGTCGAAATCGAGACGCATGGCGGCGGCGAAGATTACGGCGCATTGCTGAAAGCGGAAATTGCAGCTGGCTCCGAGCCTGAAATTTTCACAAACGGCGGGTTTACGGCGCTTGTGCCTTACATGGACCGGGCAACCGACCTGAGCAGCGAGCCGTGGGTAAAAGACGTTCTGGAGATGGCTAAAGTCCCTACAACAGTGGACGGCAAGCTTTACGGCATGCCGATGAACACGGAAGGGTACGGCTTGATTTACAACAAAGACTTGTTCGCTAAAGCAGGCATTACCGAAACGCCGAAAACTCTTTCCCAGTTAACGGATGCTGTGAAAAAGCTGCAGGCTGCTGGCATTACTCCTTTTGAAACAACAAACGAATGGTGGTCCTTGGGTATTCACCTGCTCAACGTTGCGCTTGCCAACCAGCCAGACCCGGCTCAATTTGCCGAGGATTTGAAAGCAGGCAAGACGACGATTAAAGGAAACAAGCAGTTCGAGGAATGGCTGAACCTTGTAGATCTGATCTTCAACAATGCGCAGAAGAAGAAACTAACGACAGACTATGCTACACAAGTTGCGGAATTTGCGGCAGGAAAAGCGGCTATGATGCAGCAAGGCAACTGGACGCAGCCTGATATCGATAAAGTGAATCCGGAATTGAACCTTGGGGTGCTTCCGCTTCCGATTAACGATTCCGAAGGCCGTGTACTCGTAGGCGTTCCGAGCAACTGGATCGTCAACAGCAAGTCCGAGCATCCGGAAGAAGCGAAAGCTTTCTTAAACTGGCTGGTTTCATCGGAAACCGGGAAAACATTTTTGACTAAAGACTTTAAATTTATGCCAGCTCTGACAAGCATTAAGGCGACGGAGGAGGAAATCGGACCGATTGCGGCTTCCATTCAAGAGCAAGCTTCCACAGCGCTCGGCTGGCAATGGGACCGTTACCCGGACGGCACGATTCAAGGGTTTGGCGCTGCGATGCAGGAATATTTAGGCGCTCAAATCAACAGAGATCAATTGCTCGATAAGCTTGATACAACCGTGAAAGACATTATGAGCAAGTAATATTCAATAATACTTCGCGACATTCGCGAATATGAGAATCCTCCTGCCGCACAAGTCATTGTGAGCGGCAGGAGGATTTTTTGGCGGGAAAGGCATTACGACGTCCATCAGGATAGGGGCACCCGAATATATACCGCCGTACCGAATCCCTTCTTGCTTCGAATCTGAATGCCATAATCATCCCCGTAAGCTATTTGAATACGCTTATTGGTGTTCATAAGCCCGATTCTTTCGGAAGAATCCTCTTCTAATGAGAGACGTTCCCGCAAATCTCCTAATGTCTTTCGGTTCATTCCCATCCCGTTATCAACCACGGCCATATATGGGAATTAAAGGTTAAGCAGCTGAAAAATTGATGGCTCCTGCATTTTTTGGGGGTCATCTTTTTTTATTCGCGCGTGCGGGCGAAAGAAGGCTCGCTGCCAAGTGGTATAAATCGAAGCTTCCGCAAATAAAAATGAATATATTGCAGATGTTGTGTTCTTTTCTTTGGCAGTTATAAGCTCAGACGAGGCAGGGGATCGTATGGTCAAAAAAGGGATGATCGATGGCATGTCGATTATTTTTTTGCTGCTCGTTATCGCCTATATCGGAGTAGTCGTTATTCCGGCCGAGCAGCTTGAGAAGGTATGGACGAGGCAGCAAGTTGATTTTATCGAAATGGTGCTCATGTGGTGCGCGATCAGTCTCGGCATATTGCTTACGGTCTATTTTGAAATCAGACATTTCGTTAATCAGGAACGCTCAAGCCATTCTTTATCCGAGGTCATACCAGGTAATGCTCAGCATATCGGAGCGCGCGAGGAGCAGCAGGACGCCTTTGGTTTCTCGGCTTTGCACGATCCGGAGGCCGTTAAGCGCTATGGTATGCTGGCCGTGCTTGCCGATGGAATGGGCGGCCTCGACATGGGTAAGGAGGCAAGCCAGCTTGCCGTGCAAACGATGTTGAATGAATATTTGGAAAAAACGGCCGGGGAGACCGTTCCCGAGGCGCTGGAGAAGGCGCTGCAAGAGGCGAACAATGCGGTATGTGAGCTGGCGCTGCAGCATGAGCTGGAATGGAACGTAGGAACGACGCTCGTTGCCGCCGCTATTAAGGAAGGGATGCTGTATTGGATCTCGGTAGGCGACAGCCGTATCTATTTGTACCGGGGCGGCGTGCTTATTCCTTTGACGCGGGACCATATTTACGCGAATGTTCTGGATCTGCGAGTTAGAGAGGGCCAGTTGACGAGAGAGGAAGCGGAGATGCATCCGGAACGTCATTTATTAACCAGTTATTTGGGTATTCCTAAGCTGGACGAGATCGATGCAAACCGTAAGCCGTTTCGTTTAGCTGCGGGCGACTGGATTTTATTGTGCAGCGACGGGTTATATGACGAATTGTCGGAGTCGTTGCTGGAGGAAGCGGTTCGTATGCCGCCGCCGCAAGCCGCCGATTTTATATTGCAGCATGTCCTCGCGCTTGAGAATCCGTACCAGGACAATGCGACCATCGCGATATTAGCCTGCACATAGCGGTAAGTCGAAAGGACAGGTGATGGGGATGAGAATCTACCTTGGCCGTGACGGGGATACGCTGCGTACGATTTCACAACAATATGGCATTGCCATCGAGGAGCTGCTTTTGTGGAATCCGGCCATTGCCCATCCCGATCGGAACGTGGCCGGTTTACAGATCCGTTTCCCATCCTTTCACGGATCGTCCACGCAGCCGAATATGTCCTTCCAAGGCGTACCGGATCCTCCCGGTCCCGGAGAATATTTGGAGCAGTGGATTCCGCTCACGCCTCTGGAGCAGATGGCCCAAACCGAATATGACGTCATCATTGTGGGCACAGGGCCCGGAGGAGGCGCCGTTCTCTGGAGATTATGCGAGCAATGGAGAAAGAGCGGCAAGCGAATTGCTATCGTCGAAGCCGGCGATTTGCTGCTGCCCACCCATGCGCATAATGTGCCTACCTTAAACGGCGACCGCTTACAACGTTTTATTAGAAACCCGAAGCTTTGGAAGCCGGTAGCTACAGCAAAGCCGGGCGGCATGGGTGATTTGTCGCCGCCTACGTCAGCGCCGCATTATTTTGAGTCATTTATTGCATTAGGCGGAAGAAGCATGCTTTGGAACGGGGTCACTCCGCGGATGCATCAGGTGGATATCGCGCAGTGGCCCGTTTCTCCGGCGGAAATGGACAGCTATTACACGATAGCCGAGCAGGTGATGACCATTTCTTCCGACTACAGCAAAAACTCGTCCATTTCAGACATTATCCTAAGCCGCATGCTGGCGGGCGGATTCCCCGAAACTGTTCCCCAGCCGCTGGCTGTCGACATGCAGCCAACCAAATACGGCTATATACGCTCCAATGTATTTTTCAGCTCCATGGCATTTTTTGCTTGGGCTTTAAGCTTTGGGAGCTTTGACCTGGCGGTGAAAGCACGCGTGACCGAGGTGCTTACCGATAATGGGAAAGCGGCTGGCGTGAAAGTGATGACCCGGGATAAAAAAGCCTATGTCCTGAAAGGAAAAACCGTCGTTTTATCGGCAAGCACGTTCGAGACGCCGCGCATTTTGCTGAATTCAGGCATTCCAGGAAGGGCGATCGGCCATTATTTAACGACGCATACGAGGATAACCGGTGAAGGAATCATTCACACCGCCGGTTTCCCGGAGACACTTGGGGTATTGGCTCTTTTGGTTCCGCGTACGGCAGAGCGCGATTATCAAATTCAGCTTAGTGGACCTTATTTTAATTATTGGTATGAATTAAAGCCGATGCTTGAGCAAGCGAAAGTCGGATATGGCGCTTCTGGAGCTGTTGAATCCCGGTATGAGAATTACGTCGCGCTGAACCCGCGCAGAGTAGACGATTACGGCGTTCCTGAATTGGAGGTTGAGTTCTCGTACAGCGCCAAAGACAAGGAAGTATTTCACCGGATGGGTGAAGGCGTTAAGCGGGCGCTGGACGCTTCGCAGGCAGCACAAACATCGCTTAGTTCGCTTACAACCGGGCTGGTGTACCATGATATGGGAACTTGCAGGATGGGCTATGACCCTGCAACCTCCGCAACCGATCCTTACGGCCAGATTCATGGCGTGCGGGGCCTTTATGTAGCGGATAACAGCGTCATCCCGACGAGCGGTGCGGTGAACCCTACGCTCACTACCGTCGCTCTGGCTATCCGCACTGCGGATTATTTGATGAAACAGCTCCCTTAGAAGCATCATGCCGGAAGGCTTTTTTATAAGGAAATGGAGGGGATGACGCTGAAATTTTCCGTATCCATCGAAGCAGTGTATTCAGGTAAAGATATGGTTAAAAGTATGGTGGAGGTTAAACAAGCAGGTTTTAACGCTTTTGAGTTTTGGAGCTGGTGGGATAAGGATCTGTATGCGATTAAGGCTGCGAAAGAAGCGCTTCAGCTTACGCTTGCAAGCATTGTCACGAAATTTATCAGCTTGACTGACCCTTCGAAGCGGCAGGAATATATGGAAGGCCTTCGGCAAACGATTGCGGTTGCCCAAATGCTCGGGTGCAAGCACATTATTTCGCAGGTCGGACAAGAATTGCAAGGCGTCCCCAGAGAGGTACAGCACCGAAGCATTGTAGAAGGGCTGAAGGCATGCGTGCCCATGCTGAGGCAGGCGGGAATGATGCTGGTGGTCGAACCGCTTAACACATATGTCGACCATCCGGGATATTATTTATATCACTCCGAGGAGGCGTTTCAAATTGTCGACGAAGTCGGCAGTCCATATGTCAGAGTGCTGTTCGACATTTATCATATGCAGATTATGGAAGGAAATATTATATCCACTGTTACTCGGAATATCGAAAAAATCGGGTATTTCCACGTAGCAGGAGTTCCGGGCAGACACGAGCCGTATATAGGGGAGCTTTATTATTTGAACATCTTTAAAGCGATTGAGGCAACCGGGTTTAGAGGCTATGTAGGGCTGGAATATTTTCCGATTGAAGAGGCAGCGCGGGGACTCGCAAAGTTTCTCCAGTGGGTCAGGTCCGAAGGCATTCAGTTGGACTAGTACGGAAATGAAAGATGAAGGCATGATAGGCGGTATAAAGAGCCATTGGCCGTTTTGGTCAATGGCTGCGGGTGTTTGCCTTCGCTTACGGCGGTTCTTTTCGGCAGGTGATTGTTTTGGTTAGAACAGCCCGGTTCGTGGGTAACATAGGAAAGAAACGACTGAGGAGGTAATCAAAATGGCAGATGAGTATGATCGCGATAGACATCAGACTAACAGCTTAGTGACGGAGAAAGATATAGACCCTGAATTCGGTTTATTTACGGAGGAGGCGCGAGACGGCGCGGTATATGATGCAGCTTCGCTGCTGCAAAAGCAGCATCCGGATGAGAATGAGCATGTGCATGAGTCCCATATTCCAGCTGCTCTGGAGGCTGGCGATGAGCTGGATATGGAGGCAGATACCGCAGAGGAAATTTCGGAGGAGCTGGCTGCCGTTCCCGATGCGGATGCCCTTGCAAAGGGCAGCCCTATTGATCCTGCATCCCCGGGTGAGGAGTTCCACGGTACTGACTTGCTGAATGGCGTCGGCAATCACCCCGAGGAAGAGACGGAAGAGCTCTAAATTTTGCAGCATATAAAGTTGAACGAATGAATCTCATAGGTATCGGCACGGCCATAGCGTGAATAGCATTCCAATTAGATCAAGCTTTAGTTCCACTTATAAAGCTATATTGCATTATCGCAGGATAAAAGCCCGTTGTTAGGGAGGAAAAGCGTCTATGTTGTACTCCGTACAACGAAGACGCTTTTTTTGTCAGCCTACAACCGATAATTCCAGTGCTATCTTGCAAATGTGCAGGATAGAGAAGGGTTTGGCTCTAAACAGGAACATGTTACTGCAAATGTGCAGGATAGCAGTGCGTGATTGTGACTGGATCAGTCAGGTGTGGCATTATGCTGCTGCTGAAGTTCGGATGCCGTATACGGTTGGTGCGCCGCTTATGGTACAATTGAGGAACAAATGTTCTTTATGGGAGCGGTTGATCAGACGATATGCTAATCCATGATACGGTCACGATATCGGTGCGACATTTAGTCGAATATGTATTTCTTAGCGGAAGCATCGACGTAAGGCTGAATGCGATCGACACCATGCACGAGGGGACGAAGGCGCATCAGAGAGTACAGCGGACATATGGCGAGCAGGACGTTAAAGAGGTCTACGTTAAAGCGGATATCGCAGTGGATGATCTGCTGTTTGCCGTGGATGGACGCTGTGACGGGCTGCTGGGAACGGAGCCGCTATTGACTGTTGACGAGATTAAATCGACCGGCGGCGATTTGGAGCAAATAACCGGGGACGGTTATCCCGTACACTGGGCGCAGGCGCTGTTCTATGCTTACATGTACGCCAAGGAGCATGGGCAGGCGGCGATGCGTGTTCAGCTTACTTATGTGCAGACGGAAACGGAGGAGGAGCGGCGGTTCGTGCGGGAGGCCAGCTTCACGGAGCTGGAGCAATACGTCCATGAGATTGCCGCGCGGTACGCGCCTTACGCGCAGCAGCGCCGCAGGCATGAGCAGGCAAGAAACGAGAGCATTCGGGAGCTTGCATTCCCATTTGAGACTTACCGCGCAGGGCAGCGCAAGCTGGCAGGAGCGGTCTACAAATCGATTGAGGAAGGCGTACGGCTGTTTGCGAAAGCTCCAACCGGCATCGGGAAGACGATATCGACGACCTTTCCGGCCATCAAAGCGATGGGAGCGGGCATGCTGCAGCGATTTTATTATTTGACGGCGCGAACGACGACACGAGCGGCAGCTGAGGATGCGCTGCTGTTTATGCGCGAGAAGGGTTTGAACCTGCATGCCGTGACGATAACGGCTAAGGAAAAGATATGCTTTCAAGAGGAAGTGCGCTGCGAGAAGGAGCATTGTCCCTATGCAGACGGCTATTATGATCGGATTAATGGGGCGGTGCTTGATATATTGGAGCATGAAACGGTTATGACCAGGCCGGTCATTGAAGCTTATGCGCGAAAGCATCTGGTATGCCCGTTCGAATTTTCGCTTGATTTGGCCTATGCGGCTGATGCCGTCGTGTGCGATTACAATTATATTTTTGACCCGCGCATTTCATTTAAGCGTCAATATGCGGAGATGAAGAAGCGGACGGCGCTGCTTGTGGACGAGGCGCATAACCTTGTCGACCGGGCGCGGGAGATGTTCTCGGCGGAGCTGACGAAAGCTCCGTTTCTTGCGCTGCAGCGTGAGCTGAAGGGCATGCACAGCGAGAGCTATCGCACGGCTAAGGCAATCAATGATTATTTCATCGCTTTGCGCAAACAGAGCGACGGGGCGCCGAATATGACGCTTCGGCAGCTGCCGGAGGAGCTGGTTAC
>DATJKM010000349.1:0-10705 GCA_035491515.1 Candidatus Udaeobacter sp. | reverse complement strand
CTGATGATCGGTATTTTGAAAAAATAATAGATTGTAAATCTAGCAAACGATGAACGGGGCAGACATATTTTCGCATCGATAGCATACAAATAGGAACTACGAAGGACAAACATCCGGGAGTGATGATGGCATGCTGGCACGCATCGTGCACTTACTGCCCTTGGAGCTAAAGACGCTGCTGGAGCGGCTTCCTGAACCTATGCAAGAGCAGCTAGAGGAAATTCGGATTCGAGAAGGACGACCGCTTGAAATAGGGTTTCGGGGGCAGTCTCGATTTATGATGATTGACGGGTCGCTGCGCCAAGCTGCCGACGGAGCATACAAGCCATCGGCAGACACATGCCGCAAGCTGCTCGAACGCATTACCAACTATTCCTTGTACGCCATGGAGGAGGAGCTCCGCAGAGGGTTTATCACTGTTTCGGGCGGTCATCGTATTGGACTGGCCGGCAGGACTATACTCGACAGCGGCGTGGTACGCGGCATTCGCGATATTGGCGCTTTCAATATCCGGGTAGCCAGAGAAGTGGTCGGCGCTAGCGCCCACCTGCTGCCTAAGCTGATCGACCGTACGAGAAAAACGCTGTATTCCACGCTTATTTTAGCTCCTCCGCAGCAGGGTAAAACGACGCTCGTGCGGGACATTGCCAGATCCGTCAGCTATGGCTTGTGGCCTACCTTGGAGGCGAGCGGCTGGCAAGGAAGAAAGGTCGGCATCGTCGACGAGCGGTCGGAGATTGCAGCTTGCGTCCGCGGCATCCCGACATTCGACGTAGGCCCACGAACCGATGTGATGGATGCCTGTCCAAAGGCGGAAGGCATGATGATGCTTTTGCGCTCCATGTCGCCCGAGGTGCTGATCGCCGACGAGATCGGCAGGCCGGAGGATGGCGAAGCCATTCGTGAGGCCAGTCATGCGGGCATCAGTGTTGTCGCCACTGCACATGCCTATGATTTGCAGGATGCAAGAGGCAGGCCCGTACTGCTGAAGCTGCTTGAAGAGGGCGCATTTACGTACGTCGTTGAGCTGAAACGCACAGACCAGGGCATCATGCACCGCGTGGTGCCTGCGGAAGCAATCGCCCTACGGGCTTCCTCCCGCGAGCATCCGTCAGCATCCCGTACAGCCGCAGATACGATTCATGCCTTCTCGGGGCGACATCGAGCTGATGACCCGTGATTAAGCTGCTAGGCGCGGTTCTAGTCTTGTTTGCAGGCACGATGATCGGCTTCCAGCAAGCAGCAAAATTCGCCGAGCGACCAAGGCAGCTGCGGCAGCTCGCACATGCGCTGCAGCGGCTGGAGACGGAAATCGGCTATGGCCACACGCCTTTACCGGAGGCGCTGGAGAGAACGGCAGCAGCTACCCCTGAGCCGCTCGCGACCATTTTTCGCAAAGCGGCCAGCGGAATCTGGGAAACGGAAAGTTTTACTTTCCGCGACAGCTGGGAGCAGGCGATCAAATCACAGTGGGAAGCGACTTCGATGCGGAATGACGAGCAGGCCGTGCTCATTCGGCTAGGCTCGACGCTAGGGATCAGCGATAAGGAAGATCAAATGAAGCATATACATCTAGCGTTATTGCAGCTGAAAGCCGAGGAGGACGCAGCGAGAGATGATCAGGGGCGTTATGAGAAGATGTGGAAAAGTCTCGGTATTTTGATCGCTGTGCTGATCGTCATTTTGATGGTGTAGTGGGGTGCGGCATAGATGAACATGGATGTGAGCGCCATTTTCCAGATTGCCGGAATCGGAATTGTTATCGCGATGATACATTCGGTTCTTAAGCAAATGGGGAAGGAAGATATGGCGCATTGGGTAACGGTCATTGGTTTCGTCGTCGTACTGTTTATGGTTGTTCGGCTCCTGAATGAACTGTTCCAAGAAATAAAAACGATTTTTTTGTTCCAGTAGGCGTCTCAAGTCGGACGTGCATGCGAGCAGGTGAGCGAAGTGGAAATGATTCAAATCGTCGGTCTGGGTCTGATGGCTACAGTACTCATACTTGTTGTTCGGGAGCAGAAGCCGATGTTCGCTTTTCTGCTCGCGGCGTTTACAGGCTTGTTTATCTTTCTGTACTTGATCGGCAAAATCGAAATCGTCATATCCGTGCTAGAGGACCTGGCTAATCGATCAGGTATCCCTTCAATATACTTGAAGACGATCCTAAAAATTATCGGCATTGCGTACATTGCGGAATTTGGGGCGCAGATCGTCAGGGACGCAGGTCAAGAGGGCATCGCATCCAAAATCGAATTTGCCGGTAAAGTATTTATTCTCGTCATGGCTGTTCCGATTATTAGCGTAATCGTCGAGACCGTAATCGGGCTGCTGCCGGAGGGGAGCTGAAGCCTATGATTAAGCTCACTCCTGCAAGAGACCGGGCCAAGCTGCTGCTCTTCATTTTAACTGCGGCGTTTCTGTTCTCCTTTGTTCCGAATGTCGGTTATGCGGGAAGCGGGGAAAGCGGTACACCGGCTGAGGAGAGCCGCGTCCAAGCAGATCAGCTTTCCAAGGAGCTGGCAGCCGAGCAGTTAGGCGCTCTAGAAACGGAAGCTGTTGAGTCTTACTGGAATAAGCTCCGGAGTGAATACGGCGGTTTTTTTCCGGAACAGCATATTCCCAGCTTCGCCCAGATGATTCTTCCAGGCGGCGAAGGCCTTAAGTTTACGGATGTATTGCAAGGGCTGCTTCGGTATATGTGGCATGAGGTGCTCTACAATGGCAAGCTACTCGTAACGATTGTGATGCTGACGGTGTTCAGCATGGTGCTGGAGACGCTGCAAAACGCTTTCGAACGAAATGCAGTCAGCAAAGTCGCTTATTCTATTACGTATATGGTGCTCATTATTATCGCGGTAAACAGCTTTCATGTTGCAATGGGCTATGCAAAAGGCGCAATAGAAAGCATGATTCAGTTCATGCTGGCGATGGTGCCGCTGCTGCTTACGCTGCTTGCATCGATGGGCAACGTCGTTACGGTATCCATTCTGCATCCGCTGATCATCTTTATGATTCATGCAGTCGGTACGCTCATTTATACGCTCGTATTTCCGCTTTTGTTTTTTTCGGCGGTTCTCCATATTGCAAGCGCATTGACGGATAAATTCAAAGTCACGCAGCTGGCAAACCTATTGCGGAACATTAGCGTAGGCGTGATGGGCGTTCTGCTGACCGTATTTCTCGGCGTCATTTCCGTACAGGGCGCAACTGGAGCGGTAACGGATGGTGTCACGCTGCGGACAGCCAAATTCGTTACGGGGAGTTTCGTGCCGGTCGTGGGAAGGACGTTCTCCGATGCGGCGGATACGGTCATCTCGGCGTCAATGCTTGCCAAAAACGCAGTGGGGTTGGCCGGCGTTATTGTACTGCTATTCATCAGCGCGTTCCCTGCAATCAAAATATTGACGCTAGCGCTCATCTATAACATATCTGCAGCTGTTATGCAGCCGCTGGGAGATTCGCCGATCGTAAGCTGCCTGGCGACGATCGGGAAGACGATGATCTATGTATTTGCAGCTTTGGCAGCTGTCAGTCTCATGTTTTTCCTTGCGGTTACAATTATTTTGACTGCAGGAAATGCGGCGTTGATGGTTAGGTAAGGAAGGAGACGAGTACTGTGATGGCTTGGTTAAGCGACTGGCTGAGAGACATCATTGCAGTCATTTTGCTGGCGGTGTTCGTTGAGCTTCTCCTCCCCAACAAAGCGATGCAGCGATATGCGAGGCTCGTAGTCGGCTTATTCATCTTGCTGACGATTCTCTCTCCGATATTAAAGCTCATACAAAGCGACTTTGGAGCGAAGCTGGATGAAGGAATGGAGAATTGGAGTAAATCGGCCATGACGCGGGAGGAGCAGATAGCCGGGTTAAATCAAATTACAAGTGATGCCGAAGCAATGAGCGAGAAGCGCAATCTCGAAGCTGCCAAACTTACGGAACGAACGCTGGAGGAATCCATTCGGAATGAATTGATCGAGAAAGAAGCAGCACCGGTGGCCGAGGTGGATGCGATGCTGAAGTGGGTTGCGATTTCCGGTACGCAAACACCTTATATAAGTCAAGTAACCGTCACTCTCAATGCGAACGACAACAAAAAAGGCATATCCAAGGATGATTCGGCAGTCGAGGCAGTGCAGCCGGTAATCATAGATGTTGAGATCGAGCCTCAGGACGATACCTTGCCGCTCCCGGGCAGCAAGGATTCAACCAGCGAAATAGAAGGATCTGATGAACCGGAGGGCAAATGGTCGAGAGCGGACCCGGCTGCAGCTGCTGCAATCAGCAGCTTGATTACAAAGGGCTGGGACGTTGAGGCGGATCGGATTATCGTAAGACAGCTGGCGGAACAACAAACGAAATAATAAAAGGTTAGTGATGGAGAGGAGGTATGGCGCGGTGGCCAAATGGCTGGAAGGCATAGAATCAGCGGTTAGCGGCGGTCCCGGGGGTCCGAAGCGTGTGCGGACCCTTCGAATATTGCTAATCGTTGGAGGGATTGGCGCAGCGCTAATGATTATGAATTCTTTTTTGACGTATAAGCAGGTTGAACCATCGGCACAGGATCCGAATCCTCCGCCCCAGACAGAGCCCGCATGGAATTCGGAGTCGTCATCAGGCTCTATGTTCGCTGCGATCGAGCATCCATTGGAGACAAGGCTGAAAGAGATTTTGGAGAAAATCGTAGGCGTTGGAACAGTTGATGTACTAGTAACGGTTGATTCGACGGAAGAAATAGTCGTTGAGCGGCATAAAAAAGATTCACAGCAGGTCACGGATGAAAATGATCCGAACGGCGGCAAACGGCATAATACTGCGATAACAGAAGACGGACAGGTCGTATTGTACGAGGTATCAGGAGACCAAAAACCGATCGTGACCAAAACGATTAACCCGCACATTAGAGGTGTTCTTATCGTTGCCAAAGGCGCTGAAAACGCCACTGTCAGACGTCTCATCGTCAATGCGGTCGAGAGAGGCATTAACGTGCCGGTTAACCGAATTTCTGTTGTACCGAGCAAACAATAAACTAAATTGAATGGTTGGGGAGGGTGTTCTCATGAACACGAAAAGACAAACGGTATGGCTCGTATCAATGCTTAGTTTAATGGTGGTATTGTCGGCGTATTACTTATTTACGCAAGACGTGGAAACTCCGGAAGTGTTGACTGACGGCTCCCAAACGGAGCAAGCGGCGCAAAATGCGACGGAGGCTGCAGCGAATGGCGATGGACTGGTTGTGAATGAAGTGGAGCAGCCAGCCGATGATGTCGTTCTAAGCGATGCGGATAAAGAGGCATTGAATCTAATCGAGGAGCAGGGATTAGCGGCAGGCGGCGTGTTCAGCGAGCTGCTGGCGAAACGGGAGTTGAAAAACACAGAGGAAGAAAATCGCATAATGGCAGCCATTGCGGAGACGCAAACCAAGCAGGAGGAATCTGTTGCCGCCATTGCCGAGCTTGATATGCTGGAAGAGAAACAAGCTAAACTGACAGGCATTGAGTCGGAGCTGCAGAAGCTATATGAAAATGTCGTTATCGATGAGCAAAGCGACAAATTCAATGTTGTAGTTTCCAGCGACAAGCTGGAGAAAAAGCAGGCTGCCGACATCATTAAATTGGTGATGAGCACCATGCAAGTCGGTGCGGACCAAGTATCTGTCCGATATATTCCTTAAGCGCCAGCAAGCTCTTATAAGAACAACAGGCCTTGTCGTCCCCGGCATGTCAGCGGGTGGCGGCAAGGCCTTTTTTTGTGTTATCATCGATTACCGAACAAAAAATGATTCGTGTTCAGGCTTGTTTATGATATAATGTTAAACGTTATGTGTAAGAATTGGTTATATTGGCATGGTAACCATTGTGGTTATCCGCTATGGAAGCAATTTAGCTATCGCAAATTTAAGGAGTGAAAATATTCATGTTCAAATTGAGCGAGATCAAAGAGTTGATCAAATTGGTTGATCAAACTTCCGTTCATGAGCTGGAAATCGAAAACGAAGGGACTCGCCTGCTCATCCGCAAGCCTGGCAAAACAGAAGTGGTGAATGTGCAAGCAGCCCCAATTACGCATACATACGCGCCTGCACCTTTACAAACTCAGCCAGCCGCACCGGCGGCGCAGCCTCAAGCTGTGCAAGAAACGGCTCCAGTACGTCCATCGACAGATCATTTGCATCAAATCGTATCTCCAATGGTAGGCACGTTCTACAGCTCGCCGACTCCGGAAGCAGCCGCCTTCGTCAAAATCGGCGATCGCGTCAGTGAGAAGAGCGTCGTTTGTATTCTGGAAGCGATGAAGCTGATGAATGAGCTGGAAGCAGAGGTTCGCGGTGAAATCGTAGAAATTTTGGTTTCTAACGGCCAGCTTGTTGAGTACGGCCAGCCATTGTTTCTTGTTAAGCCGGAATAATGAAGTGATTTAACGTCCGTTTTAGGGAAACTGTCGTTTGAAAGGGGTTCCTACGTGAAATTTCACAAAATATTAATTGCAAACCGCGGTGAAATTGCGGTTCGAATTATTCGCGCTTGCCGCGAGCTTGGTATTAGCACTGTCGCTGTTTATTCTGAAGCGGATCGCGATTCGCTTCATGTGCGTTTAGCCGATGAAGCTTACTGCATTGGGCCGACCGCATCGAAGGACAGCTATTTAAACTTAACGAACATTATGAGCGTAGCTACAATAACGGAATGTGATGCTATTCATCCCGGCTATGGCTTTCTAGCTGAAAACGCTGACTTTGCGGAAATTTGCGAGTCATGCAATATCACATTCATCGGTCCATCCCCGGTTGCGATTAATAAGATGGGTGACAAAGCGGTTGCCAAACTGACGATGAGAACGGCCGATGTTCCGATCATCCCGGGCTCTGACGGCCTCGTTGAGAACCTGGATGAAGCCATCAGCGTAGCTCGTGATATCGGCTATCCAGTCATTATTAAAGCAACGGCTGGCGGCGGAGGCAAAGGTATCCGGATCGCGGAAGATGAGTCGACGCTTATACAGCAAATTACGACTGCTCAGCAGGAAGCGCAGAAGGCATTCGGCAATGCAGGCGTTTATCTCGAAAAATATTTAACGGGCATGAAGCACGTTGAAATTCAAATTATGGCCGACAAGCATGGCAATGCCGTTCATTTATTTGAACGCGATTGCTCGGTACAGCGCAGACGCCAAAAGCTGGTTGAAGAAGCGCCATGTTCCGTATTGTCTCCCGAGCTTCGCGAGCGAATGGGACAAGCGGCCGTTCGAGCGGCGCTTGCGGTTAACTATTCAGGCGCCGGTACGCTTGAGTTTTTGCTCGGACCGGACGGAAACTTTTATTTCATGGAAATGAATACGCGTATTCAAGTCGAACATCCCGTAACCGAGATGATTACGAACGTGGATTTAATTAAAGAAATGATATCGGTAGCAGAGGGTAATCCTCTTTCGTTCACTCAAAACGACCTGAAAATTAACGGCTGGTCCATCGAGTGCCGCATTAACGCAGAGGATTCCGAACGCAATTTCATGCCATCCCCAGGAACGATTCCGTTCTACCTGCCGCCTGGCGGCGCAGGGGTTCGTGTGGACAGCGCCGTATATCCCGGCTATACGATCTCGCCGCACTACGATTCGATGATCGCGAAGCTGATTGTTTGGGGCGCGACCCGCGAAGAAGCGATCGCAAGAATGAAACGGGCATTGTCTGAATTTGCAATCGAAGGCATTCGGACGACGATACCGTTTCATCAGAAGCTTCTAAATCACTCCAAATTCGTGAGCGGAGACTTTGATATTAAGTTCCTCGAGGAGCATGATATTAACGCTCCGGAATGAACATACGACAATGATGTGAACAAGTAGTAATGTTTGTCATATTTCTTGCCGAATGTTATAGTATATTAACAAGATGCGGTTTATTGCTTGGCCTCGCGCCAAGTACGCGCAACTTTAAGGAGGTGTACAGCCATCATGAGTACGATCGCTGCGGAGTATGAGAGAACGGACATTGGAACGATTCAAATTGCACCTGAAGTCATCGAAGTTATCGCTGGATTAGCTACGGTTGAAGTGGATGGAGTGGCTGGAATGAGCGGCGGATTTGCTGGAGGCATCGTTGAGCTTCTTGGCCGCAAAAATTTGTCCAAAGGTGTTAAAGTTGAAGTGGGTTCACGGGAAGCTGCGGTAGATGTGAACATTATCGTTGAGTATGGCATCCGTATTCCCGAGATTGCTTCGGAAATTCAACTCAATGTGAAACGTTCTATCGAGATGATGACGGGACTCCACGTTGTTGAAGTGAACGTACATATTCACGATGTACATTTCAAGACGCCTGATAAACCGGAAGAAGAAGAGATTCAACACAGAGTCAAATAGATAATGATGTCTAATTAAATTCCGTACAACCCCCTCGTGAATGGGCATGCCGCTCGGCGCAAGGGGGTTTTCATTCGGCTTGGCAGGAGGAGGCGCTACGTTGGTTAAGGTCGTGGACAAGCTGCTTTTGTTTTTGTATAGCATTGTAATCGGATGTGTGTCCGTATTTTTGCTATCCATTGGTTTTGGCTGGATATCGAGTGATCTATTGAATGAACTGGTAGGCGATATATATCGTGTTGATTCCATCCAAATTACGTTAGCTGTAACGGGTGTCATCCTTTTTATACTTAGCTTAAGATTTTTTATCGTATCACTTCAGCGCGGATCGGCTTCCGCTCCGTCTATTGATCAAAGAACGGACTTCGGCGACATTCGTATTTCTCTTGAGACGATCGAGAATTTGGCATTGAAGGCCGCTTCCCGTCAGCGTGGCGTTAAGGATTTGCGCGCTCGCATTCGTGCGACGGATGCTGGTCTCGATATCGTGATTCGTGCGGTTGTTGACGGCGAAAGCTCCATACCGGTGCTGACAGAGGAAATTCAACGCTCCGTGAAGGAGCATGTTGAGGATATAGCCGGTATACCTGTAACAAACGTTGCAGTATATGTTGCGAACATCATTCAAACGGGCACATTCAAGAGTCGCGTGGAATAGAGGTGAGTTTGCTGATGTGGAGGGAGTTCTGGGCTATCTATGGGAAGCGCGCAGCTGGCGCTGCGATAGGGCTGTTTTTCGGATTGTTATATTTGTTTGTCGGTTTTTGGGACATGCTCTTTGTAGGGCTGCTTGTCTCAATCGGTTATTGGATCGGCTTGCAGAAGGAAACAAGCAGCGGACCTATCTTTCCATGGCAGCGGCTTTGGTATTCGTTGTTAGAAAGATTTAGGCCGTTTAAATGATCCTGTGGTCTCCTCCGTACTCCGGATTTCGGAAAGCCGCTTATTCGGGGCAGGGAGGAGATCATAGGTTTTTTTTGAAATATAGAGTTTACAAGAATAAACCATTTTATCGGCATAAAGCTGCCGCGGAGGTCACATGAAACGTAGATTAGCAAGAGAAATAGCAGTATCAAGCTTATATCAAATGGAAATGAATGAGGTTTCAGCATCAGATGCAGTCGACATGCTGATGGACGAGCTTCGTCAAGAAAATGAAATAGGTGCCGATCCGGCTGAGGCAGGCAGCACAGCCGAGTTCGCGCGCGAGATTGTTTCTGGCGTTATGGAGCATAAGCAAGCTATTGACGGCATGCTGCAGCAGTTTTTGACTGGCTGGCATATCGATCGGTTGTCACGTGTCGACCGTCAAGTGCTAAGACTGGCATGTTATGAGATCGTATTCCGCGATGACGTACCGCCTAAAGCGGCGATCAATGAAGCGATTGAGCTTGCGAAGCATTTTGGAACAGAGGAATCCGGCAAATTTGTAAATGGCGTGCTCGGAAAATTGCTGCTGGAAATTGAAGAGTTGAAATCTTAAACACAATTAAAAAATCAAACAATCATCGATGCAAAAGGAGACTGGAGCTATGTGCGCACAAATCATTGAAGGAAAGAAAATATCCGACCTTATACGTGAGGAAATGATTACGGAAACTGCAGCCTTGAAAGAGAAAGGGGTCGTCCCTGGCCTGGCAGTCGTACTCGTTGGCGAAGATCCTGCTTCTAAAGTTTATGTAGGTTCTAAGGAGAAAGCTTGCCTGCAGCTTGGTTTTTATTCCGAAGTACACCGGCTTTCTGCTGAAACAACAGAAGAAGAGCTGCTTGCGGTTATAGACCGATTGAACAATCAGGCTACAATTAACGGCATTCTCGTTCAATTGCCCCTTCCAAAGCATATCAACGAGAAGGCCGTTATTGATGCCATTCGTGTAGATAAAGATGTAGACGGCTTTCATCCGGAAAGCGTCGGCAATCTGGTTATCGGCGATGACAGCTTACTGCCTTGCACACCTGCAGGCGTTATTGAGCTTATTAAGCGCAGCGGCGTCGACATTTCTGGAAAGCATGCGGTCGTTATCGGCAGAAGCAATATCGTCGGCAAGCCGGTAGCCATGCTGCTACTCCGCGAGAATGCGACGGTTACAATTTGTCATTCGCGTACGGCGAACATGGAAGAAATTGCCAAACAGGCGGATATTCTTGTGGTTGCCATCGGGAAAGCGAAAGCAATCGACAGCAAATTCGTCAAACCAGGAGCGATTGTCATTGACGTAGGCATTAACCGTCTGCCAGACGGCAAGCTTGCGGGAGATGTTGATTTTGATGATTGTTTGGATACAGCTGGCTTCATTACACCAGTGCCTGGCGGAGTTGGACCTATGACCATTACTATGCTA
>DATJKM010000348.1:0-5601 GCA_035491515.1 Candidatus Udaeobacter sp. | reverse complement strand
GTTCATAAATTCATCGACCGTTCCGCCATTCATGACGTGCTCCATCATATCTTCCGAGCATGCATGATGTCCCATCTTCTTAAGCAGCAGCGATACAAGCTCAGCCAGATCAACGTGTTCGTTCCGAGGCGTGTAACCGGTGAGCATAAGAAGATCAGCCAGCGATCTCGATTCCTCTAGCTCTACTTTATTTAATAGAGAAGGATCTTCGGATAGTATATTCAAAAATCGCTTCAGCCTTATTCGTTTCTGCTCTACATTCGAAACATTCATCTTTGAAGCCCTCCATTCATCAACTCGCTCGTTCTCTCATATGTTCACTCACGTAAACCTAGATTGCTACAAATCGACATATAACACAAGATTCATTAGGAGGTTCTAATGTTAATAAATTATAATTCTTGCCGGAAGCTTTGATTATTCGCCTAATTGATTCCAAGCGTCATGTCAGCCTTGCTTCCACCGTGATTACAAGTATGACACAGATTTTTGCAATTCTTGAGGGAATAAAGACATGTTGTCGATTAGACATTCCAGCTCATTTTCAAAATGGTTTTCATAAGTACGGGCTCCTAAATTTTCAGCATTGGCGTTTTTTAGTTTTCTCATAATAAGTGCCTGAAAAGATAAATTTGTCACTTGGAAGCGCTTTATGTATATTTATTAATACACCTTCTTCAGACTCATTCAGTATATGTATAAACTGACGATATCCCTTGTAAAATCAAGGAACTTGACTGCCCTATTCCAGGTTTTCCATTCAAATTTCATCAAAAATTACGCTCTATTTATGATTAAATAAGGGACTATTGACCAGTATCCTACTAAAGTAGGATATAAAAACTGCTCGACATTTTCCGCACGCCCCTTTAAGTGATCATTTTCACAGATGATAGCGTTATCTTTTTGGCGAAAAAATAATAAATTAATGATTTTCATCCAAAAATATGCTTTTTTAATCTCTAAAAACGTACATTTCAGGGTAGTTGCATAGTTATTCATGTTAATTTGCCTCGTATGCTCTGCGGCCTATCAGGATTTCCGACCTTGAATCGGGATGAATATAAAGCTGCGGGAGCACTGAAATTGGAACTATATCGGTTCCGTTTATTCCATAATGACTATTCCGCTTTCTTCTCCTAATGTCCTGGCCCGAGCTTAATTTGGCGAATGTAAGCGTAATTGAAAATCATTCATTCGATAAGAAAAAAAAGGGTTAACCAAGCAGTCAGTCCATGACCTGCTCTGCTGGTTAACCCCTGCCTATTGCGGTTTACGGCAAAAATCCTTCCTGGCTCAAATAAAGCTGTTCCCCGGAAAAAACATGCATCAGCCGATCATAGACGATACGGTACGCGGAAGGCGAATACCACTCCTCTAATCCAAGCTCTTTGTACAACGAGTGAATGCCAAGGCTCCGCGTCCGTCTCCCCCCGCTGCCGTCTCCCATATAATAATCGTCCAGACAGACGCGGTCGACCACTTTCTTCAATACATCCGGGAATGCTTCGCTGCTCGGCAGCACGGGAGCAATCGTTGCCTGAACCGGAACGCCCGCTTCTGAGAGCAGCTGCAGCGTCTTCAGTCTGGCGCGGATAGGAGGCGCAGCCGGCGTAAAATGCTTGCGTATGTCCTCCAGGTCCGTTTCAACGGTCATGCTTACACGAACTCTCTCTTTTAATAGAAGCAATAAATCAATATCTCTGCTGACGAGTGGACTCCGGGTTTGTACGAACAAAAAGTCCGGCGGGTTTTCAACCATCACCGCAAGCAGCGATCTCGTTACCTTCTCTTTATATTCCACGGGTTGGTAGGGATCTGTGCTCGACGACATAAATATGGTGACCTTTCCTTTGCCTTTGGCCCTGTGAAGCTCTTTACGGAGGATAGTCGCCGCTTCCAGCTTAACGTCTACCCAGCTGCCCCATTCTTGCTTACGGAACGTTGCGACCGGCATTTGCCGGACATAACAATACGAGCAGCCGAACGAACAGCCCGTATACGGATTGAGCGAATGGCTGTAGCCGTTCAGGAAGCCCGTTCCTTTATTGAGAAGCGTCTTCGGATTTTTGAACAATAGCTCCGTTCTCATATTCGTTCTCGTCCCTGCTCTCCTTGCTTCGATTTGTATGGCGGTAATCGTTAGGCGTACGCCCGATTTTCTTCTTGAACAGCGTTATAAAATAGGAAGTATTGGGCATACCCACATCAAACCCAATATCCGAAACGGATTTATCCGTATAGGTAAGATACTCCTTAGCTTTGCTCATTCTCGTCTGCTGGATATATTCGACCGGCGTTATTCCTTTAATTCGTTTAAAGGTCCGCTGCAAGTGATAAGGGCTGCCATGGCACATATCGGCCAAATTTTCGAGTGTTAAATTTTCGTTATAATGGCTGTCGATGTATTGCGTAATCAAAGCCACCCATTCATCATCAGGCAAGCGTTCCCCGGTCGGCCTGCATCGTTTGCATGGACGAAAATGGGCTGACAGCGCTCGCTCCGCATTTTCGAATAGGCGAACATTTTCCTGTTTTGGCGCTTTGGACTTGCAGGAAGGCCTGCAAAAAATACCTGTCGTTTTGACCGCGTATATAAACTTCCCGTCATAAGAAGCATCATTGCTTATAATGGCTTGCCACTTCTCTTCCGGTATACTTTCCCCGCTATGGTCTGCTTGACGCATTCACCTCACCTCCATACACAGTATACCCCGTTAACGGTTCGATGTACGCTATAGCGAATGTAAGAGCAAGATTTCGAAACTGTTACTCCATCACATAAGCAAGCAGCAAAGCAGCTGTGCCTGCTATTGCATCCACATGCGTCCGTTCCATCCCATGCGAGGCATGAACCCCCGGTCCGAGCAAAGCTGCTCGGATATTGCTTCCGCCGCGCAGCGCTGCAGAAGCGTCGGAGCCATAGTGCGGATAAATATCGACCGCATAGGCTAGTTTTTCGCGTTTGGCCAGTTCGATTAGCCTGGTGGTCATATTATAATCGTATGGCCCGGTAGAATCTTTGGCGCAGATCGAGACATCCTGCTCCGTCGCCGAAAGATCATCTCCAAGCGCCCCCATATCAACGGCAATCATTTCCGTAATATCCGCCGGGATATTGGAGCTTCCGTGCCCTACCTCCTCATAGGTCGATAATATGAGCTTGAGCGTGCGGGAAGGCGTCCTTCCTTCACGCTTCAGCCACTCCATGAAGCCGAGCAAAGCAGCGACACTTGCTTTATCGTCCAAATGCCGTGATTTGACAAAGCCGTTTGGCAGTATGCGTGTCCGGGGCTCCCAGGATATGAAGTCGCCAACGGAAATGCCAAGCCCCTCCGTATCCGCTTTCGTTTTCACCAGCTCGTCGATGCGAATTTCCATATTCGCTTCCTCGCGCTTCCAGTCCCTGGCGTCTGAGAATACATGCACGGAAGCTTTAGTAGATAACACAGTTCCGGCATATTTTCGGCCATCGCGCGTGTGAATCAAACAGTATTCTCCTTCGACCGAATGCATCGCATAGCCTCCGACCGGCGTAAACCGAAGCATCCCGTTTGGCTTAATCGAGCGAACCATCGCTCCGAGCGTATCGAGATGAGCTGATATGCCGATCACCTGGTCAGACTTTTCGCCGGGAATGGTGATGATACCATTTCCTTTAGGCGTTATCTCCAGCGGATAGCCAAGCCTTTTTGTTTCAGCCTCCATATACTTCATAATATCCATACAGTATCCGCTAGGGCTCGGAATGCTTAGCAAAGTTTCCAGTTGACTGACGATATATTGTCGATTTAGCTGCGGTGCGAGCGGTAAAGTCATATTTTTTGTTCTCCTTTTATATAGGGATAGTGGAACAAGCTCAGCTTTCAATCATCTTGTCATTCCATTGTAAGCGATTGGAGGGCAGGATCAAACTGCCGTATGCCCGAAGCCGTCCTGTCCTAAAGCTGTTATATAGGTTGAACGATTCGATTTCGTCCTTATCAGTCCCTTCTTGGCGTGTGTTTTCGATCAGTTCAACCTTTTCTGCCCCTTCTTCGCGCGTGATTTCGATCAGCTCAACCTTTTCTGCCCCTTCTTCGCGCGTGATTTCGATCAGTTCAACCTTTTCTGCCCCTTCTTCGCGAGTGATTTCGATCAGCTCAACCTTTTCTGGCCCTTCTTCGTGCGTGATTTCGATTAGCGTGGAGCTTATATTGTACTGCCGCAGGATAGACGCCTGATTTCGGTGTAATAAGGTTTTTATACTGTATCTCATACAACATAGAGACCCGAATATCAGCTCTGCAGCCGGAATTAGCAGCTTTCTAGTGCAAATGTGCAGGATAGAGCAGGAGATGGCGCCAATAATGGTAAAGTTAGTGCAATTGTGCAAGATAGCGGATTTTTTGTAGTTTGTTCCGGGTTGGAGTCACATCGAATTGAGTTGGTTCGACGTTGGAGTTAGTTCGACGTTGGAGTCAGTTCCGCGGTGGAGTTGGTTCGACGTTGGAGTTGGTTCGACGTTGGAGTCAGTTCGGTATTGGAGTCAGTTCGGCGGTGGAGTTGGTTCAACGTTGGAGTTGGTTCGACGTTGGAGGTTGTTTGGATTTTGAGTAAGTTCGCGCAGCTCCTTCATGCGAATTAGCGTACATATGCATAAATAGCCTCATAAATAAAAACCCCCGCAATGACTCTATGTCATTACAGGGGCCGGTAGCTTATTTACTTGTTGGTAGCTGCAGCCCATGCGTCCAGCTGTTTTTGTTTCTCGGCGATAATCTTGTCTATTCCCGCTGCTTTCAACTGTTTGTTGAATTCAGGCAGCTTGGTCACAGGATCGACAGTTCCTGTTTCCAAGGCAATCTTATATTGGTTCTGAACGTTCGTAACCGCTGCGATTTCCGTTTTGACCGTATCGGCATTAAAGGTGAAGCCCAGCGCTTTCGATTTCACTGCGTTTTTATTAAATTCGGCCAGCTTATTCCAAAGCTCCGGATCATCCCCGTTCCAGATGTGGGACAGGGACTGATTTCCAAACATCCATCCCATTTGCAAGTTATAACCGGAATTGGTTGCGTCAACGCCTTGCGGGTAATCGATAATATTGTCGGATACTTTCTCGTAATGCTTGCCTTCAATACCGTAATCCAGCAAATTAATGAAGTCTTTATCCGTATACATCAGATTGAGCAGCATCATCGCTCTTTCCGGATCCTTTGAGTTACGCGCAATGCTCCACATGATAGATATGATATTGGAGGTCGCCGTGACCGCAGGCCTGAAGTGAACCGATACCATCTCCTTGCCTGTCGTTCTCGACTCTTGGGTCTCGATACCGGGCTTCATATGGGATATAAACGAGAAAGCCTTGCCGGATTTGACCAAATTGTATTGCGTCTCGGTGCTTGTAGCGGCATCCTTGGCCACGTAGCCTGCTTGATTCCATCTTCTTACCGTATTCAGCATATCTGCGTATTCTGGCGTCTCATACATGTTTACGATCTTTAGGCCGTTGTCATGACCCGGAAGCACACCAAATCCTTCACCTAGCGTATCAAAGAAGCTGCCTACGTAGATATCAAGTATAGATATTCCGTACTTAACCGTCGGAATGATGCC
>DATJKM010000347.1:0-14581 GCA_035491515.1 Candidatus Udaeobacter sp. | reverse complement strand
CAGACCCGCCCTGCGCAGCGGCAGCAGCTTCTCGAGCTCCGGCTCCGCCTCAATCGCCCATAGATGATAAGGCTCCGCCGTGCTCAGCATCGGATCGGAATAGCCCCATTCGCTAAACCATGCCTCAGCCTGCGCCTCGTCTGGATAGCCAGTTACAATACGATCCACAAGCGAGTTTAAGAACCGGTTATGCCTAGTGACCCACTTCTTGAATGCCTCCGGATAACCCCAATCGTCGCTATAGCGCAGGACACAGCTGCGAAGCTCGTCGCCGTTACGCTCCAGCAGCTCGCAAGGCAAGCAGACCAAGCCCCGCTCCGGATCGCCGTTGAAATGATTAAACCTGCGGTAGAGCAGCGCCGTCAGCTTGCCGGGAAACGACTGAATCGGCTGCCCTTCCACAAGCTCCTCCGGCCGGTAAACGAGTCCCGCTTCCGTCGTATTGGATACGACGACCTGAAGATCCTCATGTTCGGCTAAAGCGAGGAAATTCCCCCAGTCGGAGTAAGGGTCAAACACACTTCCGAACACCGTAATCACTTCCGTCCGCTCCACGCGTTCCCCATTTTCCAAGCCGCGAACGACCAACGTGTATAGTCCGTCCTGACTTGCCAGCGCATCGATTTTCGGCTTGCCGCTGGGGCGCGGTTGTGTTACCGCGATGCTGCCTTCATATAAGCCTTGCTTCCGGCATTCATGCAGCATAAAGTCAAAAAAGCCGCGCAGAAAATTGCCTTCGCCGATCTGCAGCACCGTAATTTTGGCCTGCTTCATCTCCTCGTATATACGTGTCTGCTCTTCATTCAATTGGCGGTGGTCTAAAGTTGTCATATGCGGTAGAACTCCTTCGCGTTTAGTCCGAACAGCCGCTCCCGATCCGAATCCGTCCAAGTTTCCGGCAGAGCCTGCTCAAGCACATTCACGACGTCGTTATAGCTTGCCGCAAGCAGGCTGACCGGCCAGTCACTGCCGAACATCACCCGCCCGCTTCCGAAAACGTCCAGCACATGCTCAATATATGCCTTGAAATCCGCTGGTTTCCAGCTATTGTGATCCGCCTCTGTCACCATGCCCGAAAGCTTGCAATATAGATTAGGATGGGCGGCGATTTGGCTCATTTGACTTTTCCAAGGCTCAAGCGCCCCGTCTTTAATCCGCGGCTTGGCGATATGGTCAATGACCGCATGCAGGCCCGGCACTTCATCCAGCAGCCTGATTAAAGGCTCCAGCTGATGCGACACAACCAGCAAATCGACGGGAACGCCCTTCTCCGCAAAAAAAGCGAGCGCTTCCACAAAGCCAGGCGCAAGTATCGCGTTCGCGTCAGGCATTTCCTGAATCATTATGCGGAACCCCGCAAATTTCGGATGCTGCGCAAAACGTTCATAATGCATGCGATAGTCAGGGTCTGCAAGATCAAGCCAAGCGACAACGCCAAGAATTGAATCAGCGGTTTCGCTTAATGCCAGCAAATAATCGGTTTCAGCAAGCGTCGCCGCCGCCTGTACAACGATCGATCCATCCAGCTTATGTTTATTTAAATGAGGCTCCAAATGCTCCGGCAAAAAATCGCGGTACAGCACTGGAATATCCGGCGTTATCCAGCCGTAGTCCCCACGCTCTATGCTCCAATAATGCTGATGCGCATCCAATCTCATCTCTTCCGCCTCTTTTCTAGCAGATTGCAGTTCCCCTTTATTATAAAAAACAATATCGATGTCTGAAATAATCAATTATCGCATATTTGTACTCTTTTTTGATATTTGCTACAATCAGGACGACAATCCATCCGACTGAGGTGAAGTCTGTGAATCCGTATCGCAAAAGATTCGATGCCCTGACCCCGTTTCCATTCGAATGCGTCTACCGGGATACGAAAACCGCGCAGAACGAGCTGCCCGACCATTTTCACGATTGGTATGAAATGGTCTATATTTATAGCGGCAAAGGCACTTTTTTTATCGATCAGACGTTTTATGATGCCGTCCCCGGCGACGTATTCATGATTCCCGGCAACACCATTCACCGCTCCTTCCCTGACCCGGATGATCCGAAAACATCGACTGCGCTGTTCTTTAACGCTTCGCTCGTTCATAACCCGCCGCTTGGCGATTCATTCTCTTATTTACGCTGCTTTGAGCAGGCCAAACGCCGCAAAGCGTACAAGCTGCCTGCGGCGGCGGCGGCCGATAAACTGCAAATCATCGCTTTGATTGACCGCATTCATGCGGAGGAAACGGACAAGCTGCCGGGCTACCGCCAGGCCGTCCTTCTTCATCTGCAGCACATTTTGCTGCTCCTTGGCCGCACCATTAACCCGCCGGAAGAAGGCCAAGCGGTATCGTCATCGGCTCCGAGCTGGATGGTTGCCATTTTGACCTATATTGACGAGAATCCGGCCAGCCCCCTCGGCCTGTCGCAGCTTGCTAAGCGCGCATCTGTTACCCCTGCCCACTTCTCCCGCGTCTTCAAGAAGCTAACCGGGATGAACGTCACGGAATACGTGACGACCAAACGGATTATCCGCGCCAAGGAGCTGCTTGTAGAGAGCGATGCCAATATCGCCGACATTGCCGAGCGCTGCGGCTTCGAAAGTCTTCCGCATTTCCACCGTATGTTCAAGAAACTAACCGGCATGACTCCCTCGCATTACAAAAAGAGCGAATAACTGATAGATTTGACGGTTATTATTAGCGGATACGGCCTGTCTATTTCTCTCATATATTATCTAGCAAAGACAATTTTGCTGGTAGGGGAGGTACACCTATGGTCCGTTCGAGCATCAAAACCTATAAGTATCGCGTAGGAAAAAACAAATACCTCGTCATTAATATCTTTCAAGCTTCCGAAGCAAGCGCCCAGCATGGCAACGTGCTGGCAAGCAACGCAGCTACCGTGCAAATTTTCAAAAAAATCAAGCGGGGCTAGCTTTCCCTCTACCTGTAACCTTGTTTTGCAGTACGCATGAAAGGGGGTGAGGAAATGTCACGTAAGCATTCCAAACAAGGCAACTCGGTCAAAAAGGACAACGGCAAAACGTTCGTCAACGTAAAACAAGGCGCTAACGCAACGATCAACCAAGGCGGCAATGCATTCGCCATTAACGCAACTGAAGTAGGCGTCGTCCGCATTCGCCCCGGTCAACAGTAAGAACTGACATGATAGAAAGCGGTGCCAACGCAGCAAAAGAAGGCCAACCTGTAATCTCTGGCTGACCTCATAATACGAGTGTGGCTGTCTCAAGAGGTCTAAAAACCTGAGAGACAGCCCTTATTTGTTTTTTGGTTCTATGCTAGCGGTGTATGCCGCCGATTCGATTAGGCAAATAGTGATTTAGTTTCATTTCACAAAACTAAATCGCGCCAGGTGTTGGATTACCGCGGATTAGTACTATTTTGCGAACGTAATCGGGCCATTTTTAGAAGCTGCTCTTCCAATACGCTATATAATTAGGCAAAATCAAACTAAATCGCCGTTTTCGAATAACGGTCTTCAAATAGTTTCATAAAATCGAATTAAACTGCCGGACGGTGAACGATGTGCTTAGGTCTGGTAATGAAAAAGACCTCTGCAGCCATATCGCATCTGATGATTGCTCCTTTACGCCTCTGCATCGTTCATTACGCCTCAGCATCGTTCATTACGCCTCTGTATCGTCCGCTACGCCCCAAACAGCCGCATGAGCAGTATGCCGGCGAACGCGAGCGATATGCCGGTAATCTCCGCCTTCGTGAATTTTTCCTTTACGACAAAGCGCGTGTAGAGGAGTACGATCAGTACGTTGAGCGCGGTGACTGCGGATACGAGGCCTGCTTTGCCCAGATCGAAGGCCGTTATAATCAGCATCATGCCGGCCGCGTTTGTCGTGCCGACGGCCAGTCCGACGAGATACGTTCGTTTGTCGCTCCATGCCGGTGTATTTGGAGGCGCGAAGCGGTTAGAAGCATGCTGTGACACACGCACCTCGCGGCCCGCAGCGCTTTCGCTTAGAAGCGCGCGCGCCTGCTTGCCCCGCTCGCTTTGCCAATCACGCAGCCACCATAATCCGAAGCAGGCGGCTCCCGTCACAAACATAAAAAACATCGTAGGGAACAGATCCGCCTCCATCATAGTCGACCACTTGCCCGACAAATCATTTGCCGCAAACAGCAGCATCGCCAGCAGTCCCCACTGCGCTCCCTGCAAATTCCGAAGCGAGATGTCATTCGACATACGAACCAGCAGCACGCCGCCTATAATAACGACGAATGCGATGAGCTGCATCGCATGAAGCTTCTCGCGCCATAGTCCAAATGCAACAATAACCACAACAACCGACGGCAGCGCCGTCAAGATCGCCACGAGCGATGCCTTGCCGACCGCAAAACCTTTGAACATGCTCGCATTCGCTCCGAATGAGAACAAGCCCATTTGTATCCCGATCAGCGCCGGAATCGTCCAGCTCGACGAGAAGGCAATCGCACAAATGCCGTTTACGATCGCCCCCATACTAAACGTGCCGCAGAGCAATAAATTACGGTTGAGCGGCTTCTGGCTCGTCCAATGATACAGAATGCCCCGCAAGCCAAAGCAAATGGCGGCGAACACGGAATAAGTCAGCCACATGAGAGCATGAAGTCCCCTTTCCTTGATCCATCCTGTCCGGACGATAAACATAATAGAACCTATCATAACAAGCTGAACCCGTTTTGTCTGTAACAAATGGGATGTGTCTGCGCCGCAATAAGCCAGCAAAAATAAAAGTATTGGCTGAAATTGGGACAAACCTTATAATTACGATAGCGGCGGCTTCGCTGCCGGACATACCGCGAGCATCCAATACAAAACAAGGGGATTTTAATGGCACACGCTGCAAAAAGACCGCATTTGCCCGAGCTGGACATCGTCAGAGCATTCGGCATTATGGCGGTCATCATGATTCACGCTACATCGTCGGTCGTAGCAACCTACGATCACCAGGCTACGCTGTATCCGCTGTACCTCCTTTTAAACACAGTTACAAAATTCGCGGTTCCCGTTTTCATTTTTTTAAGCGGATTCGTGCTTTTTTATAACTACTACGACAAGCCTTTCACAGCAAAAACTATCGGACAATTTTACAAAAAAAGAATGTCCAAAATCATTATCCCGTTTCTTCTATTTTCGTTCCTTTATTTTGGCCTTACGAGGCTGATACAGTTCGGCTTTACCGACGTGCAGACGTTTATTGGCTACTTTACGACGGCTAAATTTCTCAAAATGCTTGTCATCGGCAAAACCTATACGCATCTCTATTTTGTCGTCATTATCATTCAATTTTATGTGCTCGCGCCGTTCATGCTGTATGCCGTCAAACGGTTTCCGGCGCTCAGCAGGCATATTGTCTGGATAGGTTTGCTGGTGCAGTGGCTGTTTGTTTATAAGCTGGCCGACTTGTTTCATCTCATCAATCGCGGCAGCTATTCGTTTACCTATATGTTTTATTTCGCGGCGGGGGCGTTTATCGGCATTTATTACTTGAAGCTGGCCGGTTGGATCAATCTGACTAAAAAAAACGCATCGCCTCAAAAAATCGCAGTCTCGATTGCGCTTTGGGCGTTATTCCTATCGTCGAGCGCAGTTGTGGTCTATTTTTATTACGAGAACCGCCTGTATAATATATCCGTTATTAATACGAAGCTGCTCGAGCTTGTGGACGAGGTTCGCTGCGTAACCGCGGGAATCGTGCTGATCCAGCTTTCCTGCTGGGTATATGCAGCGTGGAACAAAACGGCGGTCAGAGCGCTCTTACATATCGGAGCTACCTCCTTCGGCATCTACTTAATTCACCCGATCATCTTGTTTCTATACCGAAAAATAGATGTGAGTTCTAATCCGCTCCTGTACCACGTCTGGGCGGCATGCGGCTTCTTTGCCGCGCTGCTTATCCCATGGCTGCTCGTATCGCTGTGCGCGCCGTTTAAATGGCACTGGCTGCTGTTCGGCCCGCTCCCGTCAAAGAAGAAACAGCCCGCTTCTCCAAATCAGCCGGGTATCGAAGCCTAATCGAACAAAGCCGTCCGATCGCTTAAGCAAGCGCGGACGGCTTTTTTTTTGCAGAATGCCCTTACCGCCTATCGCTTACTTTTAATAATTAACTTTATTTTCATGTCAACATACATTAAAATAAGCGTAACATGCGTGACGTCTTCCAGTATTGAACATGCTACAAAGACGGCACGGAATACGTTTTTTTCTGTATGGCTTCACAACTCAATTTAGGAGGACTTACTATGCCGACATTTTTGGATAATAATATTTCGCTGGGCGAAGTGAAGCTGAAGGTTAGCCGGCTGGAGCGGTCGATTCGATTTTATGAGGAGGTAGTCGGGTTAAAGATTCTGCAGCATGATGCGGATAATGGCGTCGTTTCTTTCACTGCCGATGGGCAGCATACGCTGCTTGTATTGGAGGAAGTGCCGGATGCGGTCGTGCCCCAAAGAAGATCCTATGCCGGATTGTACCATTTTGCGCTATTGCTGCCGGATCGCCGTTCGCTGTCGCTTGCACTTCGCAATCTGATACAATCAGGCATCCATATCGGGCAGGCGGATCACCTTGTGAGCGAGGCGCTTTACATTGCCGATCCGGACAATAACGGCATCGAAATTTACGCGGACCGTCCGCGCGAAGAGTGGAAGCGCGATGCAGGCGGCAACTATGTAATGGCATCCGATCCGATCGCTTGGGAAAGCCTGCTTGCCGAGAGCGAGGGCCTTACATGGAGCGGCCTGCCGCAGGGCACGGTCATCGGTCATGTGCATCTGCATGTTGGCGATCTGCGAATATCTAGAGCCTTCTACGAAGGCAAGCTCGGCTTCGATGTTGTCGGGGACTATGCACAGCAAATGTCGGCTTTGTTCATCTCGGCAGGCGGATACCACCACCATCTCGGTTTGAACATATGGGCTGGCGTTGGCGCTGCGCTCCCGCCGGCGAATACGGTAGGATTGTCGTATTTCACAATCGTTTTTCCAACATCCGCTTCACGCGAAGCTTTGCTTGACCATCTGCGGAGCGAAGGTGTTGTCGCTCAGGCGCAAGGAAGCGCGTTTGTCGTGCACGACCCTGCCGGCATTGCCATACAACTGACCGTAAAAGCCGATTAATGAAGCGGCGCCCCTTGTCCGTAGATGGTCCGGTACATTTTCGGTGATACGCCCTCGGCTAAGCGGAATACACGTATAAAATAACTCGCCTGTGCAAACCCGCACCGCACCGCAATCTCTGTCACGGACAAAGCTGTTGTCGCAAGCAGCAGCTTCGCCGCATCAATGCGGGATTCCGTGACATAGTGATTCGGCGTCTTCCCCATAACCTGCTGGAACAATCTCAGGAAATGATAAGGGCTGTAGCCCGCCAGCGCCCCATCCGCTCCAAGTTCCACGGCTCCTCGCATCTGTGCCGAATTTGATCGGCAGCCGCCCGTATCGCATTCTGCTTCTCCAGTGCGGAAGAACCCTCCAGCCGCTCCGAATGCTGTACCAGCTCCACTAATATTTCATATAACAGCGCAGATATGCGCGGCTCATTGCTGGTCTCGAAAGGGCTGCAAAGCGCATACATATCGTCCGTCAGCTCCCTGAACCGCTCGCGGTTGGAAAAGGTAAACAGCCAGCCTCCGGAATCATCGGCCTCTCTCAGCATAGGCAGCGGAATTTGCGTCTCGAAATGAATCCACCTCACATCCCACGGATCCTCCGCGCTCGAACCGTACTGCTGAAAGGCTTGCTTCGGAAACAGAAAGCCGTCTCCAGCCCGCAGCTCCAGCCGCTCCCCTCCGCTTCCTATGACATAGCCGCTTCCCTCGAAAATAAGATGCAAATTATAATGCTTAAGCTGTCCCTGCTCTCTTCGTTCGGCATGCTGCGGAAAGTCATTGTACCGGCCGAATAAATCAGGGTAGCAAACGTACTGGGAAAAAGACGGATTCGGTACGATATAGTGCCTGATCATCGCTTCCAGCCTCCTTCATCAAGTTCGCAATATTGTATCATAAATCGCAGGATATTGTCATTTACGGTATATATAATTGATTTTACAATGAGTAAGGAAAGCAATGATTCGCAATATATTCGCATTATTAGATTTCACTCACTAGGAGGAACCTGAAATGAAACAGACCGACGCGTTAAAAGAATTTCGCCTGGGCGTCTGCTATTACCCCGAGCATTGGCCGGAATCCTTGTGGGAGAATGATTTCCGCCGTATGCGCGAGCTTGGATTGTCAGTCGTTCGCGTAGCCGAGTTTGCCTGGTCGATTTTCGAGCCGGAGGAGGGCGTCTTTTCGTTTGACCTGTTCGATCGCGCGCTTGACCTTGCCCATAAGCAGGGACTGAAGGTCATTCTCGGGACGCCGACTGCGACACCGCCGGCCTGGCTTACCCATAAGTATCCCGAAGTGCTGAATGTATCGCAGGATGGCGTAACGCTGCGCCACGGCTTACGCCGCCATTATAACTATAGCTCTCAAAAATACCGCGAGCTGTCTGCGATTATTACGCGCCAAATGGCTGAGCACTATAAAAATCATCCGGCTGTTATCGGCTGGCAGATCGACAATGAATTCAACTGTGAAATCAGCGAGTTTTACGCGCCTGCCGATCATGATGCGTTCCGCGTATGGCTGCAGGAAAAATACGGCACGCTGGACAAGCTGAACGAAGCCTGGGGCACCGTTTTCTGGAGCCAAACGTATTCGGACTGGGAGCAGGTGTTTCTGCCGCGTCCGACGCCGGCTCATAAACAGCCGAATCCGCATCAAGCGCTGGACGAAAAGCGGTTTATTTCGGATAATACCATTTCGTACGCGAAGGTGCAGGCAGATATTTTGCGCGAGGTCGCGCCTGATCACTGGGTAACGACGAACGGCCTGTTCGGCCACTTGGACAGCCACCGGATGAACGACGAGCTACTCGACTTCTTCAGCTACGATTCCTATCCGCAGTTCTCGACGATTTTTAACGATAAAAACGAAGAAAATCCGCTGGCCGACAGAGGCTGGAGCCAAACCCTCGGGACGGTCCGCTCCATCTCGCCGAACTTCACCATCATGGAGCAGCAGTCAGGTCCGGGCGGCTGGGTTAACAAGATGGACATGCCTTCCCCTAAGCCCGGGCAAATGCGCCTCTGGACGTACCAATCGATTGCCCACGGCGCGAACATGGTTCTATACTTCCGCTGGCGGACAGCGACGGTTGGCAATGAAATTTATTGGCATGGCATTAATGATTACCATAACAGACCAAACCGGCGCGTACGCGAGGCTGGACAAATCGGAGCGGAGCTTGCGCAAGCAGGCAACCGGATTGCGAGCACCCGCTTTAAAGCCGAGATCGCGCTGCTTCGCGACTACGACAACGATTGGGACGGCGAATACGATATGTGGCACGGCCCGTTCTCATGGCAAAGCGGCAAGGCATGGTTTAAGGCCCTGAACCGCCGGCACATTCCAAGCGATACGCTCTATGTGCGAAGCGGTACAACGATCGAAGATTTGAAGCGCTACAAGGTGCTCGTCTACCCGCATCCTGCTATTATGCGCGATGAGACGGCTGCGCTTCTGGAGCAGTATACGCGAGAGGGCGGTATTATCGTTTTCGGCTGCCGGACCGGCTATAAGGATGAGCGCGGCCACTGCTACATGCGCCCGTTCCCGGGGGCGGCGGCTGGACTATGCGGCATTTCCGTCGAAGAGTTTACGATGGTCAAGGGCACGCGGGCAGCAACATCCATGAAGTGGAGCGGCGGAGAGGAAGCGTTGACAGGGGCGGATTCATTTAACGATATATTGTTCGTGGAGAGCGATTCGGTAGAGGTGATCGCCCATTACGCTACCGATTATTATGAAGGTAAGCCTGCGGTAACGAAGAACGTTTTCGGCGAGGGCGAGGCATGGTACTTCGGCGCCGTGTTCAACGAAGCATCGGCCGGGCAAATTATTGAACGGCTTGGCCTCGTATCGCCGGCTGCCGGCTGGCTGACGCTTCCTAAGGAAGTTGAACTGGCCATACGCGAGGATGAAGCCGGACCGCTGCACTTCCTGCTCAACTACAGCGAGCAGCCAGCAGTATTGACGCTCCGTGAGGCAAAAACCGACCTCCTTACCGGCAAAAATTTAAGCGGCACCGTAACGCTCGAAGGCTACGGCGTTGTTGTGCTCAGCTAGCGCTGCCAAGACCAAACAGCATAGTCTTGACCATTAAAAAGTGGCTTTCTCAGAAGCCAAATGGCTGCAGGAGCTCTTTCCCTTACCGGACCTAAGCATTGTTCTTCGCTGGGCAGTTTAATTCGATTTAATGAAACTATTTGAAGATCGTTATCCGATAGCGGCCTTTTAGTTTGATTTTGCCTAATTAAACAGCGTATTGGGAGAGCAGCTTCTAAAAAAAGACCGGTTAAGTTTGCAAAATAGAACTAATCCGTCGTTCTCGCATCCCGAGTGCGATTTAGTTTTGTGAAATGAAATTAAATCACTTTTCACATCATCGAATCGGCCGCGTTTATCCGCTTGTACGAATCCAAAAAACAAAAATGGCTGTCTCTCAGGTTATTAGACCTTTGAGGCAGCCCTCTTTTTTAATACAAATTGCCGGCCATTACTTGTCATAACGCCGCCAGTCCTCGTTTTTGTCCCGCACAGACTTCATCAAATCGACATTCACGTTTTTTTCATTGGCCATTTCAATTAAACCGTTCACATCTTTGGGCAAACATTTCCCGGAAAATCCCCGATTGTCCTCATAAACAAACGTGTGGCTTCTGCCAATCCTCGGATCTTCAAGCCATACTTCGCGCAGCTCGTTATAGTTGATATCATAGGCTTTTGCAATATCATAAAACTCGTTGCAGAAAGTAACCTTCATGGCCAGAAAGCAATTTTCCATATATTTCGCCAGTTCCGCTGTTTTTGCGTCAGTCAATACGAGCTTTACCTCGGCATTGTACACCTTCTGATAAGCGCGGACCGCGATGCTTATATCGTCCGAAGCTCCGCCGAACGCCAGCCAGGTGCGCTGACTGAGAGTGGCAAAGGGATGGCTCGCGGTCTCCCCGTAATATTCCGGATGAAATACGATCCGCTTCCCTGTTATCTGCTTCTGCTCATCCGTAAATCCGACAGGTACCGTCGATCTGATTACAATTACAGACGCCTGCAGCCATGCCAGTACCTCCTCTACGATGGAGGAATCGCATTTTCCGTTTGAAAGCTGCGGCGTCGGTACACATACGAATGCAACATCGCAGCCGTTCACGTCTTCCCTTGTACCCATATTCAATGGCTCATCATAAACGATTGCGTCCGGAAAAAGTTCGCGCATCGCTTTTCCGACATGACCATATCCGACAATGCCGACCTTCATCGTCTTTTCACGCTCCATATCATGCTGCTGATTTTGCGGCTGTTTCTATCACGATGCGTTTTCGCTGAACGGCGAGCAGAACAAACAGAAAGAAATAATAACCCCAGTATAACAAAAACTCCTCGACGGAAGGATTCTGGGTATAGCCCAAAAATGCTTTCATAAAAATTCCTACTTGCCCGTTGATCAGCGGTTGGCTGCCGGTGTCACGAACATATTGCATTTCATCGATCGGATGCTCCGGCATAAACGCCGTAATATTATATACTTCTCCGATCTCTCCTCCCGCTGTCTTGTATATGCTGCCGATGATGCCGAGATCCTGCATAATACCGACTGCCTGCACGAGAAGCCCCGCCGAAATCATCATAAGAAACACGGAGGTGATCCGGAAAAACGTGCGCAGGCTGATCTTTTTGGTGCCTTTGAAAAATAATAAGCCGACAACGACAGCCAAAATAAGCCCCCCCAGCGCACCCCAGCTTTGCAGCGCTTTCTGGATATCACCGCCTGTAATCGCGGCAAAGAAAAAGACCGTTTCCACCCCTTCGCGCACCACAACGAGAAACGAGTGCACGACCATATTGATGATGCCTCCGACCGTTAATATGGCAGCGATTTTATTTTGCACTTTCCCCTGCATATCGCCCTGCTTGGTCATAAACATCACCATATGGGTCAATAAACCGCAGGACACAAGCATAATCCCGATTTTCAAATAGTTTTGGCTGCCTATGCTCGCGAACCCGGTGAAAATGATCTGGAAGGCAAGCGCAACGCCGTAGCTCGCCGCCAAAGCGAGCAGTACGCCGACCCAAACCCATTTATGATAGCGCGTTTGCTCGATCCGGGTCAGATACGTTAGTATAACCCCAACGATCAAAATCGCTTCCAGCGCCTCGCGAAAGGTGATTAAAAACGCCTGTAAATCCATGTTTCCATCTCCTGCTCTGAATTTGAACGGAAAACACTTGCGCCATTAGGCGCAAGTGTCTCCTCGTCCATTTTGATTCTCTTATCGAAGGATGATGATTTCACCCTTATCATAAAATACACCTTTGCCGAACAGTTCCGCCACTGCGCGAAGCGGGATAAACGATCTGCCGTTATTTACGAGAACCGGCTGGTCCAGCTTCACATCCGCATTTACTTTGCCGTCTTGGACAATTTGGTCTGAACCGATCTTAATTTCAGTCGTTTTGCCGTCTTTCACGATGCTCACTGTTTTGGAAGCTGCATTAAATTTAACTTCTGCAGAGATCGCTTCTGCAATTACGCGAACCGGTACCAAAGTGCGGCTTGTTTTCGCGTTGATATAAGGCGCGACATCCGCAGTAACTTCCTTGCCGTTCACTTGATATTTTTTAACGTTAACTTTCAATTGTACGCCGTCTTTAACGACCAGGAACTTCAGAACTTGGAAACCATACTTCTTAGCGGACGCAAGATCGGATTTGTCTACCGCGTCAGCGAATTGCTGAGCGTAAGCAGCCGCTGCCGCATAATTTTCAGCACCCAGGAACACTTCTTGAGCCGAAAGGAACATGTTGCCCTCCATCGCGTATCCACGGGCACCTTGCAAATCTCCTGCTTCCAGTTTAACGAAAGCTTGGTTCACATACTCGGACACTTTTCCGATCATCGTACGCTGCATAGCATCTTGAATTTTTGCCGTGTTGATTTGTTTGGCATCTCCTGATGCGAATGCGTTGCGGATATAATCAGCGTCTTCCGGGCTGCCGCCTCTCAGGTAAGTGTATACCGGCATGAATAGGAAGTACCCTTCAGTAATCGCTGCCGGTTGATCGGCAACCGGCTTCGTCGGGATGTTTTTCGCATACGTATAAGCTGCAAGCGCATAGGTTTTAATCAAAGTTTTGTCCAGCACTTGACGGTGAACGTTGAAATCATCCACTTTTCCGTTTGCAAGGTCGCTAAGCAGCTGCTCAATCGTACCGTTTAGAATATCGGCCATATGTAGGCTAAAGGTAGTGTCACGTTTTACAACTGTTGCTTGCAAAACGCCCTCATAAATTTGTACCACTTTATCGAATGCCGTTTGAGCCGCTGCGTTGTCGCCATTTTTGAGCGCCGGTCTAACTTGGGTGCTGATAAGATCGCGAAGAGCAAAGTAGAAATACCATTGCAATCCCTTATCGATCGCCTGCTTTGCTTGACCCGCATTCAGAGAGCCTGCAATTGCATTGTCCAAAACGAGTACAATGTTTTCGTCGATTTTCGGATCGTCAGGTTTAATCGTCACATCGATCCGTTTTACTTCGGTTTGGAATTTATCTACATAAAATTTCTTTACAGCGCTCAAATCGGTATTGTCCGTAAATAATGCTTTAATATCAGCGAAATCTTTAATACGTGCAGTGATAGCCGCATCTTCAGTAATATTGAACTTGCTAGCCGCACTTACGGCGGAGCTTAAAGTGAAGAAGGATGAAAGCACTAGCGAAACGCTTAAAATCATTGCTAACCATTTGCGCATCTTAATCTCTCCCAAAATTTTATTTAAAACAAATTTTATTTAAAACCATTTCTTTTTGCGGGCAAGCCAAACGCCTGCACCACCCAGCAATACAACACCGCCGATAACCGAAACGGTTACCAAAGGATTCGTTTTGTCGGCATGCTCCATCGGTGCGTGCGCCGCGAGCTCCTTGCCGGATTCCTCGACTACGCTGCTGTCGGTTGACGCTGCCGCTGCATTCTGCTCTGCAGCTTCCGTCGTCTCACTCTCGGCAGGTGCCGGCGTTGCAGTTGCAGCCGCTGCTGCAGTTGCACCAGCTTCGGCAGACGGCTGTACCGTTTCCACATCTGCAGACGGAGTTGCGGAAGGCGTTTCACTCTCCGCGGTGTCCGTCGGTTTTGCTGTCTCCTGCGCTGCAGCAGGCTTCGCGGTCACGGCGGGCTTCGGCGTTGCTGCGGGCTTTTGCGTTGCGGCAGGCTTCGTGGTCGCCGCAGGCTTTGGCGTTGCAGCAGGCTTTGCGGTCGCCGCAGGCTTTACGTAAGCCTTGTAAGGAAACAGAGGCTTTACGACGCCGTAAATGTAATTCACTTTTTTCTTAAATACGTCCAGCTCCGCAGGCTTTTGACCGACTCCGAACAGTCCCGGATTTCCGAGCGCTTCAAGAGCCTCATCAAATGCCGTATTTATTTCATCAGACTTAGAGCCGACATAAGGCTTTAAT
>DATJKM010000346.1:0-17089 GCA_035491515.1 Candidatus Udaeobacter sp. | reverse complement strand
CCAGTCAATTCGTTCGGACTAACAGCAATCAGAGAAAGGATATGAACAGCCATTGAAAAGCGCGTGCTTATTTGCTTCAAGTTTATCACCACCGTTGTAACCATTATAGTTACTGCTGTTTGTTATGTCAATGCCCGTACCGTGAGTTGAATTTTATTTACTTAAACTTTGACTAGCTCCAAGTCCGAGCCTTTTAAGAAGATCCGTTAACTGTATTTTTTCCTCATTGCTTATATAAGACAAATTTCTGGAAATGACTTCAACGTGTTGAGGAAAGATTTCTTGAAATAGACTCTGACCTTTGTCAGTTAAAACGACATTTGAAGCTCGACGGTCTGTTGGACTTGGATTCCTCTTTACGAATTCATTTTTTTCAAGCTTATCCACAACATAAGTGATGCTGCCACTAGGAATAGACAATTTTTCACTTATTTTTTGGATAGTGTGGGGTCCCTTATTATAAAGAAGTTCCAGAATCATAAAATTCTCTGGACTAATTCCGTGACTTTCTATATCTTTTACGACATGATCAAAAATAGTTTTACTAGCCTTTAGCCAGACTCGGAAAAGCCGTAAATCAATCTGACTCTGTTCATCCCCTTGATACATTCACCGAACCTCCTATTCCATAACTTAAAAATTACAATAGGTTTATCTTAGTTTATTGTATAAAGGATAATCAACTTCCGCCGGAACTTCAATCAAAAAGATCCTAAGGTCTTTATCTAATGCTTGAATTGCTGCTTCTCCACCTTGTCCTGATTGAACGATAACAAAATCTTTATGTGTAAAACGAGTTGGTTGATTCGTGTCTACTGTTAAAGCCCCATCTCCTCTGATGGCTAAACCAGCTAATCTCCGCTTTTGCGAAAGACTATGGGTATAAACCGATCCATTTGGAATAAGGATATCCCACATCCCTGCATCTGTCACAATTTTCATTGGTGAACCGTTTCCTAGTATGGTCTTAATCGTTACACCTTGTTTATCAATTACGGAAAAATCCTCAGAATTGTATTGTGAATAAGTTGGTGTACGTTTTACTGCCTGGCTTAAATGCGGTTCAAACCAAATTTGAAAAATTTCCGATGGTTCTTTTAATGCTTCTGCATGATATACACCGGAGCCTGTTTGCATGAGCTGGGCGCCTCCAGCATCTACAACACTTTCCGTACCAAGCGTATCACGATGATAAGCGTTACCCTTGATTACATAAGAGATGATTTCAAAACCTTGATGCGGATGTAAGCCAATTTCTGCGGGTCCCTGTGAATGTCCCCAAGCCCAGTAAAATAATGGTCCTAACCGGTCTATTAATGAGCCTTCTCCAGAAAAGCCAATCGGCTTTTGCTCTGTTATTTTACCGCCATCGAATTGTCCGTTCGCTTGATCCTGCGGTTTAATAATTTTAACTTCCATATCTCTCTCTCCATTCTATAAATAAATTGGGTTTATCAAAGCAAAGAGCTGAGGTTTAACAGCAACACTACTAATCCTAAAATGAATAAAATGATCGGCATCATCATTTGTTGTACAGTATCTTTTATTTTAATATGAGTAAAAATGGCCCCGATCATCGTTGCTACAATGAATAAACCACCCCAAGCAGCCAATGTCTTATTCCAAATACCTGCAATAACTAAAATCGCCGAAATGACTTCTACTATTCCTGTAAATACTCTGAACCATCCGGGATACCCATAATGCTTAAATCCTTCCACCATTTGTTTTGATCCGAACTTCATTAATCCAAACATTAAAAAACCTAAACCTAAAATAACTTGAAGAACGATTGATAAAATACTCATTAACATTCTCTCCTTATATCTTAATATCATTTATCCTATAGTTAGATATCCTAGTTATAGGATATGAGTTTATCCTAACACTAGGATATATTCGTGTCAACAAAACAACTAAAAATGCCCGGGCGATTCCAAATAGGAATCACCCGGGCATTTTGCGTTTAGTGAGCTGCTTTCAACGATTTGGCCAGAGAATCTGCTACCTTCCAGATATCGCCTGCACCCATCGTTATGACAAGATCGCCTGGTGCGACCCGTTTAGTCAAGTGAACAAGTACCTCTTCTTTAGTCGGAATATACTCGGTGTTCGCGTTGCTGTTGCTCTTGATCAGCTCTACCAGCTTCCGCGAGGTCACACCCTCGATTTGAAGCTCACCCGCCGGTGAGTATATATCGGTAATGATTACTTCGTCCGCCTCAGGAAATGCTCGGCTAAATTGTTCAAACAAGAAGAACGTCCGCGTGTAACGCTGCGGCTGGAATACCGCAATAATGCGTTTGCCTGTCGCTTTAGCCGCGCTGATCGTCGCTCTGATCTCCGTCGGGTGATGGGCGTAATCATCAATGACCAAAATATCATTAACTTCTCCAAGCACCTGGAAGCGGCGTTTAGCGCCTCTGAACGATTGAATCGCCTCTGCGATTTTGTCGAAGGACAAGCCCGCTTCAAGACATGTAATTACTGTAGCCATCGCGTTATATACGTTATGAAGCCCTGGAACAGACAATTCCACACACCCAAGCGCCGCGCCGTTGTGCGTCATCGCAAAGGACACTTTGCGGTCCCCCAGCACGATGTTCTGTGCTTTATAGTCTGCATCGCTGTCAATTCCGTAGGTAACAAGCTGCGACGATTCACTATTGCCCTTATACACCTGCGGTATCAGTTCTTTAACCGTCTCGTCATCCGCGCATACAATTGCCTTTCCGTCCGCTTTCACCTGCTGCAAAAATTGCACGTAGGCAGCCTTCAGCTTAGCGAAATCGCCATCATAATTTTCAAGATGATCCGGCTCGATATTCGTCACGATCGCCAGCGTTGGGTGATAGTGCAGAAACGAACCATCGCTCTCATCCGCTTCAGCTACGACATATTCACCTTTACCTGCTTTTGCGTTTGTGCCTACATTAACGATCTCTCCGCCGATAATATAGGTAGGATCTGCATCGCAAGATTCCATTACAAGCGCAATCATCGAAGAAGTCGTCGTCTTGCCGTGCGCGCCTGCCACCGCTATTCCTTTGCCAGCGTTCATCAATCTGGCCAGCATTTGTGAACGGTGCAAAACGGGAATGTTAAGCTCCTCTGCGGCCTTCCTTTCCACGTTATCCTTCGAAAGCGCTGTGGAATAAACGACCAGATCCGCTCCCTTTACATGCTCCGGCTGATGACCGATATAAATGCTGGCACCATTTGCTGCAAGCTTCTCTGTTAATTCTTGACGAGCGACATCGGACCCAGTCACCTTATAGCCCATTTCCAGCATAACGCGGGCAATGGCACTCATTCCGTAACCGCCGATTCCGATGAAATGAACGTGTTCTGCCGTATTCAAAGACGGTTCACCAACCTTTTTCAGAATCCGAGTTGTACAATATGCGGGAGCGAACGTCAGCTATTAAATAAAGCGTGCCTGTCACGACCCCAAGGTCTGTTTCCCCGGTTAACTGTTGTAATTTTTGTAAAGCTGTTTGCCAATTCTGTTCAACGATCAGCTCGAAACGATACTTATCCGGCTGCTGCTGCTGCATTTCCCGTACCAAATCTGCCAAAGCACGGGCTTCTTTTTTCATCCGAAAATCAGGCTCGGTCACAATAAGCGTATCCACTATTGGTAGTATATGCTTAAGAACATCCTGATGATTCTTATTCTCCAGCATACCCATCATAAGATGTAAACGATCATACTTATAGGTGTTTACTAACGCGTCGGCGAGCGATTCCGCACCTTCCGGATTGTGGGCGCCATCGATCAAAATCCGAGGCTGCTGCGAAACCATCTCAAGACGTCCCGGCCAAGCGGCTGCTCGAAGCCCTTCCGCCAGTACATCATCCTCGACAACAAGCGCATTATATTGACGCAGCACCTCTAGGGTCATAACGGCAACTGCCGCATTCGCACGTTGATGCGCGCCATTAAGCGTGATCGTTAGCGGCTCGATGCTGCGGAACAAATTGTCAAAGCGGAAGGTTTGCTCATCCTCGCGAACCGACAGCACCGTTTCATGAAACTGCTCGCCAAGCAAATAGAGCGTGCTTTGCTTCTCGGCTGCAACCCGTTTAATAACCTCAACCGCTTCAGGCTGGGATACCGCGCTTACGACCGGAATTCCTGCTTTAATAATGCCTGCCTTCTCGCTGGCAACGGCAGCGATCGTATCGCCAAGCCGGTCCATATGATCATGACCGATATTCGTAATGACCGAAACGACCGGATGTACGATATTCGTCACGTCGAGACGGCCGCCTAGTCCTGTCTCCCATACGACATAATCAGGATATGTAACCTTGGCATAGAAAAGCACGGCAAGCGCTGTAGACACCTCGAACATCGTCGGCGAACCGAGCTCTGTCTCCGCAAGTACTTCTACATGGGGCTTCAACTCGTTTGCCAGCATTAGAAGCGTCTCTTCTTCGATATCGACTCCGTTATATTGGAACCGGTTCGTAAACTTCGTTATATACGGCGAAGTAAACGTCCCTACATCATATCCGCTGCGAAGCAGCACGCTAGTCAAGTAAGCGCAAGTTGAACCTTTGCCATTCGTTCCTGCAATATGAATAAACTTCAGTCTGCGATGCGGATTTTCCAGCAGCTCCATCAGCTTCTCGATCCGCTCAAGACCTGGACGAATGCCAAATGGAATGAGACCTGTAATCCAATCAACCGCTTCTTGGTAAGATTGCAGCGGCTCTGCCGGCCGCTGCTCTTTTGTTTGATCCGTCATTCTATTCGAACCTTCTTCCGTTTTGCAGCGTTATCCGCGCAATTCCGCAATTCTAGCTAGCACTTTATCGCGTTTGTCTGCATAATCATTCATTTTGGCGCGCTCTTCATCGATGACCTTAGCCGGCGCTTTCGCTACAAAGCCCTCGTTGCCAAGCTTCTTCTCAACCCGCTCTACTTCAGCGTTCAAATGCTGATGTTCCTTCTCCAGACGGGCGATCTCCTGCGCGATATCGATCAAACCGGCAAGCGGCAAGTAAAGCTCAGCTCCTGTTAGAATAGCAGTCATCGCTTTGTCTGGCGCAGCAATATGCAAGCCCGTTTCCAGCTTAGACGTACCGCAGAAACGTTTGATAAATTCTTCGTTGCGGGACAAAATCGCTGCTTCCGCTTCACCTGAAGGCTTGATCAGCATTTCAATCTTCTTGCTCATCGGTACGTTTACTTCCGCACGTATATTGCGCACCGCACGGATCATCTCCATTAGCAGTTCCATTTCTTTCACCGCATCCGGTGCCTCCAGCGCTGTATCATACACCGGCCATTCTGCCATTGTAATCGTCTCGCCAACATGCGGCAAATGCTGCCAAATCTCTTCGCTGATATAAGGCATGAACGGATGAATGAGACGCTGAGTAAGGTCGAGCACGTAAGCGAGTACGGATTGCGTCGCCTTCTTCGCTGATTCATCCGTATTGTACAGGCTAAGCTTAGCGAATTCGATATACCAGTCACACAAGTCATCCCAGATGAAGTTATACAGTAAGCGTCCGGTTTCACCGAACTCGTAGCTGTCAATTAAACGGGTGACATCGCGAACCGTTTCATTCAAGCGATGCAGAATCCAGCGATCCGCAGTACCCAAGCTAACGGTAATATCGATATCCTTCGCTTCAACGCCTTCCAGATTCATCAGCGCGAAGCGCGATGCGTTCCAGATTTTGTTCGCGAAGTTGCGCGCCTGTTCAACCTTCTCCCAGCGGAAGCGCAAATCCTGTCCCGGCGTGCTGCTTGTCGAGATCATATAACGCATAGCATCCGCACCGTATTTCTCGATAACCTCAAGCGGATCGACGCCATTGCCCTTCGACTTGGACATTTTCTGGCCCTCGGAGTCACGAACGAGGCCGTGGATCAACACGTCCTTGAATGGAGATTGCTCAGTAAACTCAAGTGCCGTAAAAATCATCCGCGCAACCCAGAAATAAATGATATCATAGCCGGTAACGAGCACATCCGTCGGATAGAAGCGTTTCAGGTCTTCCGTTTGATCGGGCCATCCGAGCGTTGAGAACGGCCATAGCGCGGAGCTGAACCAAGTATCGAGCACATCGTTGTCTTGGGTGAGGTGGTCTCCTTCCATATCCTCGCGGGATACGTGCATCTCACCGGTCGTTTCGTCATACCAAGCCGGAATCCGGTGACCCCACCACAGCTGCCTGGAAATACACCAGTCGCGTACGTTTTCGATCCAGTGCAAATAAATTTTCTCGAACCTCTCCGGTACGAAGTTGACACCTTTACCAGCCTTCTGAGCTGCAATCGCCGCTTCAGCCAGCGGCTTCATCGCAACGAACCATTGTGTGGACAGGTACGGCTCTACCACGGCGCCGCTGCGCTCGCTGTGTCCAACCTGATGCACATGATCCTCTATTTGAATGCAAACGCCTTGTTCCTGCAAATCTTTTACTAGCTGTTTGCGGCAATCAGCGCGGTCCATGCCTTGGTACGGACCTGCTTCAGCATTCATCGTTCCTGACTCATCCATAACGATAATTTGAGGCAGGCTGTGACGCTCTCCAACCTCGAAGTCGTTCGGGTCATGCGCCGGCGTTATCTTCACAGCACCCGAACCAAATTCCTTATCTACGTATTCATCAGCGATAATCGGAATTTCACGTCCGACAACCGGAAGCACGATCAGTTGGCCAATCAGATGCTTATAGCGTTCATCCTCAGGATGAACGGCTACAGCCGTATCGCCCAGCATTGTCTCCGGACGGGTCGTCGCTACTGTAATAAATCCGGAGCCGTCCTTCAATGGATATTGCAAGTGATACAGATGTCCGTTAATCTCCCTGTGCTCTACCTCAATATCGGAAAGCGCCGTGCGAGCAGCAGGATCCCAGTTAATGATTTTTTTGCCGCGGTAGATAAGCCCCTTCTCGTAGAGACGTACGAAAACCTCGCGTACTGCCTTGGAGAGGCCTTCGTCCAGCGTGAACCGCTCTCTTGAATAATCAAGGGAAAGCCCCATTTTTGCCCATTGCTCACGAATCGTATTCGCGTACTCTTCCTTCCATTCCCAGACCTTCTCGAGAAATGCTTCCCGGCCAAGGTCATAACGGGAGATCCCTTGCTCCCGCAGCTTCTGCTCCACTCTTGTCTGAGTTGCTATGCCCGCATGGTCTGTGCCTGGCAGCCAAAGCGCATCATAGCCCTGCATCCGCTTCGTTCTGATCAAAATATCCTGCAACGTAAAATCTAACGCATGCCCAATATGCAGCATTCCGGTAACGTTTGGAGGCGGGATTACAATCGTATACGTTTGCGCGTCCGGGCGTTTGCCTGCCTCGAAATATTGGCCCTTCATCCAGTAATCGTACCATTTCTGCTCTGCTGCCTTCGGATCATAGGTTGTCGGCATTGCAGTAGTCGTTTGATTTTCTGACATTCGTTCCATCCTCCATAAATCGATCTACAAAAACAAAAAAAACCTACCGCCCTTATCATAAAGGACGAAAGGTTTAGCTTCCGTGGTACCACCTTTGTTCCATGCGAACGATATTCGCACAGCACTCAAACAGATAACGGCTGCGGCCGGCCTGACTTCGGTAGAGCACAGTCTGCTCCTACTTGATCCAGGCAACTCCGGGGCGACTCGTAGCAGTCACTTCCTGCAGAACCTCTCAGCGTAACGGTTCCACTCTCTGAAGGCTTTGCTGCGTACTATTCCCCTTCAACGTCGTTATAACGCATATATACTCAATCATACCTTTGTTGAACGCCTGAGTCAACCAAACTCACATAACAAATGCCCTTATTACTCCTATTTATGAGTAATAAGGGCATTTTCATCATTCTTGCGCGCTATGGAATGTATAAAAGCTGTCCTTCCGACACGCCGGAATCGTCCAACCGGTTATAATTGATTATTTCTCTCGGATGCAAGCTGTAACGTGAGGCGATAACGTCAAGCGTCTCATCCCGCTGCACGATACACATCCGAATTTTGCGGAATTCCGTATCCTCCGAACGCTTGCCTAGAAATAAATTTTTCCATTCGATCTCATCACCCGATGCTTGCGCTTTCGCTTCCTCGACCGCCCGCTGCTGAGCGACGACCTTCTCTGCGGCCTGACGAGCCGCTTGCTCACGCCTGCTGGTCTGAAGCAGCGTGTGAAAACCGACATCAGCCGCCAATCCGCTGCCCTCTTGAGGCTGCTTGCCTGATACCGCGATGCGAAGCTCCTGCTTTTCCTGTCCGGGAACCGGCTCCTGAGGCGCAAAAGCTTCTACAATCGGAGAAAGCGGCGGCTCCTTCGCTTCGAACTCCGCTCGTTCCTGCTCAAACGCTTGCTGCGAGCCAGGGAATGATGCTTCATCCTGTGAAAAATCAGTAGAAAAATTCGATAACGCTTGGGATGTCGCTAGCCAGCCTTCATCATTCGTTTGCTGTGAGGCTAGTGTAATTTCTTGCTCATCTTCCCGGGGTTCTTCTTCCACTTCTTCTACTACTTCTTCAGACTGCTGTGCTTGGGCGGCGAACAACTGGGAGGATGACCACCCTGGGTCAAACGATGCAGCCGATATCGTTACCGTAGCCTCTGTTTCATCCGACATCTCCGGCTCCTGCTGGAAAGAGTGATCCTCTTGCGCAGCAAAATAGATCTGCTCCGGTATGTACGGCTGTTCATGATCGGCGTTCTGACTGTTAAAAAAATGCGAAGCTTGTTCATCATAGGCTTCCCGTTGATGAACGACAGTAAACGGTTCTTCCCGCCAAATTTCCTCCTGCTCCTGAACAGGCTGAGCGGAGATGCCTCGCAAGGAAAGGACACCTGTAATGTTTAATGTGCGGGCAGACAATAAATCGACGTCGAAATTATCAATTTCGATCGAAATATCGTCCAGTCGTGATATACGGTTCATCGGCAGCGTTATCTCGACGGGTATCCAGTGCTCAAGCGTCTGCGAGTTTTCGGAATCATTTTGACTCCTATAAACCCCGCTCAAGAGCAGCTGTCCTCTAAGCACGGCATGATCCCCCTGATCGATTACTTGAATACGGGGAACAAGCTCAATTTCCTCCAGCTCGTCAATTGCCGCAACATCATCGGGCAAATGGACGCGCTCGTACACATCAAAGCGTAATCCGTTGGTTTGATCCGACACGCCTTAGTCCTCCCCTCTCGTACTGAATGCTTGGGCTAACGTTACATTCACTACTTATCTATATGGCAGGCGGGGCAGGAGCATGACTATCATTTTGAACGGGTATGTAAGTTTTCTGAAAGCCGCATCAGCCATTGCGGCCAAGGCGAAGAGGCTTCGATAAGAGAATCCGTCCATGGATGAGGAAAAATCAGCTTTTCCCCGTGCAGCGCCTGATGCCCGAGTAACCGCGAATCCCCTCCATACAAAGCGTCTCCGACCAGCGGATGGCCGATATGGCTCATATGAACTCTTATTTGATGGGTTCGTCCCGTTTCCAGCCTTACTCTAATTAAAGACAGCTGGGAGCTGGTCTTAATAACCTCGTAGTGCGTAATAGCCTGCTCGCCGTTTTCCGAGACGCGGCGTCTTGCACGGTGATGCCGGTCCTTCCCGATCGGCAGGTTTATCGTGCCGGATGGCCCGGGCATTCGCCCGTGCACCGCTGCGATATAGTGCCTGTCAATTGCCTTCGCCCGCATTGCCTCATCGAGCTTCCACTGCGCTAAATCATTTTTGGCATATAAAACGGGACCGGACGTATCATCATCGAGTCTATGAATATGCCTCACGTTCAGCGGATCGCCTTGGCTGAGCAGATGTCTTGCGGCCGCCTCGTCTAAAGTTCCGGTTTGCCCGGGAGCACCTTCGTGCACGGCCATCCCTGCAGGCTTGTCGAACACGATGCAAAAATCATCCTCATAAATTACAGCAGGCGCTTCCCTATTAGAGGGCACTGACGCTCTGCGATACAAACCGTCACTACGCGGGTCTACGGGCGGAAAGGCTAACAGCTGCAGCATATTGCCGTCCCACTGGATGCCTCCAATAGAAAACAACCGGTTGATCCACTTTGGCGGAAACAAGGAACGGGCCAGCAGCCACTGCCGCACAACATGCGGATGACTGCCAGCCCGCGGCTGCGCAAGCACCGGCGAATCTGCCGGCTCCTTTTCCGTATCGGGATCAATGGCTGCAGACACAGGCTCAGAACCAAGAGCTGACCAATCCAGCTCAAGCCACTGCCCCTTCCGCGTTGCTTGCCCATTGATCATGTCGCTTTCCTCCTACAGTCGACTAAACGCGGTATCATGGGCATCGATCGTTGCATCGATATCCTCATTCGTATGAACCGCAGAGACGAACATGCCTTCGAACTGAGAAGGAGCAATGCTAACTCCCAAATCGAGCATCGATGCAAAATACTTCTTAAACCGTTCGAGATCGGATGTTTTTGCCGTATCATAGTTAATGACAAACGTATCGGTGAAGAACGGGCATACCATCGAGCCTACACGATTGATCGTGCTCGCAACGCCATGCTTGCGTGCGTTGCCCTCAAAGCCGAGCTGAAGCCTTACGGCTTGACGCTCAAGCTGCTCGTAAACCTCCGGCGTAAGCAGCTTCAGCGTCGTGTAGCCTGCAGCCATTGCAAGCGGGTTACCCGACAGGGTTCCCGCTTGATAAATCGGGCCGCTTGGGGCGATCAGTTCCATTAGCTCGCGTTTTCCGCCGTAAGCGCCCACAGGCAAACCGCCGCCAATAACCTTACCGAAGCAGGTTAAATCCGGTTTGATATCATAAAGACCTTGCGCACAGCTGTAGCCGACGCGGAAACCCGTCATAACCTCGTCAAAAATAAGAACGGCGCCGTATTGAACCGTTACATCCCTCAGTCCTTGCAAAAATCCGGGCAATGGCGGCACAACGCCCATGTTGCCTGCAACCGGCTCAACAATGATGCAAGCGATTTCCTCGCCAAACTTCTCGAATGCGAGCTTCACCGATTCAATATCGTTATAAGGCACTGTAATCGTATTAGCAGCCACATGCTCTGGAACGCCGGGGCTATCAGGCAAGCCCAGCGTCGCAACGCCCGAGCCTGCCTTGATCAGCAAGCTGTCCGCATGACCGTGATACGAGCCTTCGAATTTCAAAATTTTGCTGCGCTTCGTGTAGCCTCTCGCAAGCCTTAGTGCACTCATCGTCGCTTCCGTGCCGGAGTTAACCATTCGAACGATGTCGACCGAAGGAACACGCTCGCAGACGAGCTCAGCCATCAACGTTTCCAGCTCGGTCGGAGCGCCAAAGCTCGTTCCTTTCTCAGCCGTTTTTTTAATCGCCTCAATTACCTCCGGATGGGCATGTCCCATAATTAACGGCCCCCATGAGGCAACGTAATCGATGTAGCTGTTACCGTCGATATCATATATGCGACTGCCTTGACCCCGCTCCATATATACAGGATTCAAGCCAACCGATTTAAACGCTCTAACGGGACTGTTCACTCCGCCTGGTATGACTTGCTTCGCTCTTGCGAATGCAGCCACCGAGCGCGCGTCATTTCTAAGGCCCGACTGATCACTCATCTGCTTACCCCTCTCCTCTCAACCAACGAGCCGCGTCCTTTGCATGGTACGTAATGATCAGATCAGCGCCGGCACGCTTCATACCCGTTAAAGTTTCAAGTACGACCGCACGTTCATCAATCCATCCATTGGCAGCAGCGGCCTTTACCATCGAATATTCTGCACTTACGTTATAAGTGGCAACAGGCAAATTATATTTATCCTTAAGCAGTCTTAGTATGTCCAAATAAGCTAACGCAGGCTTTACCATAATCATGTCAGCGCCCTCGGCAATATCTGATTCCGCTTCGCGCAGTGCTTCGCGCACGTTCGCAGGGTCCATCTGGTACGTCTTGCGATCGCCGAATTGCGGCGCCGAATGAGCGGCATCACGGAATGGACCATAATAAGCGGAAGCAAATTTTACAGAGTACGAAAGAATAGGAATATCGCTATAGCCTGCTTCATCCAGCCCTTCTCGAATGGCGAGCACAAAGCCGTCCATCATGTTCGAAGGCGCGATAATATCAGCCCCGGCCTCTGCTTGCGATACGGCAGTCTGTACGAGCAGATCCAGTGAAGAATCGTTATCGACTTCAGCTATCCCGGATTCCTCGTGGATATGAACGATACCGCAATGACCGTGATCGGTGAATTGGCATAAACAGGTGTCCGCAATGACGACAAGCTCCGGCGCCCACTCTTTGACAGCTCTAATCGCTTGCTGAACAATACCATTCGCATCATACGCGGAAGTGCCTATCGCATCCTTATGCTCTGGAATGCCGAATAGCAGAACGGATTGAATGCCGGCAGCTACGACATCTCGAATTTCTTCCTCCAGGCGATCCATGGAGAAATGATACACTCCCGGCATCGATGGAATTTCATCTTTAATGTTTTGACCGTAAGTAACGAAGATCGGATATATAAAATCATTTGCGCTCAGCACCGTTTCTCTTACCAGACTCCGGAGAGCGGACGTTTTGCGCAATCTGCGATTTCTGACTGTCGGGAAACCCATAGCTCATTATTCCTCCCTTACTGTAATGGCTTGCTGCTAAGCTGATAATCGACGATCGCTTGGAGCAGCCCGTCCAGCGTTGAATCATCCGGCTCAATCGCAACCTTCAAGCCTGCTTCAACAGCCGTCTGCGTTGTAATGGGTCCAATGCTCGCAACCGGAATATCCGCCAGCAATTCCGCGGGATTCGATATCCCCTTGCGTTTCAATACCTCCAGCAGGTTTGTCACCGTTGACGAGCTCGTGAACGTGATCATGTGAATCTCTTTCTCGCGTATCCAATCGAGTGCCAGCTCATCCTGTTGATCTGCAAGCACTGTTTCATACACGTCTATTTCCGTAGGAATTAGCCCTTTAGCCTTCAGCTCGCGCGGCAATACTTCACGCGCTAGATCGCCTCGCGGCAGCAGCACTCGTTCACCGGCCTTCAGCTGTGGACCAAGCTGCTCAAGCAGCCCTTCCGCGTGGAATTTCACAGGCAGCTCTTCGGCCATTAAGCCCCGCTGCGCAAGTGCTTCTGCCGTCTTCGGACCAACCGCTGCAATTTTGGCGCCAAAAAACCTTCTGATGTCGATTTGAAATTTACGAAGCCATCCGAAGAAAAACTCAACGCCGTTTACACTCGTAAACATGAGCCATTGATATTGCTCCGCTTGCTCCAGCTGCTCACGCAGTAATTCAATAACAGCCGGATCAGAAGGCTCGATCGTCTCAATGACGGGAAACTCGCAGGGCTCTCCGCCGAGCGTTTCAATCTGATCCGCTAGCTCGCTCGCCTGCGCTCTAGCGCGCGTAACCAGTATCCGCAAGCCGAAGAGCGGCTTTTTCTCATACCATTGCAGCTTCTCACGCTGCAAGACAACCTCGCCGACGACGATGACGGCAGGCGGCTGGAAGTTAGCCTCTTTAACGATCGCCTCAATCGTTTCAAGCGTGCCGACAATGGTACGCTGCTCGACTCTTGTTCCCCAGCGGATGAGCGCAACCGGCGTTTGTGGCGGTTTGCCGTGCTTGATAAGCTGCTCGGCTATGTATCCTATTTTGGAGACGCCCATCAGGAAAATAAGGGTTCCCGTTGCATTAGTAACTTTATCCCAGTGAATGGAGCGGTCCAGCTTATCCGGGCTCTCATGGCCTGTTATGATGGATAAGGATGAAGCGAGGTCACGATGCGTGACCGGAATACCCGCATAAGCGGGAACGGCGATAGCCGAAGTGATGCCGGGAATGATTTCGAACTCAATCCCGTTATCATAGAGCAGCTCCGCCTCTTCGCCAACCCGTCCAAAAATTGTAGGATCTCCGCCTTTCAAACGGGTAACCGTCTTGCCTTGCAGCGCCAGGTCCACGAGGAGCTGGTTAATCTCCTCCTGCTTCATCGTATGGCGGTCCGGCAGCTTGCCGACGTAAATCTGCTCCGTTCCCGGCTTCACATGCCGAAGCAGCCTAGGGCTTGCTAAACGGTCATATACGACAACGTCGCAAGCCTCTAAACATTGCAGTCCGCGCACAGTAATCAGCTTCGGATCTCCTGGTCCGGCGCCAACCAAATAAACCTTCCCCTTATCCAAGCTAATCATCCCCCAATTTCAGCTAAAATGCGGTCTGCACCGCGTGCAATGAGCGCAGCTGCAACATCCCGTCCAAGCTGCTCAGGGTCCGCACCCTGCTTTATTTCCTTCAAAATTGTCGAGCCGTCCGGCGATCCTACCATACCCGTCATCACCAGCTGGCGTTTCCCGTCAGGGCCTTCATCTTCTTCGCCGAGCACGCAATATGCGCCAATCGGTACTTGGCAGCCGCCGTTCAAGGTGCCCAGAAAGCTGCGCTCAGCGCGTACAGTCAGTTCGGTCTCATTGTCATTGATTAGTGCCAGCAATTCCCGAATCTGCCCGTCGTTCTCTCGGCATTCAATGCCGAGAGCGCCTTGGCCTACAGCAGGCAGACATACATCTACAGGTATATTTGAGGAAATACGGTCTTGCCAGCCCATGCGCGTAAGTCCTGCAGCAGCAAGCACAACCGCATCAAAGCCTTCGGTTTCCAATTTGCGAATACGGGAATCGATGTTGCCCCGAATGGATTCAAGTTGAAGATCCGGTCTCGCGTTTTTGAGCTGGCTTGAACGACGCAGGCTGCTCGTTCCAACGCGCGCGCCAAGCGGCAAGTCATCCATGCTGCTTCCCTGGCGCATAACCAGGCAATCCCTTGGATCGACACGCTTTGGAATCGCGCCATTCATTAACCCTTCCGGCAGCTCGTAAGGCATGTCCTTCATGCTGTGAACAGCCAAATCGATTACCCCGTCAACGAGCGCTTGTTCGATCTCCTTGACGAATAGTCCTTTGCCGCCAACCTTGGACAGTGTGACATCGAGTATCCGGTCACCCTTTGTCACTATTTTTTTCACCTCGAAGGAATAATCGAAGCCATGCTTTTCGCTAATTCGTTTCAGCTCATCGATAACTTGTCCCGTTTGTGTCAAAGCGAGTGCACTTTGCCTTGTTCCTACGACGATCACTCTCTGCCCCTGATTTGTTGTTGCCATTATGTAAGCCCCCTGTCTATCCGATGAAGCAGGCTTTGCAGCCACTCATCTATGTCAATGTTGTTCCGCTTCTGCTGCAAGACCTCTTCGGCCGCAAGCTGCAACACGGTCTGTCTGTCATGCTCATCAAGTATTCTGCTTCGTGCGCGCTCACGCAAGCGGCGAAGCCGCGCAGTTATTTCTTCATATTCCGGTCCGTATTGCTCTGCCAGCTCCTGCTTAATTCGCTGCGACAAAGCGGGACTTGCGCCAGAAGCGGTAACAGCAAGCAATAAATCTCCCCGCCTGACGATGGAGGGAGAAATGAATGAGCTGTTGCTCGATTCATCCGCCGCATTTACCAAAATGCCAAGCCGTTTCCCATCAGCCGCTATCGCCGCATTTACCCGGTTATCATTTGTTGCTGCAAAAACCAGCCATGCCCCGAGCAGGTCATCTTCCCTATATTCGCGCTGCCAGCTGCGGATCTTCCCTTCAGCGATTAAGCTCTCAATTGCCTTTGTGAACGACGGGCTGACCACCCATACATCATCGGCCCCTGCTTCCAAAAGTCCCTTCAGCTTTCGCTGAGCGATGCCGCCGCCGCCAAAGACAACGCACCGTTTGCCTTTCAGCTGTAAGACGACCGGATAAAATCCATTCATTGGAGCAGTACCTCCCAGTTACCTCGTTCGATTCGTTAATGAAATGAGGAAAAATAATTGGAAAATAAATTTAAGAGCAGCAAGCTAAACGAAAAAATATACAACCTCGCCAATTGAAAGCCGGGCCGTTTCAGCCTTGCTCTTTGATACACGTAAATAATATACATAATCAAAGTTCCAAAGGATGACAGCACCTTCCAATCAAGCAGAAGCGCGGCTCGCCCTTCGACGAGCAATGAGGTTACCGCTATTGCGAGTGACATCGCCAGCAGCGGGACGCCGATAATGACCGCCCGGTCCCCATAGCGCTCAATGATGTCCAAACTCGGCAGCCTGCGCACGAAGTTGGTCCACCGCTTTCGTTTTAACTGATTATGCAAAAACATATACATTCCAGCGAATAAGGCTCCAAGCGTCAGAGCCGCGTATGCGCAGAGGACGAGGCTGATATGAATGTACAATAGATCTCTCGTCGTTTCCCAAACCGCAAGCGATTCACCGTCACCGGGGTTGCTGTAGAGGTTGAGCGCTAACACCGCAAAGCTGATTACATTTACAAAGAACACGACGAAATCAATTTTTATAAACCGGCTAATTACCAACGATATGGTGACTAGAAGCCAGGAAAAGCCTAACCAGTACTCAAACGCCGTTACAGCGGTCATTTGCAGATGGGATACGATGCGGGAAACCAAATAACCAGTCTGTAAAACCCAAACAAAAATAAGCAGCCCTGTACCCATCCGTTTTGCTCTCCGACTTGCGTTCATGAAGTCGGAGAAATAAAACAGCAGGCTCAGGGCGTAAATATAAAGTATCGCATCATATAAAAAGTTTTGCGTCACCATAGCTCCTCCACATTGCGGCCCTCTATCTTGTAATAGGTGCTAATACCGCCGCGGCTGCATGGGGTTGAACGTTTTTCTTTTTTGCTGCAGCGACAGTATCTGTTGCCGTTTCAAGCTCCGCTTGACGCGTCTTAGCAAGCTCATTCTCCAGCGCAAACAGCTTGACGAACATATCCATCGCTTCGTCTGATCGCTTCTCGCCGGCCATTTCTTTGATGCGTATAATCGGATCCTGCATCATTTGATTAACAATGCTCTTCGTAAGCTTGCGGATGACCTTGAGCTCATGCTCGTCAAGGTCAGGCAGCTTATTGGTCAAGCTGTTCATCGTTTCCTCATGAATGCTTGCTGCTTTCGTTTGCAGCGCTCTAATAAGAGGAACCACGCCAAGCGTTTTATACCATTGCTCAAACAGATCTATTTCCTCGCTGATCATGGCTTCGATTTTGGCAGCCTCCTGACGGCGATGCTCAAGATTACTCTCCACAAT
>DATJKM010000345.1:0-4393 GCA_035491515.1 Candidatus Udaeobacter sp. | reverse complement strand
AGGCGAGAACGAGTGCATCGTAATGTCTGGAAAGTGCTGCTTAATTTTGCGAAGCAGGTCCAAATAATACGTAAACGGCAAATTAGGATTTGTACCGCCCTGCATCAAAATTTCGGTACCGCCAACGTTAACCGTCTCTTGTATTTTATTCAAGATGGTCTCATCAGGCAGTACGTAACCTTCCTTAGAGCCCGGAGCACGGTAAAACGCGCAAAAACGGCAATAGACATCACATACGTTCGTGTAGTTAACATTTCGGCCAACGACAAATGTCGTTATCGGTTCAGGATGATGCTTCAGCATGATCTGATTAGCTACATGTCCCATCTTCTCGATCTGATCCGAAGCTAACAGCTCCATGCCTTCTTCAAGCTCAATTCGCTCTCCGCGCAATGCCTTATCCAAAATATGGTCTAACGTTCCCATTCCGCAAGACCTCCTTAGTTCCGTTCTTAGTAGACAATCACTTTATCCTAACATAGATCTCTGCTCCAAGTCACTTGCCATATGATGCCCTCTCGGCCTGAAATAAGGAAAAACACGGCGTGTCCGTTAGAACAACCGTGCTTTTCTTTCATTTCGTCCCAATTAAGCGCGAAGCGCTTGATCCAAATCCTCGATCAGATCCTCGATATCCTCTAAGCCTACCGAGTAACGAACCAAGCCGTCTGTTATGCCGCGCTCATGACGCACTTCCTTAGGCATTGCCGCATGCGACATCATCGCCGGGTAGGATAAAATACTCTCTACCGCACCTAAGCTGACAGCTACCAGAGGAAGTTGAACCTTGCTCAGCAGCGATTTGGCACGTTCCCCGCTGCCCACATCGAAGGATACGACAGCGCCGTACCCAAGCGATTGCTTCTCATGTATAGCCCGGCCCGGATGGTTAGCTAGGCCTGGATAATAAACAGCAGTTACATCCTTATGTCCCGAAAGCCATTCTGCCAATCTGCGCGCGCTGTGCTCGCTATACTCCATCCGCGCCTTCAGCGTTTTCATGCCGCGCATCAGCAGCCACGACTCCTGCGCGCTTAGAACAGTTCCCATACCGTTTTGAAGCTGCTTCAAGCGTTTGCCGAGTCCCTCGTCAGCGGTAACTGCAAGACCTGCCAGCACATCGCTATGGCCGCTCAGAAACTTCGTCGCGCTGTGCAGTACGATATCGACACCATGCTCGATCGGACGCTGGTGATAAGGAGTCATAAACGTATTATCCAGCATCGTGAGCAGACCATGCTCCTTCGCCCATGCCGTCGTCTCTGCAATATTCGTAATTTTGAGCGTCGGATTCGAAGGCGTCTCCATGAATACCGCTTTTGTATTTGGTTTACGCGCAGCTTTAACCGCTTCGAAATCGGTCATATCGACGAACGTAGACTCAATGCCAAGCCGGTCTAGAATCGTCGTAAGCAGGCGGTACGTCCCGCCGTATACGTCCTCTGTTACGATAACATGCTCTCCGGCAGACAGCAGCAGAAAGGTCGTCGATATCGCGGCCATGCCTGATGCGAACGCCAAACCGCGGGCTCCACCCTCAAGCAGCGCGATATAATCCTCAAGCGCCTGGCGGGTAGGATTGCCTGAGCGGCTGTAATCGTATTGCGGCGGATTGAAAATATCATGATGATGAAACGTCGAAGCTTGATAGATGGGCACGCTTGATGCACCAGTATGCTCATCAATCTCTGCGCCGAAATGGAGCAGTTTCGTTGCAAAACGCCGATCTTGAGGCTTCGATTTGTTGTTATCATTACTCATCGGTTATTGACCCTCCTCAATTTCGCGTTTAGCCGCTGCCAGCGCTTGCTCTAAGTCCCCAATCAAATCGTCGGCATGCTCGATACCGACCGAGAAGCGCAGCAGACGGTCGTCGACACCGATAGCTTGACGAATTTCAAGCGGGATATCCGCATGCGTCTGAACAGCCGGATATGTCATTAGAGACTCAACGCCGCCCAGGCTCTCAGCAAAGGCAATCAGCTTAATATGGCGCAAAATAGGCTCTACGTAACGGGCGTCCTTCAGGCGGAAGGAGAAAATGCCCGTATTGCCGGAGGACTGTCTATTCTGAACATCATGTCCGGGATGATGCGGCAGCGCCGGATAATAAACATCCTCAACTGCGGGGTGCTCAAGCAAATAATTTGCAATCGCAGTCGCATTGTATTGGTGACGCTCCATCCGCAGCGCCAGCGTCTTCATCCCTCTCATGAGCAGCCATGAATCCTGCGGTCCGAGAACAGCTCCAATGGAGTTGTGAAGGAAGGCCATCTCGTCTGACAGCTCCTTGCCTTTCGTAACGATGAGGCCGGCCAGCACGTCATTATGGCCGCCCAAATATTTGGTTGCGCTATGAATGATAATGTCTGCTCCCAGCTCAATTGGACGCTGGAAAAACGGCGTAAGCAGCGTGTTATCCACGATCGTCAGCAAGCCCTTAGACTTTGCCCATGCTGCTACCCGCTCGATGTCCGTAATCATCATGAGCGGATTAGTCGGCGTTTCGATCAGAACCGCTTTCGTATTCGGCGTCCATAATGCCGACATCGCATCGATGTCGTTCGTGTCCACATAAGAAGCCGTTACGCCGAATCTTGACATAATCCGCTCCAGCAGGCGGTAAGTACCTCCGTACAAATCAAGCGATACGATCAGATGATCTCCTTGGCTGAATAAGGCGAATATCGTTTGCAGCGCAGCCATGCCGGAGCTGCAGGCAAAGGCTGCATCGCCCGATTCCAGCTGCGCAGCCGCTTCCTCAAGCACCGCTCTTGTCGGGCTTTTCGTACGTGCATAATCAAATCCTGTGCTTTCTCCGAGCTTAGGATGGCGGAATGCGGTTGCCTGGTACACTGGAAAGCTTACCGCTCCGGTTACAGGCTCTTTAATGGAACCGATTTGAGCTAAATGACTTTCAATCTTCATTGTTGTGGAGCACTCCCTCGTCTATTGTTAAATGCCTGCACCTAAATCAAACGGTGTTTGCTGGTATACATAATAGTTAAGCCAGTTCGAGAATAACAGGTTCGCATGCGCGCGCCAAGTCGAAAGCGGCAGGCTTTCCGGATTATCTCCCGGGAAATAGTTTTTCGGCACGTCAATGCGGAGTCCTTTGGCCTTATCACGGTCATATTCGAACTTAAGCGACGTCGGATCGTATTCGGAATGGCCCGTAACAAAAATTTGTCTGCCATCCTTAGAAGCGACGATATATACACCGGAATCCGTTGAATCCGATAAAATATCCAGCGTCTCGATCGGCTCGATATCCTCGCGGCGCACCTCGGTATGACGCGATTGCGGCACGAAAAACATTTCATCAAAGCCGCGCAGCAGGCTAACATTGCGTTTCTCGACGGTGTGCGGATATACCCCGAACATTTTGCTGTCCAAATTATATTTCGGCACATTGTAATGGTGGTAAAGACCAGCCTGCGCTGCCCAACAAATATGGAACGTAGAAGTTACCCGCTTAGCGCTCCAATCCATTATTTCCTTCAGCTCTTCCCAGTAGTTGACTTCCTCAAAAGGCAAATGCTCTACTGGTGCGCCCGTAATGATGAGCCCGTCATAATATTCATGCGAGATCTCGTCAAACGTTTTATAAAAGGATTCCAAATGTTCGGCCGATGTATTTTTCGAAGTATGCGTTTTGGGGTGCAGCAATACGACCTCGACCTGCAGCGGTGTGTTGCCTATAAGCCTCAGCAGCTGCGTTTCAGTTGTTTCCTTAGTCGGCATTAAGTTTAGGATGGCAATGCGAAGCGGCCTAATATCCTGGTGATAGGCGACGCTCTCATCCATGACGAAAATGTTCTCGTTACTTAAAATTTCTTTTGCCGGTAAGTTGTCTGGTACTTTAATTGGCATGTTGTTCACTCCTCTTTAGGCAGTATGACCGCTTGAACAAGAAAAAGACCCTTTCTGCTGTGAGAAAAGGTCGTATGCTCAGTAAAGAAGCCATCCGCCTCCCTCATCTCTCAGAAACTTAATGGTTTCCGCAAGAATTAGCACCGTGCGTATTTCACGCCGGTTGCCGGGCTTCATCGGGCTAGTCCCTCCGCCTGCTCTTGATAAGAAAGTAGTCTATTCAATTTTCCGCGGTTTCATTTCAATTTCACTTTAATGCATTCTGACAATCGCGTCAAGAAGGTCCTTTGCATAAACTAAAGATATAGCCGAAAAAGCGTCGTTTTTATGCTTGAATGTAAAGCTGATGCAGGAGTATACTAGACAAGAATTATTACGTCAATTCCACTAAAAAGGGGTGCAAACGGACATGGAAGGCGACAGACCGAAGCCTGATGATTATCGAATACGGTTACTGCCGGCCAATTCCGATTCAGCCGGCAGTTTCCTCTAAAGAAAGAAAGGAGTGACTCCGGTTGAA
>DATJKM010000344.1:0-5535 GCA_035491515.1 Candidatus Udaeobacter sp. | reverse complement strand
ATGCCAGGAAATTTTGGACGCGGTTGAGCGGACGGGCAGACGTGTGCGGGTAACATTCAACTACCGCTATGCGCCGCATCATACGAAGGCTAGAGAGCTTATTGCAAGCGGTACGATCGGCAAAGTAACCTCCGTTCACTTCGAATGGCTGCTCAATACGCAGCACGGCGCCGATTACTTCCGCAGATGGCATCGCAACAAGCAAAACAGCGGCGGCTTGCTCGTGCATAAGTCGACGCATCACTTCGATCTCGTCAATTTCTGGATCGGCTCGCAGCCGGAATCGGTGTTTGCTTACGGAGATCTGTTGTTCTATGGGCGCGAAAATGCGGAGCAGCGCGGCGAAACACAATTTTATGAGCGCGCGACAGGCAATCCGGTTGCCGAGAACGATCCTTTTGCGCTGCATTTGGATAAAAATGATCATTTAAAAGCGATGTATTTGGATGCGGAGCATGAGGACGGCTATCGCCGCGATCAGAGCGTGTTCGGGGACGGCATTAATATTGAAGACACGATGGGCGTGCTCGTCCGCTACAAAAACAACGCGATCTTAACGTATTCCTTAAACGCTTACTTGCCTTGGGAAGGCTATCGCATCGCATTTAACGGAACGAAGGGCCGCATTGAGATGAATATCGTCGAGCAATCGTACGTTAATTCCGGCGGAGAGAAATCGCAAGAGGGCGCGCTGAAGGAACAAACGATTAAAGTGTTCCCCATGTTTGCGGCTCCGTATGAGGCCGAGGTAGAGGAAGGCGTCGGCGGTCATGGCGGCGGTGATCCCGTATTGCTGAACGATTTGTTTGGATCGCCTGTGGAGGACCCGTTTAACCGGGCGGCTAATCATATTGACGGAGCGAGATCGATTCTTACCGGCATAGCAGCGAACCGTTCGATTCAAACCGGGCTAGCCGTGCAGATTGATGATCTAGTGAAGTTTCAAAAATAGCGAAAGGGGGAAGACGGGAATGAAGCCTTTTTTGGACGACCATTTTTTGTTATCGAATGAAACGGCGAGACGGTTATTTCATGATTTTGCGAAGGACATGCCGATTATAGATTATCACTGCCATCTAAGTCCGCAGCAAATATTCGAGAATACGAGCTTTGCGAACCTTACGGAGGCTTGGCTGTATGGCGATCACTATAAATGGCGGGCGCTGCGCGCGAATGGAATAGAGGAGCGCTACATAACGGGCGGCGAAGGCGTGACCGATTACGACCGCTTCGAGGCTTGGGCGAAAACGGTTCCGCAAACGATCGGAAATCCGCTCTATCAATGGTCGCATTTAGAGCTCCGCCGTTATTTTGGTGTAGAAGAGCTTATTAATGAGAAAAATGCGCCGGCGATTTGGGAGCAGGTTAATGCGAAGCTGGCGACTGGCGGGTTTAAAGCGCGCGATTTGATCAAGATGTCTAATGTCGAGGTCATTTGCACGACAGATGATCCGGTTGATTCGCTTGAGTATCATATCGCGATCAAGAAGCTGGAAGATTTCAACGTGCAGGTGCTGCCGTCGTTCCGGCCGGACAAAGCGCTGGAGATAAACCGAGCAACGTTTCTAGAGTGGATCGGCAAGCTTGAGGCTGCGGTGTCCAGCACGATCGACAGCTATGATGCTTTGCTTGCTGCGCTTGCGGCGAGAGTGAAGTTTTTCGACGAGGCCGGCTGCAAAGTATCCGACCATGCGCTTGATTACGTTGCTTACGCCGAGACGACGAAGGATGCTGCTGCGGCTATTTTCGCCAAAGCCTTGAACGGGGAACCGGTTAGTCTGGATGAAGAGAAGCAATACAAAACGTATACGCTGCTCTTCCTGGGACGCTTATATGCCGAGCGTGGATGGGCGATGCAATTCCATATTAACGCGGCAAGAAACAACAGCTCACGCATGTTCGGCAAGCTGGGACCGGATACCGGCTTCGACTCGATCAACGACAGCGCAGTGGCATACCCGCTTGCGAAGCTGCTTGATGCGCTGGATACAGACGATGCGCTTCCGAAAACGATTCTTTATTCGCTTAATGCGAAGGATAATGATGTGCTTGGCTCGTTGATCGGAAGCTTCCAGGGCGGCGGGGTGCCGGGCAAAATACAGCTTGGTTCGGCGTGGTGGTTCAACGATACAAAAAACGGTATGCTGGACCAGATGAATGCGCTTGCTGATATGGGACTGCTTAGCCGCTTTGTCGGCATGCTGACCGATTCCCGCAGCTTCCTCTCGTACACCAGACATGAATATTTCAGACGCCTGCTCTGCAATCTGCTAGGTGAATGGGTCGAAAATGGCGAGGCGCCGCTGGATATGGAGCTGCTTGGCGAGATGGTTCAAAACATTTCCTACCGCAATGCGAAAGCTTACTTCGGCTTTTAGCTCTTAAGAAACGTTCTGCATTTCCGCTAGTCCGGCGGAAACTGCGGAACGTTTTTTGTGTTGATCCGGTAAGCAGCCATCACATATTTGAGCATTTGCGGCCCGGCTATGTTGGCGGCGATACCGAATAACTCGGAATTAGCCGTTTTTCTGCAAAGCAAATAGAACGCTGTGCCGCCAATGAGCTCGAAGGCGATAAACTCTTTCCATTTCCATGCGGGAATCACGTAGACCGTAAATTCTTTGTTTCGGGCAGCTCTCGCTCGTTTAAGCAAAGTGAAGGTCCTCCTGCTAATAGGCACATTTCAATCGTAATAGGGTATGCCAAGCGGCTTATCCAACATTCGCAATCCCGTTAAGCGGCTTGCAGCTGGCCAAAAGCGCGGCGCAAAATGCTAAGCATGTCATCGATGTCCTTCTGCGTCACGATTAACGGAGGTACGAGACGAACCGTTGACGGATTTGGCGAGTTAATGAGCAAGCCCTCGCGCAGGCAAATAGCGGCAAGCTCCGAACCTGCTGCTTCCGGTACGTCGAACGCTAGCAGCAGTCCTTTGCCGCGAATGGCTGAAATCGGGAAGTCACGGGAAAGCTTGTGCAGGCCGTTCGCCAAATACTGCCCTTGCGTCTTAGCGTTGCCTGCCAAGTTTTGCTCCAGCAGCTCCCGAAGCACGGCATAGCCTACAGCCATTGCGAGCGGCGCTCCCGTGTAGGTTCCGCCTTGATCGCCCGGCTCGAACAGATCGTATTTGCTTTTCGTCAGCATGGCCGATAGCGGAAAGCCGCCGCCGATTCCTTTGCCAAGCGTCAACACATCCGGTTCAATACCGTAATGCTCGTAAGCGAAGAGCTTGCCTGTTCTCCCCATCCCTGTCTGAATTTCATCGAAAATAAGCAGCATGCCGTACATATCGCATATTTTGCGAAGGCCATATAAATAGGATTCATCCACAGCATGAACGCCGCCTTCACCCTGTACGAGCTCAACCATAATTGCGCATGTATGATTGTTGACCGCAGCGAAGCAAGCATCAAGGTCATTGATCGGGACATGCTTAAAGCCGTCTACCTTGGGAGCGAAAAGCTCCTTCCACTTCGCCTTGCCGGTCGCTGACATCGTCGCCAGCGAGCGCCCGTGAAAGCTATTCGTTAATGTAATAATCTCATACGCCCCATTCAGGTTGACAGCGCCATGCTTTCTTGCGAGCTTTATGGCGCTTTCGTTCGCCTCGGCGCCGCTGCTGGCGAAGAAAGCTTTATCCATGTTGCTCATGTTCGTCAGCAGATCCGCGAATTCAATCATAGGCCGATTATAGTAACCGGGGCTGGCATGAACGAGCGTTGAAGCTTGACGCGATAAGGCCTTCTGAATGGCAGCAGGGGAATGCCCCAAGCTGGCGACCGCCCAGCCGCCGACAAAGTCCAAGTAGCGTTTTCCATCCGTATCCCACAAATACATCCCTTCACCGCGCTCCATCACAAGGCTGGGACGGTGTGCCGTATTTAAGACCGAATTTTCCGCTTTTCTCAATAAAGATGCAGTTAGCGATTTTTCCAATTGAATCATGACGAGCCTCCCGAGTGTTTATTCTATTGCATAAATATACAATATGATAATTATTTATGCAATATAAAATAAACGAATCACCGGTAGGTATTTCAAGCCGGTTGCACCTAGCCGAAAGCTGGCATTTATCATCTTAGTCGAGAAGACTTCCCCTTCAACGCAGTAAGGCGGAGATGAATCGATTTCTCAAGTACAAATACACATGGTAATTCGTCCCATTGAAGTGGTGCTAACATGAATTATTCAAGATAGCGTGACGATATGATCTGCCGTTCGAATGGCTAGCGCAACTGTAGTCAACGTTGGATTTCCGGACCCGATTAAAGGCAAAACACTGTTGTCGGCCACATACAGCCCGGAAATGCCGTGAACTTGACCGTACTGATCCGTGACCGATGTCGAAGGATCATCCCCCATACGGCACGTACCCGAAGTGTGATGCAAATCTCCGGTAGGTAAAAGGCAGATTTCACCAAAGATGATATCGGTGGCGGAAGAAATCTGCTTAACAGTTTCCAACATTTTTTGAATTTCGGTTTGTTCTGCTTCACTAAAAGAAAAGAATACTTCTATTTCCGGTACTCCGTATTCATCTTTTCTGTTAGGGTTGAGACTGACCCTGTTTTCATACCGTGGAGCAATCTTACCAAAACATTGGAGAAAAATGTCCAGATCCTCCAAGAACGGTTTTTCTTGAGAAGATGGATACCAATCATAACCGCTCGGTCCTATCAGACGGATCTGATAGGGCTTTTCCGGCGTTCCAGTAATTAATATAGCGAGAGTTCCAGCAATGTCCGTGAACTCGCTGCGCCTTACTTTTCCAGGAGCCAGCATAAAAACTTGATTTGTCATATAATGGCCGACCGCCCCTCCCTCGATACCCGAATTGAGCAGCAAACGCGGAGTTTCATACGTACTCGCTGACAATACGACCGTTTTGGCTTTGAGCGTATACGTACTCATATCCGGAGACATGACCTTAACGCCGGTTGCTTTCCCCTGATCGACCAGCACTTGAACAGCACGGGCGTTTATAGCCAAATCGAATGCTCTTAGAAATGAAGCTTTAGCAAGAAGAGAAAAAGAACTGAAAAAAACATCCGCGTGAACTTCCCCGAATTTTGTCGGCTGAAGATCAGCAGCTATCGGCATATATCTCGATTCGGGAAAACCGCCTTGCTGCAGTCGAGTGAGCAAACTCTCCGTTAACGAAGAACCTTTGGCATATTCTTGGGTGACATTCATGACCCGCTCGGCCATGGCATAATAGGTGTCCATTTCACGAATCGGAACCGGCCAATCCGGAAGCAGGGACAAATCCAAGCGAGAAGTAACTAAATCCCAGAATACGGTTCTTCCCCCAAGACAACTAACCTCTCTTGCCCCTATAAACTCCGGTAAGGAGCCTTGCAATGGTTTTGATATGTACCGGTAATATTGTTCAAGACGTGTGCGATTCATCATTGGAAGGTTCCGGCCATGCGTTGGCATGACAATGTTTCCTCTTTCGATAATGCCAATCCGTTTACCGTTGTTCCGCCACTGTTCGCACAGTCTCCAGAGCATGGTTCCTCCTCCGGCACCTGT
>DATJKM010000343.1:0-15844 GCA_035491515.1 Candidatus Udaeobacter sp. | reverse complement strand
GGAAAGCTTTGGGCGACGATTATGCTGCTTGTTGCGGTTGTATTGTTAATTGTGGGTGTATTTCTGCTCCAGTATGTTGATATTTGGTTTGATGACAATTCACATGATAGCTCGCATCAGGTGAAAGTTCTGTTCGTTCTTACCGCGATTGTTGGTTTTTTATTATCGACCTTCTTTGCTTTTTTCTTGTCCAAAAAAATTCAGCAGCCGCTGCTTCAGCTTAAGGATGCTGCCGTTTCGATCTCTCAGGGGAATTATACGACCAGAGTTAACATCCGTTCCAGTGATGAGATCGGTGAGCTCGCGAATACGTTCAATCATATGACGGAGCAGCTGGATAAGCTTATACACGACCTGAATCATGAGAAAAATCATCTGGCCAGCATTTTGAGGAGTATGGGTGATTCTGTCATTACATTTGACGCTGATGGAAGAGTGATCCTTACGAATCCGAGCGGTCACCTGCTCATTAGCCAATGGTCGGGTATGGAACTGGCTTGGCAGGAGGATATGTTTGACAGCACTTCCTCTTACTCCGAAGTTCCGATTCCGCTTCGCGAGCTGTTTCAAAGCGTTATGGAAGAGGGACGCGATGCGACTGACAAGATTCATGTGCTAAGCAGCGTTTGGTCTGTTGTGATGGCTCCGTTGCAATCTAAAGGCGTTGTTCGCGGAGCAGTTGCCGTCATCCGAAACGTGACAGAGGAGCACAAGCTCGAGAAGCTGAGAAGAGATTTTGTGGCGAACATTTCGCATGAGATTAGAACGCCGCTGTCCATGCTGCAAGGCTACAGTGAAGCGCTGCTTGATGATATTGTCGTATCTGAAGAGGACCGTAAGGAACTGGTTCAAGTCATCTATGATGAATCGCTGCGAATGGGCAGGCTTGTGAACGATTTTCTCGATATCGCCCGTATGGAAGCCGGCCATGTCGATATGAACTTCCAAGAGGTCGATCTAAAGCATGTTTTGAAGCGCGTGCACCGGAAGTTCCAGGTTTATGCAAAGGAGCGCGAGGTTAAACTGCTGGCAGATCTGCCGAGGGAGCCATTGCTTGTCAAGGAAGCGGATGAGGACCGGCTTGAACAGGTGCTGACGAACTTGCTGGATAATGCTTTGCGTCATACGCCTTCAGGTAAGTCCATAACAATCGCAGGCAATGAGGAAACCGTAAATGGCAGCCAGTATGTTCAGCTTAGTGTTAGAGACGAGGGACAAGGTATCCCTTCCGAAGATGTACCTTATATATTCGAACGCTTCTACAAGGCGGATAAGGCGCGTAAACGCGGATCTTCAAGCGGTACGGGACTTGGGCTCGCGATCGTCAAGAACTTAATCGATCTTCACCATGGACGAATCGTCGTCGATAGCAGTGAAGGAATAGGCACTTCATTTACGTTACTGCTTCCTGTCGAAGCTCATCAGTAGTTGTCAAAGGCGTTCCTTCGGGAACGCCTTTTTTGTAGAAAGCAGAAGATAATTCTTGTTGTTCGTGAAACAAAAAAAGAGCTTGCCGGTTCTAGCCGGCAGGCTCTTTCTTAAAGGTTAGCTATTCATTAAAAAAGTGTAATTTCTTTTGCTGTGTTAAGCTCAGGCATGTTCGTAAGTTGAACAAGCACATCCTTAGGCGTAACTTTATCAACTCGAAGCACCATGATAGCGGAACCGCCAACAAGCTGGCGACCTACTTGCATCGTAGCGATGTTAACGTCATTATTGCCGAGCAGCGTACCTACGCGTCCGATAATACCAGGCTTATCGTTATGCGAGATAAGAATGAGATTGCCTTCCGGTGTAACGTCGACAGGGTACTTATCGATCTGTACGATGCGAGGACCGTAGCCAGTCAATAATGTGCCTGATACGACGCGCTCTTCCTTCTTCGTGCGAAGCGATACGGTAACGAGATTCGTGAAGTCCTTCGAAGCATGCGACTTTTGAATAACAATATTAACGTCGCGTTCTTTCGCAAGGTGCATCGAGTTGACGACATTGACATTCTCGGAGCCAAGGTGATGAGCGAGAACACCGCGAACGATATGGCGCGTAAGCGGCTGCGAATCAACCTCTGCAAGCTCGCCCGCGAAGCCAACTACGATTTCAGTAACGGCGCCTTCAGTCGATTGAGCAATAAAGCTGCCAAGCTTCTCGCCAAGAACAAAGTACGGCTGAAGAATGTTTCGCAGATTTGCCGGAATCGGAGGCATGTTAACTGCATTGATGAACGGCTCGTTGCGAAGGATATGAAGCACTTGTTCCGATACGTCAATCGCTACGTTTTCTTGCGCTTCTACTGTAGATGCGCCAAGATGCGGCGTAACGATAATTTTCGGATGCGTCAAGAACGGATGATCCTCAGCAGGAGGCTCCACTTCAAAAACGTCAAATGCTGCGCCAGCTACTATTCCTGCATCGATTGCGTCAACCAAAGCGATCTCATCGATGATACCGCCGCGTGCGCAGTTTACGATACGCATGCCGGGCTTCATCACTTCAAATTGCTTTTTGCCGATCATATGCCGAGTTTCAGGAGTCAGCGGCGTATGTACGGTCATGAAATCTGCGTTACGAACGATTTCGTCAACGCTTGCCAGCTTCACGCCAATTTTTTCTGCTCTTTCTTCTGTCATGAACGGGTCATAGCCCATAATTTCCATACCGAAAGCTTTTGCGCGTTTAGCAACTTCGCTACCGATACGGCCCATGCCGAGTACGCCAAGCGTTTTGCCGCGAAGCTCTACGCCGAGGAAAGATTTGCGATCCCATGTACCGTTAACGGTTTTCATGTACGCTTGCGGGATATGGCGGGCAACCGCCATCATCATGGCAAAGGTATGCTCACAAGTCGTAATCGTATTGCCGTCTGGCGCATTGATTACGATGATACCGCGCTGAGTAGCTGCATTCAGGTCGATGTTATCAACACCAACGCCTGCACGGCCAACTACTTTAAGCTGCTTGCCGGCTTCCATAATCTTTGGTGTTACGCGCGTTTGGCTGCGTACGAGCAACGCATCGTATTCGCCGATAATGGCGACCAATTCGTCTTCGCTTAATCCAGGTTTTTTGTCGACTGCGACATCTGACGCATCAACAAGCTGCTGAATGCCCAAATCGCTGATTGGATCGGAAACTAACACTTTAAACATGTGAAGTATGCCTCCTAAATTAGGGCGAAGCGTAAAGCTTCGCTGAATATGAACAGAAAAACCCTCTACCCGGCACCGTTGTGCAGCAGCGGGACGAGAGTTTGATCATCGATCTCAGACTTTTCTATTTTAATGCAAGGAGATGGACAAAAGCAATCCTCAAACTTGCCGAAATGTGAAAATTTCGTTATGATTCAAGCATCATAAGCATCAAAATACGACATTGGAGGTCTTAATCCGTGACAAAATGGCAAGATGTTACACCGCAATTTTTGCTTGATTTGCTTGAAAACGGGAATGTTGATCGGACCCAAATTATAGATGTAAGGGAAAAGTTCGAATGGGACTTTTATCATATAGAGGCTTCTGTATTAATCCCGATGAATACGATACCGGTCCGTCATAACGAATTGGACGATTCTAAGCCGATTTATATCATATGCGCACATGGCGTGCGCAGCGTTGCAGTTTGCAACTACTTAGAAGAACAAGGCTGCAGCAACCTCCACAACGTTACCGGCGGAATGGCTGCTATAGCCTCGTTAAAAGGATTTCAATATGATTGAAAGCAGCTGCCGGGCAGCCGGTTAATTCGTTTCCGGGTAGAAGAACGGAAGCTGAGGCAGGAGGGCCTGCTGATAAAGACGTGATTTGCTTTCCGTGAAATCGCCTGTGCGCACCGCCTCCGTATTGATAAGGAGATCAACAACCGCCGACACGGTGCGCAGCTTCATTTTGGTCGCTTGTCCCGAATCAACAAACTCGTCAACGCGGCTTGTCAAATCCTGTGGATAGTAGGCTGTAAGTTTTTTGCGGGTCAAGAGCTGATCGGCCATCAGCTTGTTTTTAATCGTAAGCTCTAATTTCGTCCATTTACTCAGCTCCAGCATGGCAGGTGCCTTATAGTCCTGAGGGATATCGAGATCGACGGTGGCTGCCCATTTCAGCATAGCCGAGTAATAAGCTTGTTGAGCGGAGAGCGCGAATTGAGAGGCGGAAAGATAGGATTTTTCCTGTACCACCGTTTTCTGCAATTTATTATAAGTGAGTGTCTTAGTGCTGGCAGCCGCTTTGTCTGCTGCTTCTTCGAATAGTTTGAGACTGCGTATATAGCTGACCTGGGATTGTCCGAGCAATGGCGACTTTTGCATGTCGATCGAGCTTGCTTCCTTTGCCTTGGACTTAGCTAGATTGGCCAGATCCTTAAACATAGAGGTTGCTTCAATTGTTTTTCCTTGCGATAATTTGTCCATAGAATCAAACCATTCGTTTTGAAATTCACGATAAGGCAAAAATACAGTATGATAGAAAGAGACAAGATCTTGCTGCTGGTATTGACTTGCAGATGCGTCTGTCCGCCCAGAGACTTCGTCGGCAGTTACGTATTTTGCTTCTGTTTTTTCAGTACCGATTTGGATGCCGTATAAAAAAGCGCCCACAGTGCAAACGAGCATAAACACAAATCCAACACTAAATAACATTGCGGTCTTCGTTAATCGTTTTTCCATCTCTATCTCTATCTCCTTCTATGTAAAAAAAATTATGCCCTCAATTTGTTCTATCAGTATAGGTGAAAAGGTCTAAAAAGAAAATACGAACGTTCCAGACAGGCGGGAAGCAATGAAGAAATTTGATATTCGAAATATTCGCGTTCGCAAGGTGTCCGTTGACGAGCTTGACGACCGCATGCTGCTTATCAATTTATACGCAACTCAAGTACTTACTTTTATTATCGGTATCATATGGATTTTATTTCAGCATCAAAATTTGATCCGGTTATTTACGCCTCCGAGGGAGTTAGCGTTCGTTTATTGGGGAGTGGGCTTAGCTGCCGCTGTAATCGTTGTTGACCTGCTGATTTCCCGCTTTGTCCCTGAGGAAGCGAGTGATGACGGCGGGGTAAACGATCGTATATTCCGTACGCGGAAGGTTTGGCATATTGCTCTTATTTCATTCGTGGTCGCGGTATGCGAGGAGCTGCTCTTTCGCGGTGCTCTGCAACATGCGGTTGGACCTTACTGGACAAGCATAATTTTTGCAACGATTCATGTCCGTTATTTAAAGCACTGGATTCCGACTGGACTGGTGTTCTCGATCAGCTATGGCTTAGGTTGGATCTATATGCAGTCAGGCACTATCATTGCGCCGATTATCGCACATTTTCTTATTGATTTAATTATGGGGCTAATTATACGATTCAGGAGGGAGTCATGAGCAGGAAAGAGAAGTTTGGAAATTCGAGAGCGGCAAGACACCATGAAGGGACGGCAGAAACGTCCTTCACCGGAACGGATTCCATTGAAGGAGAGACTCTGCCGCCTAGGCGAAAAAAACATCCTTCCAGCATTTCTAAAGTAACGAGATGGTATTATAATCTGTTGTTCCTGTTGTTCGTTTGCTTAGTTAGCGGATTATTCTGGTACGGTTTGAAATTCAGCGATTAATGTCGATGGAAGCAGGATCAATGTATCCGTAGCCTTTTTCCTCTAGCGCCGTTAACAATTTTTCAAGGGCAGCTGCTGTCCATGGCAGCTCATGCATAAGAATGTTGGCACCGGGATGTAGCTGCTCCAGTACGTTGCGAATGACTTCTTCGGGCTTATCTTTCGTTGACTTATCCCAGTCTAGTGAACCATCTGACCACGTCATGTACAGCATGCCGTGGTTTTTTACTATTTCCCTTACCACGTCCCCGCCTGAGCCGAATGGAGGCCGGAAAAATATAGGTTTTTTGCCGATCAAATCCTCGACATCGGTTTGGACATCTCCGATTTGTTTTTCAACGACTTCCTTCGTTTCATTTTTTAAATTAATATGGTCCCATGAATGATTGCCGATCGTCTGGCCGCGTTCGTTTATCAGCTTTAAGAGCTCAGGATTTTGCTTTACCCGGTAGCCGTTGACAAAAAAGATCGCCTTGGCGCCATGCTTATCCAGCGTATCGAGCATGCTGGTAAGAATCGATTCATCCTTCGGTCCGTCATCGAAAGTTAACAATACAACTTTGTCCGTCGTGCTTTCTTCGATGGGTACAAAGCGGTAGGCTTTAGTCATCCGGTATAGCGGAGCGGCCAGTGCGTCATCACTGCTTGGTGCTGCAGCTCCCGAAGGCTGAGCCGTCCGATTGGCAGTTTCGTCATTAGGCATTGAAGCCGGGGTAGCTGTAGGCTCCTGCGTTGGTGCTGCTGCCTTGGCTGGTGCTTCTGTTGATACAGGCTGATTCTCGGTTTGCCGATCAGCGGAACAGGCCGAAAGCTGCGCCCCTAAAAGAACGACGGCGAGTATTGGAATGATTCTTTTCATTTTGCTGACCCTCCATTGCTAAATTTAAATCATGCTAAAGCGACCTCATTGTATCATATTTATCCATTTGGATAGCTAGAATGATTTCCTGATTTTATATAGAATGAGAGCTCTGCCTGGCGGTCAAACTAACTCATGAATACGCAAGATGAACTAGGAAAGAGGTGTCCGTGAACATGAAATTAAGAGGTTTTTTAGTTGGAGGACTGATTGGTGCTGCTGCCACCATGTTTATCTCACGAAGGCAGCCGGGGGCAATGTCTTGGGCAGCTAACGCGATAACGGATGTTACCCGCAAATCCGTTTCGAGAATGATGAGCAAATCGATAAAGGAAGAAGCGGTGAATCTTGCCCCAAAGCATTCAGACGATACCGCCGTAAAATCCGAAGCCGCTTGGGGGCAAATTGAAGCTATTATGAATAGTGATCCTGCCCTGAAGCGGGAGGCGGACAAAATCAAGGCGGAATCGTCAGCGCATACCCATTAAATAAAAGCAGCTGGTGCAGGGAATCGTAGGGTCGCTAAGCAGAGATGCGAAGTGCTCAAACGATTCTTTTTTTCGTTCAATATTAGTGCATTCGGCGAAAAGACATGATAAAGTAGTTACATAGCATGATTTGGTCAATTTGATCACATCTTACTAAAAAATTCATACGCTATTACAACAGATGCTGCAGAGGAGGATCCTGTCATGAAAATCGAACGACTGAGCCAGGACAAGATACGGATTTTCCTGACGTTCGACGACCTGCTGGAACGGGGGATCCAGAAGGACGACATGTGGCGCGAAATTCCAAAAGTACACGAACTATTCAGTGAAATGATGGATCAAGCATATAGTGAACTTGGATTCGATGCCAGCGGCCCATTAGCGGTCGAAGTGTTTGCCCTCCCCGCTCAAGGAATGGTAGTGATTGTCACCCGTGGCAAAATGAACAGTCATGCAGGCGATCGGGCAACCGAAGATGACGACACGGAAGACGAAATATACGAGATGGAAGTTACGCTGGAGCAAAGCGATGTCGTGATGTACTCCTTTCGCGAATTCGAGGATGTCATTTCGGTGTGCAAGCAGCTGCAAAGCTCCGCTCTCACAGAAGACGGACGGTTGTACTCTTATAACGGCAAGTATATATTAGCGTTGGAGCCTGCTTTGATTGAGGCTTCGAGACACAACGCTGTTATCGCATTGCTTGCAGAATATGGTGAAGCAACGTCAGTGACATACGCGATGCTGGAAGAGTATGGTAAAGTGATCATGCCCGAATCAGCGGTACGGGAAATATGTCATCATTTTAAATTTTAAGCAAACGTACATGCATAGAGCATCTGCAGGCTGATTCTTGTCTGCATGATGCTCTTCTTGTATGTAAACTACAATATCTAATGGAATACAGTAGCGGAAAGGCGTTCATATTAGATGTAGACAAAGGCGGTGTATAGAATGAGTGATAATGAAGCAAACGATGTTTTGCATTCTACTCAAATCGTTATTGAGCAAGCGCTGCGAAGACTTGGCTATGATCAGGATATGATTGACTTATTGAAGGAGCCGATGAGGCTGCTGACCGTACGTATTCCAGTGCGGATGGATGACGGGAAGACGAAAGTATTTACGGGGTACCGCTCGCAGCATAATGATGCGGTAGGTCCAACGAAGGGCGGCGTGCGGTTCCATCCGGCCGTCTCGGAAAACGAGGTTAAGGCGTTATCCATTTGGATGAGCTTGAAATGCGGTATCGCAGACTTGCCCTACGGCGGAGGAAAGGGTGGCGTCATATGCGACCCGCGCCAAATGTCCTTCAGGGAGCTGGAGCGGTTAAGCCGGGGTTATGTTCGCGCGGTCAGTCAAATCGTTGGCCCGAGCAAAGACATCCCTGCGCCTGATGTAATGACAAACTCGCAAATTATGGCTTGGATGATGGATGAGTACAGCCGGATACGTGAATTCGACTCCCCGGGCTTTATTACCGGTAAGCCGCTTGTTCTGGGCGGTTCTAAGGGGAGAGAGACGGCTACCGCTCGCGGTGTCGTTATTATGATTCATGAGGCGCTGCGCTTGAAAGGGATAGAGTTGAATAATGCCCGAATCGTTATTCAGGGCTTTGGAAACGCGGGAAGCTACCTTGCCAAATTCATGCATGAGGCCGGTGCCAGGGTGATAGGTATTTCCGATGTGAACGGGGCGTTGTATAATGAAGAAGGGCTCGATATCGAATATTTGCTGGATCGCCGGGATTCCTTCGGCAATGTGACGAACCTGTTTACGCAGACGATTACGAATTCACAGCTGCTTGAGCTCGATTGCGACGTTCTTGTGCCAGCAGCTATCGAGAATCAAATAACGGATCAAAACGCCTCTCAAATACGGGCATCCATCGTTGTAGAAGCCGCAAACGGACCGACAACGCTGGAAGCGACTCGGATTTTGAGCGACAGAGGCGTCCTGCTCATACCCGATGTGCTCGCAAGTGCCGGCGGCGTTATCGTATCCTACTTTGAGTGGGTGCAAAATAATCAGGGGTACTACTGGGATGAGCAAGAGGTGGATGATAAGCTGAAGCTTATGATGATTCGCGGCTTCAACCACGTGTACGAAATACACCGCACCCGAAAGGTCGATATGCGGCTTGCTGCTTATATGGCTGGCGTCCGCAAAATGGCCGAGGCCGTTCGCTATCGTGGCTGGGTGTAAGAAAGTAGGGACGAAATGCTGTTGTTTTCTGTTTTGACTGCGGCCGTTGCGCCAGGCGTTTCGCTGCTTACTTATTTATATTTACGGGATCGCTACGAAGCAGAACCGATACACATGGTCGTTAGATTATTTGTGCTCGGCCTGCTTGTCGTTGTACCTATTATGGTCATTCAACGCGGTCTTCAGCTTTGGCTGGGCGATCACTCGGTTTTGTTTGCCTTTGGCGAATCCGCAGGCGTCGAGGAATTTGTCAAATGGTTCGTGCTTTACCACGTCATATACAACCATACGGAATTTGACGAGCCTTACGATGGAATCTTGTATGCGGCATCGATTTCGCTTGGCTTTGCCACGCTAGAGAATGTATTGTATGCCATTTATTCGCCGGCCACCTTCGGCACGCTTCTCGTTCGCGCGCTGCTTCCGGTATCGGGGCATGCCTTATTCGGCATTATGATGGGCTACTACTTAGGCAAAGCGAAATTTGCTCCTAAGAACAGAAGCGTTTATTTTTTAAGCATCTCATTATTGCTTCCGGTTTTGTTGCACGGCACCTACGATTGGATCATGATTACCGTCCGCACCAACTGGATGTGGTTTATCGTGCCGTTCATGATCGCGCTCTGGATATGGGGCCTGCGCAAGATGAATCATGCAAATTCACGTTCTCCCTTTCGGTTTCTTGTCCGCGAGGATGAGATTAAACTGTAGCTGATCCGTCCATACTTACCTTATATAGGAATGCCTGAAATGACGGCATTTGAATGATGGCTGAGGAGGAGCTTATGGAGGCTGCGAGAATAAAGGTAACGATCCGGTGCAACGTGTGCGGAGAGAAGTTCGTGCTGCGCGGACGAAGAGAGAAAGGCTGGATTGATACCGGCTTTAAGCAATGCATTTGCAATAACGCGAATGATCTCGAAATAGAAGAGCATAGCGTATTTTAAACAAAATGCATGCTGCTATTACAATTAAATAGATGGATGCATAAAGCTCCCTTGGGCAAACCAAACTAAAACCAGGTTTTGCACAAGAAAGGAGCTTTTGTATTATGTACCATCGACTCAGTTCAATTCTATTTCCGATTATGTCCCTGCTTTTTATCGGCGCTGTTTACTGGGGCTATCAAGAGCATCAAGAAAAAAACTCGATATTGATCAAGGCTGAAAACCAGTATCAGCGGGCTTTTCATGACTTGACTTATCATGTCGAGCAGCTGCATCAGCAGCTGGGCAATACGCTTGCGGTCAATTCGACTTCGCAAAGTTATCATCGCAAGGGACTTGTGAATGTATGGCGTTTAACCAGCCAAGCGCAAAACGAGATTAACCAGCTCCCGTTAACGCTGCTCCCATTCAATGAAGCGGAAGACTTCTTGTCGCGTATCGCAAATTTTGCATACAAAACAGCTGTTCGGGATTTGTCAAAGCAGCCGCTTTCGCCGGATGAGTTTAAGACGATGAAGACGCTCTACGCTAATTCGGAGCAAATTTCAAAGGATCTCGTCGGCATGCAGCGAGATGTGCTGGCCAACAATTTACGCTGGATGGACGTTGAGATCGCTCTTGCCTCCGAGAAGTCGAATAATGACAACACAATCATTGACGGATTTAAGACGGTTGACAAGAAGGTCAGCGAATATCCTGAGATCAACTGGGGACCTTCTGTAAGCAGCATGTACCAGAAGCGCACGATTCAGATGCTGGGCGGGAAAATGGTTAGCGCGGAGGATATCAAGAAGCTTGCCGCTAAATTTACGCATGCACCGAATGCCGAAATCCGCGTTGTTGAAAATGCAAAGGGAACGGAATATGCTTCCTATTCGGCAACCGTAAACGAGGGGAAAAACAAAAAACTGCAAATGGACTTCACGCAAAAAGGCGGGCAGCTCATTTGGTTTATGAACCCGCGCGATATCGGAGAGAGAAAGGTTGACCTAGACAAAGCTAAGGCTTCTGCGGATACCTTCTTGGATAAGCACGGATTTTCGGGAATGAAGGCTGTAAGCTACGATATGTTCAAAAACACGGGTGCTTTCACTTATGTTAGCTTGCAAAGCGGTGTTCTCATTTACCCGGATAAGCTGACGGTGAAGGTTGCGCTCGATAATGGAGAAACGGTGGGCTTGCAAGCAAATGATTATGTCTATGAGCATCATAAGCGCAAGCTGCCTAGTCCAATCCTTTCGAAAGCCGAGGCGCGCAAAGCGTTAAATCCGGAAATGAAAGTACAATCCGAGCAATTGGCTCTGATCGACAACGATTTGGGCGAGGAAGTGCTATGTTACGAATACACAGGAAAAATTAACGGTTCCCTCTACCGCATCTACATCAATTCGGAAACAGGCTTAGAAGAATCGATCGAGGAAATGTCTCCCTACGATTCCAAGGCAGCTTCTGACAAATAACGATATGGCTCCCCTCAAATCGACGTGTTATAATGGCATGTAAATGGGGGGGAGCCAATTTGTTGCCTAAAATGAACCAGATGCTTCACTATCAGATCGCTTCTTCGGACGAAGAGGAAGCAACGATTGAATACAAGTCCCGTATTGCCGATGAGCAGGAGGACGCCTTGCTTATAGAGGTTCCGATCAGCGAGAAATCCGGGCGATACAAAAGGCTGTTTTTAGGTGACGAGCTTTCTGTTTTTTTTATATCCGAAGACGGAATAAAAAATTATTTTGATTCGCATGTGCTCGGGTTCAAGGAAGACGGCGTCAAGCTGATCAAAATCCGCAAACCTGAACCAGACCGCATTACAAAGGTGCAGCGCCGCAGCTTTCTTCGCGTGCAGGCGGAGCTTGAGATCGCTGTCAAAATGTCAAATCAAGTGAGATTCGTTTGCGTGACCGATGATGTTGGCGGCGGAGGAATCTCGTTTATTTGCGATAGGAAATGGCCGCTAGTGCCAGAGCAGGTGCTTGAGTGCTGGCTGCTCGTTCCATTTAAGAACGGATTGATTGATCATGCTTTTTTCCGTGGGGAAGTCGTGAGGGTTGTGGAGCTTAAATCTGGAAAGAAGCAGGTTATGATCAAATATGTCAGCATCAACGACTCAGAAAGACAGAAGGTAATCCGCTTTTGCTTTGAGAAGCAGCTGGAATATCGCAATCGATGAATAAACATTTGTGAAACATGGAAAACTACCCGGAAAGAGGAAGGGGAGAATCCATGTGTCACTAAGGCCTATTTTTAAAAAAAGAAGCCGCAAGCAGATGCTTAAGTTAACGGAAGATGTTAGCAGCGTTTTGCGGAAAATCATTATTACGCTTGTTATTTTATTAGTATGTTCGCAGGCAGCTTTGCAAAATGATGCTGTTCGGCATTGGCTAACGGGCGTGGATCAGTGGGAGGGAACCCGCTTGAACTGACGCTCGGCTTTTGCATCTGCGGTTATAGTGTGGTATAATTTTCACGTTCGCAGGCAAAGCCTGCTTTTTTCTTGAGAGGTTTGCGTCGCATTCTTACATGCATTCGGCCAGCCGTCTCTACTAAAAGGGGGTTGACCTTAAGTGGTGCATCACGAAGGTGACAGCAACTGCATGAACATTGCCATTGACGGGCCGGCAGGCGCGGGCAAGAGCACGGTTGCGCGAAAAGTCGCCGAGCAGCTAGGATATGTATATATCGATACAGGCTCCATGTATCGCGCTGTAACACTGATCGCTCAGCGAGCAGGTGTAACGGCGGACCAGACTGCTAAACTAGCTGAACTAGTAAGATCCTTAGAGATTGAGCTTGAGCCAGGTGAACAAGGTCAGTCCGTATTCGTGAATGGTGAAAATGTAACCGCATTGATTCGCTCGCGCGAGGTGACGCTTCAGGTGTCCCATTTTGCGGCGAATGAAACGGTGCGCCAAGTACTTGGAGTCATGCAGCGCAAGCTTGCAGAACGCAAGGGTGTCGTGATGGATGGCCGGGATATTGGTTCGCACGTGCTGCCTAATGCGGAATTGAAAATTTTTCTGACTGCATCCGTTAAAGAACGGGCGCTTCGCCGTTACCGCGAAGTTGCGGACAGCCAAACCGTTACGCTTGCGCAATTGGAAGAAGAGATTGCAGAGCGTGACCGATTGGACGAGCAACGCGAGATTTCACCGCTAATATGCGCTTCTGACGCGGTCGTACTCGACAGCACCGCCATGACAATTGACGAAGTAATTTTCGCAATTGTGAAATTAAGCCGAACCAAAATGGCGGAGGCGAAGTAAACTATGTCATATCTTATTTTTCGTTTTCTGCTGCGTGTCATTTACACGCTGTTTTTCCGATTGGAAGCAAGAGGCACGGAAAACATTCCAGCCACTGGTCCAGTCGTCCTCGCTTCGAATCACTTGAGCAACTTTGACCCGCCTACGGTTGGCGTCAAGGTGAAGCGTATGGTGTATTTTATGGCGAAAGAGGAATTGTTCAAGATTCCGGTCTTCGGGCCTCTCATTCGCTCCTTCGGTGCTTTTCCGGTTAAGCGCGGCGGCGTAAGCAAGGACGCGATCAAGTCTGCGATCACTTTGCTGAAGGAAGGCAACGTGCTCGGCATATTCCCGGAGGGCTCGCGAAACAATCAATCTGGAGCGGCTAAGAAGGGCGCAGCCATGATTGCTGTGCGCAGCGGTGCTGCGGTAGTTCCCGTTGCGATTATTGGCAAGTATAGACCGTTTAGCAAAATGATTGTTTGTTATGGCAAGCCTATTGATCTTACCGCAATTATTGAGGAATCATCGCCTGATATGCTTGAACAAGTAACAGATGCCATTATGGCTCGCATTCGCGAGTTAGCTGCAAACAATCGATAATTAATGTTTTAAATGCTGCTTTCGCTCTAGGCGCTTGCGGATTTAAATAAAGTTGGGGTATGAACTGAGGAGGTTATTTCAATGTCAGAAGAAACTAATGTGCAAGAATCCGTGGCGGAAGAAGTTAGCCAAGACGCTTTGGATAATTTCGTGTCTTTGAAAAAAGGCGATTCCGTTAAAGGTACGATCGTCAAAATCGAAGATAACCAAGCTTATGTAAGCCTTGGATATAAATATGACGGTGTCATTCCGATTCGCGAGCTTTCTGCAGTGCAGATTGAGAACGCTACGGACGCGGTTCAAATCGGTCAAGAGGTTGAGCTTAAAGTCGTAAGCATCGACGACGAGAAAGAAAAGCTAGTTCTTTCGAAACGTCTGGTTGACGGCGAGAAAGCATGGGATGTGCTCGAGCAGCGTTTTGAGAGCGGCGAAGTATTCGAAGTTGCCGTTGCTGACGTTGTGAAGGGCGGACTCGTGGCTGACGTAGGCGTACGCGGTTTTATTCCGGCTTCTATGGTTGAACGTCACTTTGTTGAAGATTTCTCCGATTACAAAGGCCGTACGCTTCGCGTAAAGGTTAAAGAAATCGACCGTGAGAACAACAAAGTAATCCTTTCCCAAAAAGAAGTGCTTGACGCAGAGTTCGAGCAAAGCAAAAAGCAAGTAATCGCTTCGCTTGAAGTTGGTCAAGAGCTAGAAGGAACTGTTCAACGCCTTACGCCATTCGGCGCATTCGTTGATATCGGCGGCATCGACGGTCTTGTTCACGTATCCGAGCTTTCCTGGCAGCATGTTGCCCATCCGAAGGATGTCGTTGCTGAAGGTCAAGCGGTTCGTGTTAAAGTACTTAAAGTTGATCCGGCAGCTGGCAAAATCAGCCTTAGCTTGAAAGCCGCTCAACCAGGTCCTTGGGATACTGCAGGCGCTCAATTTGCAATTGGCGATATCGTAACAGGAACTGTTCGCCGTATCGTACCTTTCGGCGCTTTCGTTGAAATCGCTCCAGGTGTGGAAGGACTCGTTCACATTTCCCAAATCGCTCACCGCCACATTGCGACACCTAACGAAGTTCTTCAAGAAGGGCAAGAGGTACAAGCGAAAGTTCTTGACTTCAACCCTGCTGAGAAACGCGTTAGCCTAAGCATCAAAGAAACAGAAGAAGCGCCAGAGCAAGCTGCTCCTAGCGCTAGACCTGAAAGAGCGCCACGCGCGCCAAAAATCGAGAAAATCGATAACCCGAACGTAAGCTTGAGCAACGAGAGCATGAGCTACTCACTAGCAGAGCGTTTCGGCGATAAGCTTAAAAACCTTAAATAAAATAATTTTCTTATACAAGGAGCTGTTTCTGCGAGCCATCGCAGGAATAGCTCCTTTTTTTTGGTGCATAATAGGGGGTACAAGAGGTGATAACGTGAATCCTGGATATGTGTCGATTTGGATAATAATTATTGTGTTCATTCTGATCACGACGGGCTGGAAATCGTATTTGGCACCAGATATCAGCCGTCGAACGATGGCGTTTCTCGGAATCATAACGGTCTTGCTGCTTAACGTTTCCCTATGGTGGTCGCCATTTCCTCCGCAAATTCAAGTCCAGCTTCATGTGAGCGCATGTTTGTTCATACTGGCGGGCTTAATGACCTATATAGATTCCGAGGATTGGAGTTATAAAGGGTATTTGCTTTTGTGTGCGGTAATGATTGCCGTCATTTGGGGCTTTATTCGGAAAATGTACAGCTATGATCCCGTTTTTCATTGGATTGATCCGAGATGGGACGCCCCTTTACTCTGCGGAATGTTTTGCGGCGCTTTTACGTCCCAGGTCAAGCAGCAGTTTGGTATGGTCGTATGGGGAGCGGTGCTTGGGGAGATGCTGAATGCAGTGCTGCAGGCCGGTGTTT